>RFXC01000100.1 GCA_009921765.1 Betaproteobacteria bacterium | reverse complement strand
CAGGCCTGGCGCGCCATGCAGACCGGCGAATTCACCAACATCTGCGAAACCAATGTGATCCTGAACGAGCGCTACGGCCCGCTGGTGTCGGCGGTCAATGTGTCCTACCCGGACAAGCTCGCCGCGCGGGCCGACCACTTCAACGAATTCAACCGGATGCTGAAGGCCTCGATCACCTACGCACTCGCCAACCGTGATGAAGTCTTTGGCGCGATCGCCAAGCAGGCCAACATCGACCAGAAGTTCTTTGACTGGTGGTTTGACCGCACAACACGCGTACCAGCCGTGTTTGGCGATGAACATTCGAAGGCTGTGCAGACCGCATGGAACATCGGGCGCGACATGGGGATGGTGACCAAGGTGCCCGACGTTCAGGCCTACACCTGGGACAAGACGCTCCGCTCATGACCCAAGCGCCGGCCGCGGCAGACCGGCTGGCGCGTCAGCAGCGCACGCTTGCGCTTGGCTTCGTGCTCGCGCTTGCGCTCGCCTGGTTCGCGTCGGTGGGCCATGTTCCCGTCTATGTGCTGCCGCCGCCCAGCGAGGTGGCGGGCGCTGCGTTCGCGTTCGCCTCGTCGGCGCAGCGCCTGCCCCACCTTTTCGCGACGCTCGCACACATCGCTTCAGCTATCGCGATCTCCTTCGTGCTGGGGGCTCTGCTTGCCTTCGCCGCGCATTATGCGCAATGGAGCGCGCCCGCGATTCATCAGCGGATGAGTCCCTTTCTGAGTGCGTTTTCGGGAATTGGCTGGACACTGCTCGCAGTCATCTGGTTCGGCGTTTCCAGCTTCACCGTGGTGTTTACCATCGTGGCGGTGCTGCTGCCGTTTGCGCTCGTCAATCTGCGCGAGGGGCTGCTCGCGCTCGATGGCGAGCTCCTCGAAATGGGCAAGAGCTTCGGTCGCGTACGCTGGCGCAGCTGGCGCCTGCTGGTTGCGCCCGCGCTTCTGCCTTTTGCAGCGGCCACACTGCGCATCATGTTTGGGGTCGCCTGGAAGGTCACGCTCACCGCCGAACTGTTTGGAGGCGGACGCGGTCTGGGTTATGTCATCAACATTGCAAGACAGGACTACGATACGCCCACGCTGTTCGCGGTGATCCTGTTCATCATCATCGCCGTGACCCTCGCCGACCGTTTGCTGTTTGGTCCGCTCGAGCGCCTCACCACGCGACAGTTCGGGGGCGCACGATGAGTCAGCGGGGTGAATTGTCAAGCCCGCGCACGCCCGTTCAAGCAGCCGCATCCGCCCCTCGTTTTCTCGGGCGCTCGCCCGCGCTCTGGCTTGCCGATACGCTCGTGATCCTGGCGCTCGCAGCCTGGGCCGCAGGCGCGGCCAATCTCCCGGAGTTCGTTCTGCCGGGCCCGGTTGCCGTGGGAAAACGCCTGCTCGCACTCTTTACCGACGGCGAGTTCCTGGTTCACACCATCGCCTCGACCGTCCGCGTGATCGGCTCGGTCCTGATCGCGCTACTGATCGGCGGCGGACTCGCCCTGCTCGCCCGCGCAGTCCCGGTGCTGGATGGCATCGTGAGCGGCGTGATTCAACCGTTTCTGAACGCGTTTCCTTCAATTGGGTGGGCGATTCTTGCGGCGATCTGGTTCACGCCCGGGCATTTCTCGATCGTGTTCGTTCAGGTTGCCATCCTGGCACCGTTCTGCCTCATCAATGTTGCCGAAGGGCTGCGACAGATCGACCGCGAACTGATGGAGATGGCCACCAGCTTCACACGCAACAGAACCCGTATCGTTTTTCAGGTGGGGCTACCCTTGCTGCTGCCCTATCTGATGGGCGCGCTGCGCATTGCCTACGGCGTGGCCTGGAAGATTGCGCTCGTTGCAGAACTGCTGGGTTCAACCTCAGGGCTTGGCTTTCTCATGTTGCGAGCCCAGGGATCAGCCGATCTCACCACTGTCCTGGCGGCGTGCCTGGCAATTGTCGCGCTCTTTTATGCTGGCGAGCGCTTGCTGCTTGAGCCCCTCGCGCGGCGTTTCAGCGCGCGATAGGCATGGCACCGTGCGGCTGCCCCCCTCTAACCTGATCCTCACCCAGACATCCCATGACTGATTCGCCTGCCTACCTGCTGATTGCACTTGTTTGTGCAGTCATCGGCCTTGCGGCGGGCGCGTGGTTCGCCAGCACCTTGCGCCGCAGCCGACATGAGGCCGAGCAGGCAGCAGCGCTTGCCGAGCGGGCGGCTGCACTCGCCGATCAGGCGCAGCGCTTCAGCCAGGAACAGGCCAGCCTGCAGGCCCAGCTGAGCGCGGCCCAGGCCTCGCTCATGCGCGCTGACGCTGACACCCATCAGCTGCGCGACCAGGCGGAACGCGAGCGTACCGACTCTCGCGCCCGCGAGCTTGCCATTCGCCAGCAACTGGCCGAGCTTCAGGTCGAGGCCGAGGCACTGCGCCAGCAACTCAAAACCACTCAGGCCGCAGTCGCTGAACGGCAAGCCTTCATCGAGAGCGCCCACGAAACGCTGGGCCACCAGTTCAAGACGCTCGCGGTCGATATCCTCGAATCGCACTCCAAGCGCTTTGCCGAACAGAATCAACAGAACCTGGGCGGCATGCTCGAACCGCTTCGCGAGCGCATTGGCCAGTTCCAGCAAAAGGTCGAAACGCTCTACGTCGACGAGAGCAAAGAGCGCTCGGCGCTCAAGGCCCAGGTGCAGGAGCTCATGCAGCTCAACCGCACACTGAGCGACGACGCGCAGGAGCTCTCGCAGGCGCTCCGCGGCTCGGCCAAGCGGCTGGGCAACTGGGGCGAACTGGTTCTCGAGCGGGTGCTTGAAACCGCGGGGCTTCGCCGGGGACATGAATATCTGGTGCAGGACTCGAGGGTGGATGAGCAGGGTCAGCGTCGCCAGCCCGATGTCGTCATTCAGCTGCCCGAAGGCCGTTGCCTGGTGGTTGACTCCAAGTTGTCCCTCATCGCCTACGACCGCTACGTTTCAGCCGACGATGACGCAGCGCGTGACGCGGCGCTTCGCGACCATCTCGCCTCCATGCGCTCGCATCTGAAAGACCTGTCCGACAAGCGCTATCAGGCGCTCTACGGCAACACGCTCGATTTCGTTCTGATGTTCGTTCCGGTTGAGCCCGCCTTCATCACTGCAGTGAGCCACGACGAGCGGCTGTTTGCCGAGGCTTGGGAAAGCAATGTGCTGCTGGTGAGCCCGTCCACGCTGCTGTTCGTGGTGCGTACGGTCGCGCATTTGTGGCGGCAGGAAGCGCGCAGCCGCAACGCCCAGGACATCGCACGCCGGGGCGCAGAGCTCTATGACAGGCTGTCAGGCTTCGTTGAAAAACTGGACGAGGTGGGTAGCCGTCTCCACTCGGCTCAGACCGCCTGGAGCGACGCCCGCAAAAAACTCGCGGAAGGACGCGGCAATGTGATCCGCCAGGCCGAGATGCTGCGCGAACTCGGCGTACAACCGGCGCGGCAGTTGCCCGCCGATCTGGTCGAGCGGGCGCAATCCGATCTGACAAACACGCCAACGGACCCGGGCGAGGCGCCCACCCTTCGATAGGCGCCACCCGGGCGCGCGGGATCTGGTGTCGCTAGTCGGCGCGAGCGCCCGACGCTTTCACCACCTCCGCCCACTTGCGGCTCTCGGCCGCGATGAATGCCGTGGTCTCGCGTGTATCCATGTACATGGGGTCTGTGCCCAACCCCTCGAGCCCCTCTTTCACCTTGGCCGTGGCCACCACCGTTCCCACGTCCTTCGCAAGCCGGCTCACCACCGCCTCGGGCAGCCGCGCCGGCCCCATGAGGGCATACCAGATCGTGACCTCGTAGCCCGGTACCCCAGCCTCGGCGATAGTCGGGAGCTCGGGCATCTGCTTCGAGCGCGAGCGTCCCGACACGCCCAGCGCGCGCAGCTTGCCCGCCTGCGCGAGGGGAATGTTGGTGGTGGGGTTGTCGATCATCATGTCGATCCGGCCCGCTACAAAATCGGTCATGGCGGGGGCGGACCCCTTGTACGGCACATGCGTGAATTTCACACCAGTCATCGATTCCAGCAGCACCACCGCCAGATGGCTGGAACTACCGGAGCCCGATGATCCATAGGTGAGCGTGCCCTGCCGTTCGCGGGCCAGCGCAATCAGTTCGGCAACCGACCGGACCGGCAGCGACGGATGCACCACAAGAACGTTTGGAAACGACGCAATGGTGGCGATGGGCGTGAGATCAGTGAGCGGATTGTGGCGCAGCTTTGAATACAGATGCTGGTTGATCGCCACAGTGCCCGTGGTTGCAAAAAACAGGGTGTAGCCATCGGCCGGCGCATCGACCACCGATTGGGCGGCAATTGAGCCACCGGCCCCGCCTCGGTTCTCGACAACCACCTGCTGGCGCAGTTCCACCGAAAGCGCCGCCGCCATGAGGCGCGCCGCCGCATCGGTGCCGCCACCTGGCGGGAAGGGTACGACCAGCTTCAGCGGCCGGTCAGGAAAGCCTGACTGGGCCCAGGCCAGCCCTGCGGGCAGCGCCGCCAACAATGAGAGGGCAACAACGGCCGCAGCGCGTCTTGGGGTTTTCATCGACAGACTCCGTGAGCAGGGTCGGAATCGCTCACTCTAGCCGGGATTCAAATGCTCGGCTCTGCAATCCGGCGCGAGTGAAACGCGGCCAGCCACTGACACCTCATGCTAGTTCGCCTTGATTGCATCGTGAAGGCTCAGATAGACGCGCCCGGCCATGGCACGGCCGAATCCGGTTGCAGCCAGTCGGTCCATCACTGGCCCCTTCACTTCGGCAAGCAGCAGCGAAACGCCCTGCCGCTGGAGATCGGACTCCAATGCCACCAGCATCTCCAGTCCTGTGGTGTCGATCTGATTGACACCTGCGCAGGAAATCAGCACCCGGCGAATGCTCGGGTCTGCGGCAAGCAGCGAATCCACCCGGTCGCGCACCTGCATCGCGTTGGCAAAGAGCAGACTCTCGTCGACGCGCAGAATGAGCGAACCCGGCACGGTTTCCACCGCATGCCGCTCGACATTGCGAAAGTGCTCGGTGCCCGGCATGCGGCCGACCACCGCAATGTGAGGCCGACTGCCGCGCCAGACGATCACAGCGAGCGACAGCATCACCCCCAGCACAATGCCGTGCTCCACCCCCAGCACAATCACCCCGAGCGCGGTGGCCGCGAGCGCCAGCGCGTCACCCCGGTCGTAGGCCCAGGCCTCACGCAGCGTCTTGAGATCAATCAGGCTGGTGACCGCTACCAGGATGGTCGCTGCAAGCACAGCATGCGGCATGGCGCGAAACCAGTCGGTAAAGAGCATGAGCACCACCGCCATGAGACCCGCGCTCACCACACCGGCAAAGGGCGTGTTGGCGCCCGCAGAGAAATTGACCACCGATCGGGCCAGCCCGCCGGTGACCGGAAAACCGCCGGAGAGCGCGCTTGCTGCGTTGGCGGCGCCTAGCCCAAGCAGCTCGCGATCGGCGTCGATCCGTTGCCTGCGCTTGAGTGCAAACGACTGCGCAACCGACACGCTCTCCACGAATCCAACCAGCGAGATCAGTAATGCTGGAATGAGGAGTTCGCGCAGCGACTCCCACCCTGGAAACAGTTGCGACACCGAAGGCAACTGCGGCAGCCCGGCCGGTACCGTACCGACCACCGCCACTTTCGCGACCTGGTCGAGGTCAAAAACGCTCACCACAACCGTGGCCAATACCACTACCGCCATGGGCGCGAGCCGCGCGATCAGTTCAGCGCGCGGCCGCGCGAGCCCCATCGCCACCAGCCAGCCCGGTAGCCGGCTGCGCCCGACCACCAGCAACACAATGCTGCCAAGCCCGATGGCGAGTGTGACCGGATTGGTGCGCGGCAGTGCAGTGATCAGGGCGAGCACCGTTTGCACCACGCCATCGGCCTCGATCCGTACACCCAGCACATGACGAAGCTGCCCGATTGCGATCAGAACCGCTGCGCCGCTGATGAAGCCACTGATGACCGGGTGACTCAGGAAGTGTGCAAGAAAGCCCAACCGCATCAGGCCGAAGACCACCAGCATGACGCCCGAAAGCAATGCGAGCACCACTGCCAGCGCCGCGTATTCAGGCGAGCCCGGCAGGGCAAGCGGCGTGAGCGCACTCGCGGTCATGAGCGAGGCCACCGCCACCGGCCCCACGGCGAGCGTCATGCTGGTGCCAAAGGCCGCATACGCGATGATGGGCAGCACACTCGCGTAAAGCCCCATCTGCGGCGGCAGCCCTGCCAGCATGGCGTAGGCCAGGCTCTGGGGCACCAGCATCACGGTGACGATGAGCCCCGCCGACAGGTCGCCCGCGAGCTGGTCGCGGCGATAGCCGGTGAGCCAGTCGGGAAGGACGCGACTCATCAGTGCGCAGCAGCAAGCGCCAGACGACGACGTTCAAGCATCTCGAAGATGACCATGCCCAGCAGCATCGCAATGGTGAAGACAATCGCCTTGGACTGCCCCGCACCCACCGACACCAGTGCCGGCCCCGGGCAAAAGCCGGCAAGCCCCCAGCCCGCACCGAACATCACGCTGCCACCGATCAGCCGGCGGTCGATGTCACGCGAGGTGGGAAGCTGCATGGCTCCGCCAAACATGCTGGTGGTGCGCTTCTTTGCCATTCCAAATGCGAACACGCCCACCAGGATTGCCCCGCCCATCACGAAGGCGAGCGACGGATCCCAGGCGCCTGCGAGATCAAGAAAGCCGATTACCTTGGCAGGATCGGTCATGCCCGCGAGGATGAGGCCAATGCCAAACAGCAGGCCCACCACAAATTCAGAGACTCGTTCCATGGCGAGATTCCTTTGTAAAGACGCAGCTCAGCGAGCAAGCAGATGACGGAGGACAAAGACCGTGGCGAAGCCTGCGGCCATGAAGGCGATGGTTGCTGCAAGCGAACGCGGTGAAAGACGCGACAACCCGCACACGCCGTGACCGCTGGTGCAGCCAGCGCCATATCGCGTGCCAACGCCCACCAGCAAGCCGGCTGCCACCACAGCGAGCCACCCCGCATCGATGCGGGCGGCCGCGGGCGGCGCGAACAACGACCAGGCGGTGGGCGCGGCCAGCAGGCCCAGCACAAACGCGACTCGCCAGCCGCTGTCGCCGGGGCGGCGCTTCACCAGCCCGCCGATGATTCCGCTGATGCCCAGAATGCGGCCATTCATGAGCACAAAAA
Source organism: Betaproteobacteria bacterium (assembly GCA_009921765.1). The sequence continues at coordinate 7,616 of RFXC01000100.1, read as the reverse complement.
GCGCCGAGGCGATGCCCAGCACGATACCGCCCGCAAGCGAGCTCCAGGGCGTGAAGTTGGACCAGTCGATTGTCATGGGGTGGGTTCCTTTGAAGGTGGGCAGAACTGCGACTGCAGGGTTGAGATGACCGCAAGCGCTGAAGCGCTCTCAAGTCGGTAATGAATCCGTTTGCCGTCGCGGCGGGTGCCCACCAGCGACTCCTCGCGCAACACGCCGAGCTGTTGGGAGAGCGTGGGCTGGGTAATGCCGAGTTCGTCCTCCAGCTCACTCACGCAGGCCTCACCCTGCGCCAGCCTGCAGAGCAGCAGGAGACGGTCGGGATTGGAGAGCGTTTTGAGCAGACGACAGGCGGAATCGGCAGCGTTACGCAGCTCGGCAAGGTCAATCGTGGCGGAAGCGGGCATATCGGGCAGCCAGGGTTGGAAAGGATGCAGACGACCAGCAATACTTTATTGATTTATATTTTATTTGTCAATATAATATTTGGAGATTAATTTTCCGACCTGGAGAACCCGCAATGAACCCGACCGTACACGGCATCTTCGACCCCGCCACCTGGACCGTCACCTACGTGGTGTATGACCAGCCGGGCGGTCAGGCCGCCGTCATCGACTCGGTACTCGATTACGACGCCAAGTCGGGCCGCACCCGAACCGCGAGCGCGCAGAAGGTGGTCGATTTCGTGCGCGAGCAGCGCCTGAACGTAGGCTGGATTCTGGAAACCCACGCCCATGCCGACCATCTTTCCGCCGCCCCGTGGTTGCGCGAGCAGCTGGGCGGCAAGATCGCAATCGGCGGCAACATCCGTACGGTGCAGGGGGTGTTCAAGCGCATCTTCAACCTGGAAGAATCGTTCGATACCAATGGTGGTCAATTCGATCATCTGTTTGCCGATGGCGAACGGTTTGCAATCGGCGCGCTGGAAGGCGAAGTGATGTCGGTGCCCGGCCATACACCGGCGTGCGTCGCCTATCGCATTGGCGACGCGGTATTCGTGGGCGATACCCTCTTCATGCCCGATGTCGGCACCGCGCGCTGCGACTTCCCCGGGGGCAACGCGCCCACGCTCTACCGGTCGGTTCGCAAGCTCCTCAGCCTGCCGCCGCAGACCCGGCTTTTCATGTGTCACGACTATCCACCCAATGGCCGACCCGTCGCATTCGAGTGCACGGTGGCCGACCAGCGCGCACGCAATATTCATGTGAACGACAGCATCAGCGAGCAGCAGTTTGTCGAGATGCGCACCCGGCGCGACGCCACCCTGGATATGCCGGTCCTGATCCTGCCGGCAGTGCAGATCAACATCCGCGCGGGTCACATGCCGCCGCCCGAACCCAACGGCGTGTCCTACGTCAAGATCCCGCTGAACGCGCTGTAGGCGTTCAGCGGCAGGCAGCGCTCGAGCCGCGCGCCACGCGCCTCGCGCGGCTCGGGCACAATTCGGTCATGAGCGCCAACGACCCGCCCTCCACAGAGGCTGATCTTCTGCCGGTTGCCGTCCTTGGCGCCGGTGCTGTGGGCTGCTACTACGCCGGACGGCTCGCCCGCGCGGGCCTGCCCGTCACGCTGCTCGCCCGCGGTGACGCAGTGGCCACCCTCCGCACACGCGGCCTGGTGGTCGAGTCAGGCGGACACACCGAGACCGTTCACCTCGAGGTTGCCGACACCCCCGCAGCGGTTGCGAATGCAGCGCTTGTACTGGTGTGCGTCAAATCTTCGGACACCCCGCAGGCCGCCCGCGAACTGGCGCCGCATCTACGTCGCGATGCGCTGGTCGTGAGCCTTCAGAACGGCGTCACCAACGGCGACGAACTGCTCGCCGGGTTGTCGCAACAGGTGGTCCCCGCAGCGGTCTATGTCGCCACCGTGCTGGCTGGCCCGGGCCATGTGCAACACCACGGGGGCGGCGCGCTTGCGATCGGCTCGCCCCGAAGCCGCCCGGTCAGCCGCGAGCGAATCGACGCAATCGTTCGTCTGTTCTCGCCCGCCGGCATCCCGGTCACCCCGCATGAAGATATTCGTGCCGTGCTGTGGGGCAAACTGGTTGTGAACTGCGTCTACAACGCGCTGTCGGCCATCTCGCAGAACGACTACGGCACGCTGATCGCCTCCGATCCCGTCCGCAACGTCATGCGTCAGGTCATCGATGAGGCCATTGCCATCGCGCGCGCCCAGGGCATCGATCTTGGCGCCGATGTGCATGAGCGTGTCCTGGGGGTGGCGGGCATGATGCCACGCCAGCGCTCTTCTACCGCGCAGGATGTCGCTCGCCGCCGAGCCACCGAGATCGACCATCTGAACGGTTATCTCGTGCGAGAGGGTGAGCGCCTGGGCATTGCCACGCCGGTCAATCGCACCCTGCACGCGCTGGTGCGAACCCTAGAAGACGGTTATCTGAACCCGGCGCGCTGAAACCCGACGTCGCCTATTCGCCCGAGAGCCCCAAGCGGTTCGGCTGACGCTTCTCGACCGAATACCGGACCATCGCCGCGACGCGATAAACGCCGTGCGCGAACTTGCCGTAGGGCATCATCAGGAAAAACGCGAGCACCGCGCCCAGGTGCACGCACAGTGCAACCGGCATCAACGCCGTCGTGCGCAGCACCATCAGCAAAAGCCCCGTCGCGCCGGTGAGAAACAGAAGCGCGATAAAGCCCAGGTCCATGCCGCCGTGCGAGGGCTCCAGGTGATCCGGGTGACGGCGCTTGCGCAGTTGCCACAGCCCCACCGTGCCCCAGACCATCATCACTCCGCCGCTGATACCCAATATTTTCGGCAGGCTGAACCAGCCGTAGGGCGCAGGAATGTTGAGTGCGTAGTGCATCAGCGTGGCGACCGACGTGGCGGCCAGGCAGAGCATGAAGCCATAGAAGGTGAGGTGATGGAAGCGCTTCCGGTCACGCGTCCAGGCATCGTCCTCGTTGTGACAGCCCTCGCCATGTCCACCATCCAGATAGCGAAGCTTGAAAGCGTCATGAAGCGCCTCGGCGGTGGCAACCCCGCTCGCCCCTGCCTCGCCGGTCGCCGGTTTCACTTCAGACACGAACCGGGCTGCGCCGATGGCAAGCGCCGCCACCGCCCAGCCAAACACTGGCAGGAAGAGCGAAACCATCAGTCCGTGCGGAAAGATCCGGTAAAAATCGCCGCGAGCGTCTCCCGCCAGCAGCGACCCATGCATCGCCACGGCCAGCAGCAGGAAGAGTGCAAACCCGCCCGCAAGCGCAAGCGCTACCGCGAGACCGTTGCGCTGATAGAGCGCCCCAAGCGATGCCGGCCAGGCGTAGTGGGCATACGTCTCGCCCCGCACCCGGGCAAGCGCGCGCGGCAGATTGACCGCGAACTCGTGAGGCGGCGCGTACTGGCATGCGTGCAGACACGCGCCGCAGTTGTGGCAGAGGTTGGCGAGGTAGTGCACGTCGGCGCGGTGAAACTCAAGCCGCTTCGTCATGGCGGGGAACACAGCGCAAAAACCCTCGCAATAGCGGCAGGCATTGCAGATGATCATTTCGCGAGCGACTTCGGCCTCGGCCGCGCTCATCGCATCAGCGCCAGGCGGCCTGGCATGAGCGGCCGACGGAGCGCCCTCCGCCAGCGACTGCGCCTCGCGGGTCAGGGCTTCAAGCTGCTGCACGATCGCGCTCCTCGATGATCCTCTGGGTGTCGGCGCCGTTTTGACCAAGCGCGGCGGCAGCCGCACGGGTGCCTGCAATGCGCCCGAAGGCTGTGCCGATGGTCATCCCAACGCCCGCGGTATACCCCTTGCCGAGCACGTTGCCCGACATGAGTTCACCCGCTGCAAACAGGTTCGGGCTGGGGCGACCGCCAAAGTGCACGGCAGTGCTCTCGTCGGTACGAAACCCCAAGTAGGTGAAGGTTACGCCCGGCCGGACCGCGTAGGCATAGAACGGCGGCACATCGATCGGCCGCGCCCAGTGTGTTTTGGCAGGTGTCACGCCCTCGGTGACACAGTCATCAAGTACGGTGTGATCAAAGCGGCCTGGGCGACAGGCCCGGTTGAACTCCTCGATGGTTTGCACCATCTGGGCCGCATCGAGCCCGAGCTGACGGGCGAGCCCATCAAGCGTGTCGTCGCGCACCCCGGGAAACACCGGCGGCATGAAGCGGCCGATCGCCTTGGAATCGATCACGCACCAGGCAATCTGCCCAGGCTGGAGCGCCACCAGCCGGCCCCAGATCGCATAGCGCTTGGGCCAGAAATCTTCGCCCTCGTCATAGAAACGCTTGGCAAAGCGGTTGACCACCACCCCGAGCGAGACTGCGTCGATACGCGTGCAGATGCCGCCGTCGTAAAGCGGGGCGCGAGCGTCAATTGCCACCATGTGCGCCTGAGTGGGATCGCCGATCATGTCGGCGCCCTGCCCTCTGAGATTGGCAATGATGGTACCCATGTTGAACCGCGTCCCGCGGATCAGGAAGTTATCGGCTGGATGCTCGCCGTAGTCGTTCACGCCCCAGGCTTCGCGCAGCCACTCGCGGTTCGATTCAAAACCGCCGCAGGCAAGCACGCAGGCCTTGGCCGTGACCCGCTCTTCACGCGTGCTGCCGTCGCTCGCCTTGTGACGTACGATGGCAGCGGCGAACCGGTCGCCGTCGAGTTCGATGCTCACCGCCTCGGCGTTGTAGTCGATTTGCGCACCGAGCGCTTCGGCACTCCGGAAATAGGCGTTGACGAGCGCTTTGCCGCCGCCCATGAAAAACGCGTTGGTGCGCGCGGTGTGAAGCGCGCCCGAAAGCGAAGGCTGAAACCGCACACCATGACGCCGCATCCAGGGCCGGCAGGTTGACGATGAACGGATCACCAGCCGTGCCAGATACTCGTTGGTGAGCCCGCCTGTGACGCGCAGCAGATCCTGCCAGAACTCTTCTTCCGGATAGGCCTCCACCAGCACATCCTGTGGGGCGTCGTGCATGCAGCGCAGATTGCGCGTGTGCATGGAATTGCCGCCACGCCACTCACGCGGCGCAGCCTCGAGCAGCCGAACGCTTGCGCCGGATTCAAGCGCCATCAGTGCGGCGCAGAGCGCGGCGTTGCCGCCTCCGATCACCAGCACATCGGGCGAGGCTTTATCGGGCAGGGAGGTCACGAGATGAGCTTTCCATGAGATGAAATACGAGGTGAATCGAAACCCGCAGAGCCATCAGTCGGCGCGAATATTGGCACGCCTCACGATATCACTCCAGATTTTCTGCTCGGCACGAATGAAGGCGCCGAATTCGGCGGGCGGACCGCCCCCGGCCAGCGCATTGTCGTTGGCAAAGCGTTCGGCCACCGCCTGCGATTTGAGCGCTTTCAGCGACTCCTGCTGCAAGCGCTGGATGATGGCCTCCGGCGTGCCCGCCGGCACCAGCATGCCGTACCACTGCGAGGTCTCGAAACCGGGATAACCCATTTCGGCGACGGTGGGCACATCGGGCAGCGCCGGAATGCGTTCAAGCGTGCCCACGGCAATCGCGCGCAGCTTGCCGTTCCGGATGTGCTGCGCGAGCGCGGGCATGCCGGCCGAAGACGCCTCGGTGCGGCCAGCGAGCAGGTCCACCAGCTGCGGTCCGGTCCCGCGGTACGGGATGTGTTCCATCCGCATGCCGGTCACGAGCTTGAGGTACTCCATTGCAAGGTGGCCGGCACTCGCGTTACCAGCGGAGCCGTAATTGAGCTTGCCCGGATGACGATGAACATGGTCGACAAACTCACGAAAATTTTTGGCAGGCACGTCGGGGTGAATCACGAACAGGTTGGGCACCTTCGCGAGCAGCGTGACCGGTGCGAAGTCGCGATTCACGTCATAGGGCTGGCTCCTCAGCATCCAGGGGTTGACCGCCAGCGTGCCCACATGCCCGAGCACCAGGGTGTGCCCATCGGGCGCAGCCTTGGCCACGTCGGTCATCGCGGTGACCCCCGCACCCCCGGGCTTGTTTTCAACGTAGACACTCTGCCCGAGCTGCCTGGTCAGTTCTGCTGCAACGGATCGGGCAACGATCTCGCTGGTGCCACCAGGCGCAAACGGCACCACAAACCGGATGGCCTGGCGCGGCCAGTCTGCCGCGCTGGTCTGGGCGCACGCAACGGGAGTCGCACCGATCAACGCGGCTGCCAGCAAAGCCCCACCAAACCGCAACCTGCCCGCCTTGGTCCCGTCGCGCATCAAAGTACCTTCAGCGATCAGAACTGATAACGGCGCAAGCCCCCGTCCACCGGGATCACGGTGCCCGAGATATACCCCGCAAGCGGCGAAGCGAGAAAGACAGCGAGCGCGGCAAGCTCCTCCGGCTCGCCATATCGGCCCACCGGAATTTCGTTTTCACTCTGCCATTTCCGATACTCGGGGGAATAATTGCGAAAGATCTGCTCTGAGTGAATTCGACCCGGCGGAATGCAGTTCACCGTGATGCCGTTCTTGCCCACCATCCGGGACAAGCCCTTGGCCCAGCTGTGCACCGCTGCCTTGGCGCAGAACGCGCCGTTTACATGATCGGGTTCGCTCTTGCCGGTGATATTGATGATGCGCCCCCAATTTCGGGCAATCATCTGGTCGATGAGCGCGTCAGCCAGCTGACGCGGGCGGTCAAAATTCAGCGTCATCGCCTCCGTCCACTGCGCCTCGGTCACGTGCAGGCTGGAAAAAGAGCGCGACCCGCCGGCGTTGTTCACCAGAATGTCGACGCCGCCCAGCGCCGCAACGGCGCGTGCCGCGAGCGATGGGGCTGCATCAGCAGCATAGAGATCGGACTCGAGCACCACCGGTTCGGGTCCGCCCGCCGCGGTGATGGCGGCTGCGGTATCACGCAGCTTGTCGACCCGACGGGCGCTGATCGCTACCCGCACCCCTTCAGCTGCAAGCGCTTTCGCAATGGCCGCGCCGATTCCAACACTCGCGCCAGTGACCAGCGCAGTTTTACCTTTGAGCTGCATGTCCATTGTTCGCTCCCGAAATGCCGCCGCGTACCCGGCGCTGCGACGCGAGACTTTAACGCGTTGACCAAAAAGCCCAAAAACAGCCCAGCGCTCAGGCGCGCTGGGCGCGCCCATCAGAGAGCCGCCAATACCCACACCCGCGCTATTGTCCAGTAGGCGGCAACTGACCCGAAAACTGAGAACACAATCACCCTGGCCCGGTCTGCCCAGGCAAGCTGCGCCCCGAATCTGACGATTAGCCACACACAGCCAATCACCAGGAGCTGGCCCGCCTCGACACCCAGGTTGAATGCCAGCAGCGCGGCGACGCGATAGCCCCCGGGCAATCCAGCTTCCAACAGGGCCCCCGCAAAGCCCAGTCCATGTATCAGCCCAATCACGAATGGCACGACAAAAGGAAAGCGACGTGTGATCGAGTCGCGCGGACGCAAGGCCTCTGCACACACCACGACAATCGACAGCGCGATCCAGGCCTCGATCGGCGCCGAGGGCAAGCGCATGAAACCCAGTGTGGCGAGCGCAAGCGTGACACTGTGCGCCGCAGTAAATCCGGTGATGCCGATCACAAGTTGACGCTTGAAGCCAATCAAAACCGCGAGCGCAATTACGAACATCAGGTGGTCGATACCCGACAGGATATGTTCGACCCCCAACAGACCATATGCGCTTGCAACCTGCTGG
>RFXC01000099.1 GCA_009921765.1 Betaproteobacteria bacterium | reverse complement strand
CGGCAGCGCAGCCCGCAGTGGGAGCAGAATGCCCGAGGTGATGCTGCCTATGATCTCCGGAACTCGCTCGATCGGGGTTTCATGGAGCAGGCAGGGCATCGGGTCGCCCGCAGCCAGGCTCACCAGGGTGTCGATGCGACCGAAGTGCTCGATCGTGCAGCCCACAACCCGAGCGCTCGCCTGAGGACTCGACAGATCGGCGGCTTCGAACCGGACATCGGATTCAGGATGCCGATCAGCGAGCGCCTTGCGCGCGATCTCGCCACGATCGGCATTGCGGCCCACGATCATCATTTTTCTGACCCCTGCATCGAGCAGTGCATATGCAATGGCTAATCCGATGCCGGCCGTAGCGCCACAGACAAGGGCTACGGATTCCTGGTGAGTACGGGCCATGGGTATCTCGACTCCCGGGGTCAGGGAATCAGCCGCTGTTCGCGCATGCGCGCGAGATGGCTGAGAAAACTCGCTTCCGTTCCGATCACTGCATCAAAACCATGCTGCCGCGATTTCAGCATTGACGACATCACATCCCATTCGGTGCCAAAAAGAAAGTCGCCAAATGTCCAACTCGCAATATCGCCTAGCCGGGTCGAACGCAGCCGATGACGGCTCACCAGGCGCTCCCAGTCGCCCTGCGCGTCGCCCATCGATTCGCGCAAGGGGCGCGCGCCAGACACACCCGGTTTGATGCTGAAGAAATCAGCGATAGCCGGCCACAGCTGCCGCCAGCGGAAATAGTCAGCATTGATGATGTTGAAGTCCTGATTGGCGCACGACGCAGTGACTGACGACCAGATCTGTGCGTCGGCCAGCAGGGTTGCATCGGTGGCCTGCGTGATCGCGTTGAAAGCCACCTCGCTACCTGGAAAGTCAAATGGCAGGCCGCGCTCGCGACAGAGCGTTGCGTACGCGGCCAGCGTGGACACACAGTTGTAAGGCTGACCTAAGGAAAGACCAACGACGATATGTGGCCGGACCGTTGACCAAGTCCAGCGCCGCCCGCGCTGGAATTCGACCATCCAGTCATGTTGGCCAAAATACCAGTTGGGCCCTGCATGTCGGGGCTGGTGTTCAACCGCGGGATTGGGGAAGGCACCCAGATGGCTGCCATACCACTTGGTGCCGTGGACCAGACAGACATGCTGCAGCTCGCCTGCATGTGCGACCAGATGCTCAAGCGTATTACGCAGCACGCGAACGTTTAGCTCGGTTTCGGTTGCCGGGTCGCGATGCCCGACGCGGGCTGTAAAAAACAGGTGGGTTGTGCTTTTCAGATGAGGGGCGGCGGCGATGCAGCGAGCTTCATCGGACACATCGACCGACAGATGATGAAAACGCGGCGATTCATGGTCAAGCGCGCGACGCGATATGCCGGTGACCTCCCATCCCGTCTCGAGCAGGCGATCGACCAGATGGGCGCCGACCAGACCGCCCGCGCCAACCACCAGCGCATGCCGCGAACTGCCGCGAGCCCCGCCCGAGTTCACGTCGCGCGCCAACTCGGCAGAACAGTCATCTCATTGATCCGTTCGAATTCGGCCTGTACAGGCATGCCCTCGCGCACATCGGCAGGCGCCACACCGGAGATCATGCCCGGTATCAGACAACCGGGCTGCTCTTCAATTTCCACGATGCCGGTTACGAATGGAATTTTCGACTGCCACACCGGATCGACCGACCGGTGGATCACGATCCAACTGAACAGTCGCCCGCGGCCCGATACATCGGTCCAGGTGAAATGGGTGGATCGGCAATCGGGACAGGCTTCAGTCGGAAAAAAGCGAAAGCGCGCGCAGTCATCGCAGCGTTGCAAGCGGATCTTGCCTTCTGCGCAACCGTCCCAGAACGGGCGCGTGAGCGGCGTGACGATTGGCGCGGGACGGGTGGTGTAGTAGCTGGACATCCGTTTACCTTCCAAGGATGAGAGCGCTGCCGGTCGCCGTTGCGCCGCCGGCAGTCACCAGCCCCAGACGGGCTCCTTCGACCTGACGAGCACCGGCTTCGCCACGCAGCTGGCTCACCGCCTCCACAACGCTATTGAGCCCATGAATGTAGGCCTCCGACAGGAGACCGCCATGGGTGTTGATCGGCAGACGGCCCCCTCGGCTACCGGCGCCCGAGCGAAAGAAGTCGCCCGCCCCACCTTTTTCAATCAGGCCGAACCCTTCCATCTGACCGATGACGCTATAGGTGAAGCAGTCGTAGATCTCGGCGAAATCGAGGTCGTGTCGGCTGATCCCAGCTTTGCTGAACAGCCGGTCGGCGTGCACTTCGGCATAGGTTACCGTGGTGTCCGGAGCGAAATTGCCCCACATTGAGCCGCGATTGCGGGGACCTGCCGACGTGAACCCGGACAGGATCTGAACTGGCTGCTTTGCAAGGTCACGAGCCCGCTCGGGGCTGGTGATCAACAACGCGCACGCACCATCGGACTGCAGACAGCAATCGACCACGTGAAAGGGCTCGGCTACCCAGGGGGAGCCGTGATAGTCCTCGAGTGCCATCGGCTTGTGTCGCATTTGCGCGCGCGGATTGTCGAGCGCCCACTGCCTCTGCGCGACGGCAATTGCACCAAGGTCATCGTTCGTGGTGCCGTAACGGTGCATGTGGCGTCTGCAGAGCAGCGCGAATTCCTGGGCAGGCATGGTGATTCCGGCGGTATCCAGAAACTGCTGTTCCGCATCGGTATGCACGCCGAAGTCGGACAGGAGCTTGCTGAATGAGGCTCCGCCATACCGTTGTCCGGATGACCCGTTCAAGGCCCGATAGGCGAGCACGTAATCGGCCTGACCAGTCGCTACGGCCATCGCGGCCTCGAGGACAATTCCGCAGGCCATGAACCCGCCGGCGGCAAAGTCGGCATAGTGATTGAGCCTGGCAAGCCCCAGGTCGGTTGAAATCACCGAACTTGGAACCGAGTCACCCAAACTGAAGCTCGTGATCCCGTCGACCTGCGAGGGCTCAAGCCCCGCATCCGCGATCGCGTTGTTACAGGCTTCGAGCGCAAGCGCTTCGACGGTACGGCCGGAGTTGCGCGTGTAGTCGGTCCAGCCGATGCCTGCGATGGCCGCCAGCGGCTTGCTTGTCATCCGTGAGTTCTCCCTGTTTTCATACGCTCAGCATGGCTCGGATACGATCGGATTCACGCTGCGCCTGATCGCGCGGTGCGTGATAGATCACCCGGCCGTGATCGAGCACATAGATCACGTCGGCAACGCTGAGGCTAAAGCGCAGGTCCTGCGCGGCCATCAGCATTGTCTGCCCTTTGTCCTTGAGGCTGCGGATCATCCCTTCCAGGGATCGCACCACGATCGGGGACAGTCCCTCGGTTGGCTCGTCGATCAACAGCAGCCTGGGATTGCCGACAAGGGTTCTTGCAATCGTCAGCATCTGCTGCTGTCCCCCGCTCAACAGTCCGCCCCGTCGCTTTCTGAATTCAAGCAGCGGCGGGAAAAGTTCATAGACCGCGGCCAGGCTCCAGGGGGCACCGCCTCGTTCGGCGACCTCCAGATTCTCCTCGACGGTCAGGTCGGCGAATACTCGCCGGTCTTCGGGCACATAGCCGATACCGGCTTGCGCTACGCGATGCGCCGGCCATCCTGTGATGTCGATGCCTTCGAAGCGCACGCTTCCGGCTGAGGGTGGCGCAAGCCCCATGATCGACTTCAGGGTAGTCGACTTGCCCACACCGTTACGGCCAATCAGACAGACCATCTGCCCGACACCGACATCAATATCGACATCGAACAGCACATGCGCGGGCCCGTAGTGGGTATTGATGCCCCGGCATTCAAGCATCGTCACCCTCGCCGAGATACACCTGCTGAACCCGGTTGTCGTGGCGGATCTCTTGCGGCGAACCGCATGCCAGCAGCCGCCCCTGATGGAGCACGGTGATGCAGTCCGAGTTGTCGAACACCATATCGATATCGTGCTCGGTGAACAGCACGCCGATGTTTCGCTCTGAAGCCAGCCGGCGAAGGATTTCGATGACGATTGCACGCTCGCTGGTGCTCATGCCCGCGGTCGGTTCATCCAGCAGCAACACTCGGGGCTTGCCAGCCAGGGCGATCGCAAACTCCAGACGCTTGCGGTCGCCTGCAGCAAGCTCGCCCGATGAGCGTTCAGCCATATCAGCGATACCTACCGACTCGAGCAGGTCGACCGCTTCGCTCCAATGCCTTTTCCCGGCGATGGTGAACAGGCGTCGACAGTCACCGCGCTGCGCCATCAAGGCGAGCTGGACGTTCTCACCTACGCCCAGTCCAGTGAAAATACTGGTGATCTGAAACGAGCGCGCGAGCCCCATCCGCGCGCGCAGGTGAGGAGCAACGCTGGTGATCCGCCGCCCCTCAAAGGTGACCTCTCCCCGGGAGGGGGTCAGCAATCCGGTTGCACAGTTGAGGAAGGTGCTCTTGCCCGCACCGTTGGGGCCGATAATGGCGTGAATCTGACCCGGTCGCAGTTCAACCGACACGCCATCAAGCGCCTTGAAGTCGCCGAACTGTTTGGACAGATCGCTTGCTGCGAGGATGGGCTCGGAGTTCACGATCGCCTGCCTGCAGCGGAGCGCCAGTTCTGAATCGCGCCGACGATGCCATTGGGAAGAAACAGCACGACCACCAGAACGATCGCTCCGAAGATCAGCAACGGGTAATCAGACATGGTGGTGATCACGAAATTTGCGAACACGAAGAGCGCAGCCCCTACCACCGGCCCCAGGAACGTGTGGATTCCGCCGGCAAGTGCCATCAACACCGGCTCTGCCGACTGGGTCCAGTGCAACAACGAAGGAAATGCCATCTGCTGGATCGGAGCGCGCAATGCACCGGCAACGCCCGCGAAAGATCCGGCAATCACAAATGCTGCGAGTTCGTAGTTGCGAACGCCGAGCCCGACAAAGGTAGCCCGTTGCCGGTTTTCGCGGATGGCGTGTAGCGCCTGGCCAAAGGGTGACAGCGAGATGAGTCTAAGAAGCCCCAACGAAGCCAAGACGACCGTGAGGGAGAACAGGTAGTAACTCTGCGGTGCGAGCAGCCAGTCGGGCGGCATCACCGGCAGGCCATCGTCGCCGCCGGTAAACGAATACCAGCCCATCACAATGGTGTGCAGCAACTGGCCGAACGCAAGCGTCAGGATGCCGAAGTACATGCCGGTGACACGTACCGCAAACCAGCCTACGATCAACGCGATCAGGCCGGCGAATACGGGGGCAGCGAAAAGACCAATATGCACCGGTATGCCGACCTTGGCCGCGAGGATTGCAACCGTGTACGCGCCGACACCATAGTAGGCGGCGTGCCCAAACGACAGCATGCCGGTCTGCCCCAGCAGCAGGTTGTAGCTCACCGCGAACAGCGCCATGATCAGAAAGTCGATCGCAATGAACAGGTAGCTGTCCGCAAGCACCAGCGGCAACGCATACGCCAATGCAATCGTGACCACAACGGCCATGCTTGAGCGTGACTGTCTCATGTTGCCCTTCCCAGCAGACCCTGCGGGCGCACGACCAGCACGACACACAGCACCAGGAAGATGAACGCGATTGCAAGTTTCGGTGCAAACAGGATGCCCACCGAGTGCACAACGCCGATCAGAAGCGCGCCAACCAGCGCCCCCATGACGCTACCCACGCCGCCAATAATGATGACGGCAAACGATTCGATGATGATGGAGCTGTCAAGCCCCAGCGAGATCGACCCGGCGGGGGCCGCGAGTGCGCCGCCAAGCCCGGCCAGGCCGGCGCCCAACGCGAACACCCGGGTAAACAGGCGTTGCACGTCGATCCCCAGTGCGCCGGTCATTTCGCCATCGGAGACTGCTGCACGGACGGTTTTGCCGAACCTTGTTCGGGTAAGCATCAGGTGCAACACGATGGCGAGCAGTACGCCTGCAATGATCAGCACAAGGTTGTAGCTTGGAAACGGCATATCGAATACAAACACGGCACCGTCCAGGCCATCGGGCCGATGAACCATGTAGGTCGACCTGCCCCACAACAGCTTGATGCCGTCGGCGACGATCAGCGTGACCGCATAGGTCAGGATCAGCTGATACTGATGCGGCCGCGTCGAAATTCTGCGAAGGAGCTGCGATTCGATCAGCGCTCCAAATCCCGCCACGACCAGAGGCGCCACGACAATGGCAAGCGCGAGCCCCCAGTTTCTGTTGCCCACCCACTGGGTAACGCTATAGGTGACGTAGGCGGCCAGCATATAGAAAGAACCATGCGCAAAGTTGGCAATGCGCATGGTTCCAAAGATCAGTGTCAGGCCCGCTGCGACGACAAACAGCAGCATGCCGCGGCTGACGCCGCTAAGTGCCTGGATCAGGATCTGATCGATCATGTCGCCTCAGGTCGGGCTGGTGAGCCGGACTGGTAACTGCAGCAAGGGGGCGCTTGAACGGTCGTAGGTTCCGGGCGTCCCGGGGTGACCCGAGCGCCGCGGACCCAAGATGGTCAACCCTTTCGAGAGGCCCTGACCTCGTCTTCGCTCGGCCAGATTTTCTGGGCTGGTACGCGCGAGACGTCGGCGAGAATCTTGAAGGGGTATCGCGAGTCGGTCGTGGTGCGGCCGATGAACGACGGGACGTCTGCCTGGTGGTCTATACCCCTGAACGAGACCTTGCCGCGCAACAGATCGAATTCAGTCGTTTCGATAGCCTTGGTCAGCGCCTGTGCCTCGACCGATCCGGCCTTGCGGATCGCGGCGGCGTAAACCAGCATCGACTCATAGGCCATGATCGCCCAGTCTGCCGGCCAGTCATTGAAACGTGCACGATACCGCTCAGTAAAGCGGCTGATGGCTTCGCCTTGCAAGGCAAAGAAGGGGGCGCGCATCTGGCCATAGACGCCATTGGGCATGTCCGGGCCGAGCGCCTTCAAATCATCCATGAACAACAGCGTTCCGACCTTCATGCGATCGAACAGCCCGTAGGGCTTGGCCTGCCTCGCAAAGCCAACGAAATCTGCGCCCCACAGGTATGAGAAGAGCACATCGGGTTTGGCTGAAGTGAGCCGGGTGATGAAACTGGAATATTCGGGTTCGCCCAGCTTGGGCCAGGCCTCGGCAACAAAGGTCGCCGACGGGTTGACCGTGGCGAGCCTGTCCTTGAAATATTTCAGGGTCTGGTGAGAGGCTTCATAGTCGCCACCGATAAACGCGAAGCGCTTGCCCATGGGCCCCAGCACCTCGGCCATTGCTCGTGCCTCCATCAACCCGCTTGGCACCAGCGTGAAGAACTGGGGGTGGAACAGTTCCATCGGCAGTCGCGGCGTATTGGCCGTGGTCATGATGACGGGCTTCTGGTACTGCTTGGCTACTGCTGTCACGGTCAGCCCGACTGCGCTCGAGTTGGGCCCAATCAGGATGTCGACATTTTCGCGGGTGATCAGGTCGCGTGTGTGCGTCGTGCCCAGATCGGGTTTGAGCTGTGAGTCGCGCGTGAGCAGCACAAATTTGCGCCCCAGCACGCCGCCAGCTTCGTTGATATCGGCCACAGCCATTTGGGCGCCCTGAAGTGTCGAGCGCGTGAAAGCGGCCGCGATACCGGTGAAGTCGGTGGTGAGTCCGACCTTGATGTCGCCCGCCTGGGCCCAGGCTGGCGCGACCGAGGCGATGGCTGCTGCCGCACCGCCCTGCTTGATGAAGCCGCGGCGCGGCGCGGACTGAAGGATTCTCGATTTCATGCGGTGTCTCCCTGAGTGGTGGATGTACAACCGGAACGGTTCGGGCAGGATCCGGATATTGGATTTGTTTTTCTGTCGCTAAACTAAGAGCGGCCAGAATTGCTGTCAACCACGGGAAAACCGTTTTCCGACATCGCGATGCGATGCGGGCAATTCAGGTGCTTCGAGGCGATCAGTACGCCCGCGCAATCGAGATCTCGACATGCTTGAACTTCCAATTACAGACAGGACTTTTGGCCGCGCCCTTTTCGAACAGGCGGCGAGACAGGGCGACCGTCCGTTCCTGCTGTTTGATGACAGCCGCTTCAGCTATTCCGACGCCTTGCTTGAGTCGCGTCGGCTGGCGCGGGGTTTACGCGGCATCGGTGTGCGGCACGGCGGGCATGTGGCTGTGCTCATGAACAATCATCCGGACATGGTCTGGACCCTGTTCGCGCTCGGGATGCTTGGCGCGGTTGCGGTCCCGGTGAATGCCGCGGCCAAGGGAGACCTGCTCGCCTACTTTCTGCGTCACTCGCGATCATCCGTTCTGATCGTCGACGACGATCTCATACCTGCCGTACTTGATCGAGCGCCAGATATCCAGACCATCGTAGTGCGACGCTCTTCCAGAGCGATGGACGCTGGCTGGCCGCAGGACCAACGCGCCTGGACCGAGCTCGACGCCTTGCGGACGCCGGGCGATGCCGACCTTCCAGACGACGCAGCGCGTTTCTGCGACACCCAACTGATCCTCTACACGTCGGGCACGACTGGTCCGTCCAAGGGCGCGATGTGCAGCCACGCCCAGGAGCAGTCGGGAGGTCTCACGATGGCTCAGCAGTTGCAGTACACGCCGGATGATGTGCTGTACACCTGTCTGCCGCTCTTCCATGCCAACGCACTGCGCGTCACCCTCACCGCAGCCCTCTGGTCAGGCGCATGCGTTGCGCTTGCCCGCCGATTTTCCGCATCGAATTTCTGGACCGATATCCGCAGGTTTGGTGCCACCGAATTCAACGCTCTGGGTGCGATGGCGAACATCCTGATTCAGGCACCACCTGCCGATCAGGATCGTGACAATCGCCTTCGAATCTGCAACATCGTTCCCGCTTTCCCAGATGAAAAACGGATCGAATTCGAACGCCGCTTTGGACCAAAGGTCACCTCGCTATATGGCAGTACCGAGATGAACTGCCCGCTCTATGCGACGGATGCCACGCCTGCGTCCAAGTGGCCCACGTGCGGTCGCATCGTGTCGCCCTACGAAATGAAAGTCGTTGATGATGACGATATCGAACTGCCGCCTGGAAAAATCGGCGAGTGGCTGATCCGGGCGAGCGAGCCGTGGCAGGCGTTTCAGGGCTACCTCGACATGCCAGCGGAAACGATGGCGGCATGGCGCAACGGCTGGTTCCATTCTGGCGACCGCGGCTATGTTGATGCCGACGGCTATTGGTACTTCGTAGATCGCAAGAAAGAAACCGTTCGCCGTCGGGGCGAGAACATTTCATCGTATGAAGTCGAACTGTCGATCTGCAAACACCCTGCCGTTCTCGAGGCTGCGGTCGTCCCGGTCGCATCTGAACTCGGCGAGGACGATGTGATGGTCTACGTGGTTTTGCGAAATGGCTACACCCTCACCGAGATCGAACTGGTACGGTTCTGCGAAGAGCATATGGCCGCATTCATGGTGCCGCGATTTGTAAGCTTTATCGATCGACTGCCCAAGACGCCCTCCGAGAAAATCGAGAAATATCTACTCAAGCGCAAGGCCGAGGAATCGCGTGCCGAGCTCTGGGACCGGGAAAAGGTGCTGGGTCGAATCCGTTCACGTTGAGCGCACCTTTGGCTCGCTCAGGAGCTTTCAAGATGTCAGGAATCGTTGCAGGCCGTTTGCTCGAGGTCGGAGTTGCGGTGGACAGGCTTGATACGGCGAGCGGTCATTTCTCGCATTGGCTTCATGCGCCGGTCAGCGCGCCGGTCGAAGAACGCGAGTCGTTCGGACTTCGATTCACCATGTGCCGGGTTGGACGGGCCGACTTCGAGATCATGGAATCGATCGACCCCACGGGATTGATCGCGCGCTTTGTTGCCCGCAACGGCGAAGGCCTGCACCACATCGCGTTCGAGGTCGATGACGCCGAGTCGGCCATGCGAACGCTGCGGCAGGAAGGGGTCCCGGTGCTGGGCGGTCCGGAGCCGGTTCGTCTGGCCAATCTGAAGGCGTTCTTCATTCACCCCTCCTGCTTTGGCGGCGTTCTGGTCGAGTTCGTTCAGAACCTGCATCCCTGGCTTGATGGGGTGACGTATCAAGCCATTGACAGGCCCCCCGGTATCGACGCGAGGCGTATCGCAGGTCTGACAGCAGTGGTATCCGATGTCGATGCGGCGGCGGGTGCGTTTTCAGCGTTTCTAGGGGCGAAGGGTCTCGGGGCCGCTACCAGTCCATGGATCGCGGGCAAGGCACTGAGGTGTTCAATCGGAGATATCGACCTGACGCTCATACAGGCTGGCGAAGCCGGCAAACCGGGTCTACGGTACGTCACGATCGAGGTTGATGATCTGGTAGGTTCGGCTTCAGCATTGCTCAGTCGAAATGCTCGGGTACGCCACACGAATGCGCAGGATGGATTGCCAGCGGTTTGGGTCGAGCATCCAGATCTTCACGGCACGCCAGTCGAATTGATCGCTACACCTTCTTGATCAGGCAAAAGCGTCGCGCCCAAGGGGATCGGTTGGCGTGCACCCGATCACGGGCTCCTGATCAACGCGGACCCACGAATTTTCGACTGGCTCCACCCCTCCCGAATCAGGATGCCCCCGGCCGGCCCGCTTCAGGAGGCATGCAGGGGCGGCTCAGCGCGCATCGCGCACGAGACGTACGCGCAACTGCAGGTCGAGCTGTGGCGCCAGACCAATCAAGCCATCCACAAAATCAACCACGAAGACGTCGCCGCCCGAACCTGCCCTGGGCACCCATGATGATGTCCAGTAGGCCCCCGGACTGACGCCCAGATCCTGACGCAAGGCCAGCGTTAGTGCGTTATCGCTGCTGACCGCCGGCGCCCGCTGCTGGTGGTCGATCAAACTGCCCAGCTCGGCACGGTTGGGTAGCCGCCAGTCGGCGTAGCCGCCGTTCACCGCCGCAGCGCCTGCATTGACAGCGGCCGGACGGGCGAGCGCCTGGTCAAAGGTGAATGCCCCTGCCCCATCACACGCGCCGGTGGCCGCGTTATACGAGCGCCCTGCGGAGCAGACCATCCACATCAATCCGCTCCGCCGATCAAGGAGCGTCCCTGCCTTTGCATCGAATTGCCAGCGATCGAGGCTATGGTATGGATCGGAAAAACGCTGCGGGAAATCGGCTGTGCTGACCGGCGCGAGATAGAGCGCGCGGTCAGCGGGATGCAACACGACGCGACCTGCACCTTCGAATGAAACTGCCCACGCATTGCCTGCGTTGTTGAAGGCCGAGTCGGAGGACCAGAAGCCGCTCATATCAACCAGGTCCGTTGGCGTTTGCTGGGCCGCCTGGTTGCGCGCGCTGAAGTTGAAAGAGGGCAAAAAGGCCAACGATGTCGCAATCCGATACGTGCCCTGCACGGGACCCGCGCTGTTCAACACGGACTGCAGTTGGTGTGCTGTGGGCAGATTCCATCCTGCCCGCCCACACCAGGTGTTTTTCTGAAGATCTGCGGTCAGATCGCGAGCCTCGGCGAAGGTTGAGCGGGTACCGTAGCCCACCACCCGCCAGACCAGCCCCGTATGGTTGTCGCGCGTGCAACCCCAGTCGCGAAGTTCGTTGCCCGGCGTCGAGTCCGCAGTCAGCTTGCATTCCGGGCCGCCCTCCTCCTGACCGTTATTGCAGAGACGCGTGTAATCAAATCCCAACGGGCTGAGCGCACTGCCCACCTTTCGTAGTTGGGCAGTGATGCCATCTCGCCCCGAACCGGCATCTTCCGTTGGACAGGATGCGCCTGACCGGCAGGTGACGAGGCCGGTGTCGTTCAAGCGCTTGGGAACACACTCGAGCCTCATTGACAGTTCGGCCGCACCGCTTCGGGCGATGCACAGTTGATTGATCGGATGCCGATCCACGATGACCGCGGAGCTCGATCCTGGGTCCTTGAAACCAGGGATCCGATAAGTCCCGCTCACACTGGAGATTGAGATGGTCGAATTGTCTGAAAGGTTCTTGAGGACAACGTCACCGCCCTCAAAGCGACCAGACAGCGCTGCGGTCGAACCGTCAACGGTAACCAAAAAGTCGCTAGCTCCTCCGCCTCCCCCTCCGCCGCAACCCGCGACGACGACTGCTGCGAACACCGAAGCGCCTGCGGCTCGCAGAGCCTTGGGCACATCGAGAAAGCGCCTCAGGGAAAACGCTCGCCCAAAGCTACGGCTCACGTTCCGCGGTTGAAACAGTCGTCTCAAGTCAAATGGCCAATTCATCATCATCAGTCCATAGGTTGGATGTGCGCGATCCGCCGGCGTCGATTCCGGTCGCCATCGGTACGTAGGAATGTGATCCCAGCAGCCAGGCGTTCTCAAGTCGCGCGGGGTTGTCCTGGTGGTCGGCTGCGAGGGGGTCGAACAAGTCATCGAGCGGAAGAACGTCATCGCGGTCACGACTCCCGATGCCAGATGAATACAACCCGGAAGGGGGGGAGGTCGCAATCGTCTCCAGGTATCTGCGGGTCCCTTCATTGAGCTGCTTGAGCACCGGCACAAACCCGACCGGAGCCCCGGATGAGCTCGGGGGGAGGGCAACCGCCGAGCGCAGGCTGGCGAGCAGGGAAGCGCTGGAAAAGTCTGTCCGCTGAATCGACGAGACCCGGCCCGATTGCACGTACTGCCAGCCGTCACCCGCAGTATCCTGGATGGCGGGGTTGTGGCGGAATGTCTGTGCCGTGACCTCCAGCATCAGATAACGTCCGCCTTCGGTGTCCTGCCCGAAATAGTGCGTTCGCCCGTCGGCGAGTCGGACAGGATCCGCCACGCCGCTGGGGACCCTGACATTGACCGCGCTCGCAGCCGCCCTCAAGACGGCGTCGCCCGATCCGATCGCCGCTCCGCGTCCGGACAGCACAAACATCGGTACCTGCCCATCGGTCAGGCTGCCGATGTTCAGCACGCTGGAGTTCACCGACCGGATGGACCCGCCCGAGCTTTGCAGCGCGATCGACTGGTCTGACCGCAATTCGGAAATCGAGGCGTCACCCGTCAACCGTACCTGCAGGTCAACGGCAGACAGACGGGAGCCGGCCTCCATCACCAGGCTCTGACCGTAGACGGTCAGCGGACTCTTCAAGTCGACTCTGCCGCTGACAGTGACCGGGCCTCGACCACCTGCACCATTCGTCGTATCGAAACCGACGATCACTCTCCCGCTATACGTGCCGATGGCTGAAAGCGTTGCGTCGTCGACCACGTATTCGCCGTTGCGTGCGGGTGTCTCGCCGCCAATCCGAATCGCATCCGACTGGTTCACCGGACGCAGCAGGAGCGTGGCAGACGAATCGGAACTGACCGAGCTCGGTCCTGCCGCGAGCAGCACACCCTTGGACTCGACGATCGTGTTGGCAGTCAAGTCGACGGGGCTGTTGAACTCAACCCGCCCACCAAACTCGAGGGTGGGCACATTCTCGAAACGGATCTCGCCGAGTTTCTCCGGGCCACCCAGCATCAGCGTGTCAAAGCCCCGAATCGCAGTGTCGAACCCTCCCTGCACCACGAGCTGCAGCGCAGTGTCCGAGCCGGTGGCGGGCTGATCCCGAATGACCATATCCCTGCCGGGCGTCGTTGTTCGGAACAGAACCTTGGGCAAGACAAGCGGGTTCTGAACACCGGCTCCAATCAGGTTGGCCGACGGATCGATGACGATTCGGCCACCGGCCACCCATTCCAGCGCGGTCCCTGAGGACGCACCGGGAGCCACCTGAACACCTGGCGTTTCAGGCGAACCGACCTGAACCGAATCGCTGGCACGCGCCGTAATCCGTCCACCCGCAGATCGTACGTCCGCGAGGATCGCCATCGAAGCGCCTGGCCCACCGGCCTCGATATCAATATCGCCTGATCCACCGGCGCTCACGGCCTTGCTCACTGTCAGCTGGGTCGAGCGCAACACAACGCTGCCGTTGCTCGATGCTGCGGTGCTCAGACCTTCCAGCGTGCGTTCCGCTGGGGTCGGCAGAGCCGTCACGTCGCCGGAGCCCACCACACGATTCACAGCGACCGATGGCACTGCGCCGATTGTCAGCGCGCTCACATCGAGTACGTTGATCCCGCCCGCCGCAGCCGCTGCGGCCAGCGTGACCACCTCGGTCTCGATTGCGTTCGCGCTTGCGCCCAGCACACCCACCGAGCCTGCTGCGGTGAGCCTGAGGGAGGAGGCCGTGATGTCCAGATCGCTGTCGTTGGCGAGCGGCGTACCGGTGAGCGCATCGGCATCCAGAATGCTGCGCCCGGCCACGATTGCGACGCTGCCCGAAGCAGCTGCCACATCGCCCAGCGTGATGTCGCTCGTTGCACCCGTTGCGGTGATCCGGAGGTTGCCGCCGTCGGTTGCGAACTCGGTACCCGCATTCATGGTGATGGACGCGGCGGCCTCGATATCGACCGTGCCGCGCACTGTGGCTGCACCCTCAACTCGCGAGCCCGCGGTGATGTCACCCGCAGCGCTGTAGGTCTGCGCCCCGCTCGACAGTACGCTGATGTGGCCGCTTCCCGAGTTCACGGCCGCATTGACCGCCAGCGTTCCCGCCTCGGCCTGCAGCAGCACGTTGCCCGAACCGTTCGCGCTCACCGCGTTGCTGACCGTGAGCGCCGTCGCACGGGCCACGATGCTGCCGTTGCTCGATGCCGCCGTGCTCAAGCCGGCCAACGCCGCCTCGGCCGTTGCAGGCTCGGCGGTGACGCTGCCCGTGTTGGTTACCCGGTTCACCTCGACCGAGGGCACCGAACCGATGGTGAGTGCCGTTTCGTCGATGATGTTGATGCCGCCCGCTGCTGCCGCGGCGGCCAGCGTGACCGCCTCGGTCTCGATCGCATTGGCGCTCGCGCCCAACACGCCCACCGAACCCGCTGCGGTGAGTCTGACGGAGGCGGCGGTGATGTCCCGATCGCTATCGCTTGCAAGCGGCGTACCGGTGAGCGTATCGGCATCCAGAATGCTGCGCCCGGCAACGATTGCGGCGCTGCCCGAGGCAGCTGCCAAGTCGCCCAGCGTGATGTCGCTCGTGGCGCCTGTTGCTCTGATCCGGAGGTTGCCGCCG
>RFXC01000098.1 GCA_009921765.1 Betaproteobacteria bacterium | reverse complement strand
GATCAGAATGTCGGCGGTCGGCAGCATTTCGCTCACCTCCACCACCGTGGAGGCGGGCGGATCGCCCGGAAAAAACAGCTTTCGCACCCGGCTGTAGAGCGGAAAGTGGTCGAGATTGCGGAAATACTGAACCAGCCTCACCACGTCCGCCATGGAGCCGCCAGCGTCTTCCACCGTGGCGCGAATGCGATCGAGCACAAACCAGGTCTGCGCCAGCACCGGGCCTTCCTTGGCATCGGTCGAGAACTCGCCGGTTTGTCCGATGAGCGCACGCGCTGCCGGCGGAATATCGGCGTAGCCACGCACGATCGTACCGGTCGAGGGCTCAACGGCAATCACGCCGGAAAGAAGCACGAGGTCGCCCGCTCGCCGCCATGCGGCATAGCGGGCAAGCGGCTGGGCGGTACGGGGGTCGGGCGAGGACATGACCAAGAGTCCTTAAAGGGTTCCGCCGGGAATGCCCAGCACACGTTCATCCCAGGCCCGAACCTTCCCCGGATTCATCAGCCCCAGGGGGTCTGCCTGGCGTTTGAAGGCGAGTTGCAATTCATCGACCTGCTTCATACCGCCGTCTTCCAGCACCCAGGTGTGCGGATCAAACACCAGGCAGCCGTCGGCCTCGAAGGAGGCGATCAGATCTCGCAATTGCGATTCATCGAAATAGCGCACCAGCGGAAGCGCGAAAACCGTCAGCGCGCCGCCCGCCTGACTGAATTCATGGTGCATCAGCACCTCGTCACCGAACCGCTCGCATTGCGCAGCCACGAGTCGGGGATCAAAGGGCACGGGATAGGCCACCTGAAGATAGGTGACGCCGCGATCGGTCTTGAGCGCCTGCAGCGTGGTGTG
The DNA here is from genome assembly GCA_009921765.1 of Betaproteobacteria bacterium. The sequence continues at coordinate 14,183 of RFXC01000098.1, read as the reverse complement.
GTTGTACGCGCACTCGGTGGCTGGGGGAAGGCCCGCAGCGATCAGCTCGGATTCGGTACCGCGCACGGCAACACTGCCACCCGCCGCCCGTACGCAAGCCTCGAAGGCAGCAATCGATGCCGGTGCCACCTGGGCGAAGATCGCATCCTGGTCCTGCAGCCGCTCGCGCAGGCCGTCGTAGTAGGGCGTGATGCGCCGCTCCACGGTGGACAACTGGAACACATCAAGCGCACCGCTGCCTGCCTGACAGACGCGCTCGCCGATGTCGAGCGCACACTGGAGAGCAGCCGGGTAATCGGGAAACAGCGCGATGACATGCTGCCAGTCCACCGCTCCGGTGAGGGCAATATCCACGCTCACCAGAATTCCGTTGGTGCCGTAGGCATGATGCGCCTTCTGGATGTCGGCACCTTGCAATTCGACCAGCCTGGGCGGATCTTCGAGGGTCACCACCTGCAATGCGCGCACATTGCCGGGATCGGCAAGGATGCCGTGACGAATCGAGCCGATCCCCGAGTGTCCGCCTGCGATAAACCCGCCCAGCGTGGCAATCCGCTCGGTGCTGGGCCACATCCGGAGTTGTTGGCCGGTTTTGCGCGCCGCCTCGTTCAGGTCGAACATCACGATGCCTGCCTCGACGCGCGCCCAACCGTCGGCCAGCTCCAGCACCCGGTTGAGGCCCGTCATATCCAGGCTCACGCCGCCATGGAGCGGTACGCACTGGCCGTAGTTCCCGGTGCCTGCGCCGCGAACGGTGAGCGGTATGCGGTGCTTGACGCAGGCCGCTGCCACCTGGAGCACCTCCTCCACACTTCGCGGCCGCACAACCAGGTCGGGAAGACGCCCGGCCAGCGCGGCAGCAAGCACTGGGCTATACCAGTGAAAATCGGCGGCTGCGCGCTCGCGTGCCAGGCCGGACGTGTCGCAGTCCAGCCCCTGAAGCGCCTGCTGCAGAGCGAGCAGGTTGATCTCCTCACCCGGCCGGTAGGGCGCGGAGGAGCGAACGGGTAAGTCGGAAACCTGGGCCTCGGGCAATGACATCGGCGACCGCATGGGTGGGCGAGCACAGGATTGTCCGTAAACCAGCCCGCCGATGCGCCGAATCCCCCACGCGGCCGTCAGGCCCTTGACAGACCCCCCGGTTCGCTGGGTCAATGCGGCCCATGAACGCGCCCTACCCTCACCCTGTCGTTGACGCCCACCACCATCTCTGGCGCCGCGCCGATCTGGCCTGGCTGGACGGTCCACCGGTACCACGAATTTTCGGCGCCTACGAGCCCATTCGCCGTGACTACCTGGCTGCCGAATTTCTGGCTGACTGCAACCCAGCTGGTGTCACGCGCTCGGTCTATGTTCAGACCAACTGGCCCCCGGGGGGCGAGCTCGAGGAAGTGCGCTGGGTGCAGTCGATCGCCGAGCAATCCGGCTTTCCGCACGCCATCGTTGCTGGCGCCAACCTGGCCGACCCAAACGTGGCCGATCTGCTCGACGCGCAGATGAAGAGCCCGCTTCTGCGTGGTATCCGTCAGCAACTCCACTGGCACACGAACCCTCAATATTGTTTTGCCGCGCGCCCGGACTGGGTGCGCGACCCGGCCTGGCGGCGCGGGCTCGCCGAAGTGTGCGACCGCGGACTGGTGTTCGAACTGCAGGTGTTTCCCAGCCAGATGCAGGACGCAGCCGACCTCGCCCAGGCGTTTCCGGACCTGCAGATTGTTCTGCTTCACGCCGGCATGCTGACCGACCGCGAGCCCCCGACGCTGGCCGCCTGGCGCTCGGGCGTTCAGGCGCTCGCCGCCTGCCCGAACGTGAGCACCAAGCTGTCAGCGCTCAGCACATTCTCGCGCCGATGCGCCGTCGACATCTGGCAGCCCATCGTCAGCGAGGCCATCACCTGGTTCGGGGCCGATCGCTGCATGTTCGGAAGCAACTTCCCGGTTGAAAAGCTCTGGACCGATTACCGTTCGTTGTTCGATGTGTTCCGGCAGTGCGTGAACGACAGGCCGCTTGCCGAGCAGCGCGCGATTCTTCATGACACCGCGTGCCGCATCTACCGGCTGCCTCCAGATACAACCCGCGCGTAACAGACTTCGGAACGGTTCGGCCGGCCGACTCGCCTGTCAGGCTTGCTCCATCGGTCGATAGCGGTGTAGGGTTCCCGCCAGCCCATTTTCGGACCCCGACACAATGTCCAGCTATCAGCCCGAAGGCGTCATCCCCGCCGTTCTGCTGCCGTTCTTCGACGATTTCTCGATCGACGAAGCCAACTACCGCGCTCACATCCGCGACGTGGCCTCGGTGCCTGGCGTCACCGCCATCACCACCAACGCCCATGCGTCGGAGGTGGCGAGCTGCACGTTCGACGAGCAGCGCCGTATCCTCGACATCACCGTTGAGGAAATGGCCGGACGCACTCATGTGGTCCAGGGCGTCTATGCCGAGGGCAGCTTCGAAGCGCAACGCATCGCGAAAATGGCGCATGCCGGCGGCGCATCCGCACTGTTGGTATTTCCGTCTGGCATCTACACCTTCGGCCAGCGGCCGGAAATGGCGGTGGAGCACTTCCGGCGAATCGCCGAGGTCACCGACCTGCCGCTCATTGCTTTCCAGTATCCGCTCTCGGGCGGCCAGGGCTACCCCCTGCCCACCCTCCTGAAAATCATCGAGCAGGTGCCTACCGTCAGGGCGATCAAAGACTGGTCGGCCAATCCGCAACTCCATGAGCGCCAGGTCCGGGTGCTGCAGTCGCTCGCCCGACCCGTGAATGTTCTCACCACGCACAGTGCCTGGCTGTTCACCTCGCTGGTGCTGGGCTGCAAGGGCCTACTTTCCGGCAGCGGTTCGGTGATTGCCGATCTGCAGGCGCAGCTCTTTCGCGCCGTTCAGGCGGGAGACCTGGCGCTTGCGCGCCAGATCAGCGACCGGATCTTCCCCACCGCCGAAGTGTTCTACAGCGAACCCTGGGTTGACATGCATAACCGCATGAAGGAGGCGCTCGTCATGCTGGGCAAGCTGCCCCGGGCGGTGGTGCGTCCGCCCCTCATGAAACTGCCGCAGTCCGAGCTCGACCGGATCCGACGCGCGCTGCAACTCGCGGGGCTGCTCAAGTAGCCCCCGGCGGGGCGGGCTCACCCCACCCGTGCAGCGGGCGCAGCGTTTGCCGGACAGACAAGAAAACACCCCAAACCAAGGAGGAGACCATGAACATCAAGCTCAAGACCTGCGCCTCGGCGATCGCGCTCGCTGCGGCGGCGCTGTGTGCGGCGCCCGCCGCTGCGCAGAGTCCACGTCCGATCAAGATCGGTTTCGTCACCGAACTCACCGGCCCCTGGACTTTCTTTGGCACCAGCTGCGTGGCAGGGTTGAAATTCGCCACCGATGAAATCAACAAGGCGGGGGGTGTGCTCGGCCGACCGCTCGAATTCATCGTGACCGACAATCAGACCAAGTCCGATCAGGCACTGGCCGCCTCGCGCAACCTCGACATCAACGACAAGGTGCTGGCCCTCAGCGGCCCCACCAGCTCCGACGTGGCACTCGCGATGTATGGCTATGCCGAGCAGCAGAAAATTCCGTTCCTGGTGCCGGTAGCGGCCTTCCCGCAGCTCACCAAGCCCGGAACACGCTACACCTTCCGTATCGAGCCCGATGCCGCCGGCTGGGGCTATGCGATGGCAAAGTACATCGAGCAGGTGAAGCCTGGCGCAAAGGTTGCGCTCATGCATTCCGACGCTGCGCTCATGCGCGCCATCATGGCGGGCTTTCGCTATCAGGCGCCGCGCTCGAAGCTCAATATCGTGGCGGACATCATGTTCCCGCAGGGCTCAAGCGACGCCACCGTGCAGGCCGCGCAAGTGCGTGCCGCGGCCCCCGATTACGTGATCGTGAGCGGAGCAGGCGCCTTCGACAACGTGATCACCAACCAGCTGCTCGATCTGGGCATCAAGCCGCAGCAGATCATCCACCCCTACGGCATCACCACCCAGGTGTTCGGCTGGGGGCAGCGCAGCGTGGGGTCGATCTACGGAACCTTCTTTGATGTGGGGCTCGATTCGCTCACCCCGTCCGGCAAAGACTTCATCGCGCGCTTTGACGCGGCCAACAACCGGCCGCCGTCCTACGTGGAGAACTACTGCTACGTGACGCCCTACATCTTCAAGGAGGCGATCGAGGCTGCCGGCACCGCCGACGACCGCGAGAAGCTGCGCAATGCCATTTCCGCCCTTAATACCAAGGAGCGGACCAGCGGCGTGCCGATCGTGTTCGACAAGAACGGCGCCCGCAAGGAGTACATGTACTTCCAGGAAATCGTCTCGGTGAACGGCAAGCGCAGCTATCAGTCCAAGCAGCGCTTCTACATCGAGTGGGATCCGGAGGTCATCCCGGTCTACGACCTGGTGAAGTGAGCCCGCCATGACCGACGCCCAGATTCTGATCCTGATGTCGACGCTGTCGACGGGGCTGATTCTGGGCGCGATCTTTGCGCTGGTGGCAGCTGGTGTCACGATTGTTTACGGCTGCGTGTGGCTGCCCAATGCGAGCAACGGCCAGTTTTTCCTGCTGGCCTCGCTCACGGCCTGGACCTTCACCGCTTCCTTCGGCTGGACCAGTCTTGCGGCCGCAGCCGGGGTCTTGATACTGGGCACCGCGCTGTCCTATCTGCTCGAGTGGATCCTCATCCGCAGGCTCTACGACACACCCAACCGCAACGTTGCCTACTTCGTGGTCACGCTCGGTCTCACGCAGATCATGACCGGCATCTTTTCGCTCACCTACGCCAAGTGGAGCGACCAGTTCACGCTGCCGCCGATCATCGAGGGCATCACCATGTTCGGGCCCTTTCCCATGCCGAACAACCGCCTGGTAGTGATGGGCGTGAGTCTGTTGGTGCTCGTGCTGCTCTTTGTGCTGCTGCGCTACCACCCCTATGGCCGCGCGCTCCGCGCGGTGTTCCAGAACCGCGAGGCGGCTGCGCTTCGGGGCGTGAATGTGCGCGCCATCTACCGGCTCTCGTTCGTATTGGGGTCGGTGATCATTTTCCTGGGGGGCATTCTGTTTGCCCTCGCCTACAGCTATGACCTGACGGTCGCCTGGACCATGTCGATCACCGCTTTTGCGATCATGATCATCGGCGGGCCCGGCTCGGTGATCGGCGCGCTCGTGATCGGCATGACATTCGGCTTCACGCAGGCAATTGTCAGCATCTTTGCCAGTCCAACCGCAGCCACCTTCTCCTACCTGGGTGCGATGCTGCTCATTCTGCTCTTCCGGCCGAGCGGATTGTTCAAACGATGAAACTCGCCTCGGATCGCGCGCTCTGGATTTTTGCTGCGGCGGCACTCGCGCTGCCCATCATTGCCGACGGCAACAAGTTTCTCGCGTTCGTGCTGGGCATGACCTACATCAGCCTGTTGTGGGCCACCGGCATGAATCTGATGTACGGATTTGTGGGCCTCATGCCGCTCATGTTTGCAGGCGTGGCGGGCATTGCAGGCTATGCGGTGGTGCACCTCACTCGCGAGCTCGGCTGGTCTTTCTGGCTTGCGATGCCGGTGGCCACCGTGATGGCCGCACTCGCCGGTGTCGCGCTCGGTCTGCCGTCGCTGCGCTTGAAGGGGTTTTATTTCACCCTCTGCTCACTCGTGATCCAGACGGTGCTCACGCTCGCGTTCATTTTCTTTCCCACCTACACCAATGGCGACACCGGTATCAACCAGATCTCCCCGCCCGACTGGTTTGGCGGTCAATTGAAGGGGCTGGGCCTTGAACTGATGATTGCGCTCTTCACGGTGGTGGGCATCCTGATCTGCGCCTGGATCGTGCGATCGCCACTCGGCCAGCGGTTCGTCGCCATCCGCGAAGACGACATCCTCGCCGAGGCGATCGGCATCCGGGTCGTGCGCTGCAAGATCATCGCGTTTTTCATCGTCTCGCTCTACGCTGGGGTGGGCGGCTGCTTCTACTCGGTCTACATCGGATTTATCTCGCCCCGTGCCTTCGATGTGCTGGTCTCGATGAACATCTGGCTGTTTGTCGCCTTTGGCGGGCGGGGAACCATTGCGGGTCCCATCATTGGCACCGCCATCCTCGCGCCCATTCCATTCCTGCTGCAGGATCTGCAAGCCTTCAAGGACATCCTGTCGGGCGTACTGATCATTGTGGTCACGTTGCTGATGCCGGGCGGCATCTACGGCGCCTGGCTTGCGCGCCGGCGCCGCACGCAGAAAGCCATGACCGACAGCGCACGCGTGCAGGAGAGCCGGGTATGAGCGAGCGGCTGCTCGAGGTGAGCGGGCTCTCCAAACGCTTCGGCGGCGTGGTGGCGTTGAAGAACGTCGACGGGCATTCGGTCACGGGCGAAACGCTGGGCATGATCGGCCCCAACGGATCGGGCAAGACCACGTTCGTGAACATGGTGAGCGGGCACATCCGCCCCGACTCGGGAACGCTTCGCTTCGCCGGCATCGATATTGCGGGAAGCACGCCGCATCAGCTCGCGGAAATCGGGCTCTGCCGAACCTACCAGGCGGTGAGGGTGTTCTCGGCATTGCCTGTCCGTCAAAACATCGACAACGCGCGCTTGCTGCTCTCGCATCGCGGCCTGGATTCTGCCGAGCTGCGTGAGCTCACCGAGTGGCTGCGGCTCGACACCCGGCTGGATGTCGATGCAGGCAGTCTCACATTGTTCGAGCAGCGACGGTTGGAGCTACTGATGCGGCTGGTGCTCAAGCCCCGGCTCATCATGCTCGACGAGCCCGTTGGGGGCCTTGCGGTGACCGAAGTCACCGAGATGATCCAGCTTTTGAAGGAGCTGCGCGCCCGCTGTTCGATATTCGTGATCGAACACACGATGCGCGTCATTCGCGAGCTCGCAGACCGGGTCATGGTGCTGATCGCCGGTGAAAAGGTCGCTGACGGGCCGCCGGCCGAGATCCTGCGCAACAAGCGCGTGATCGATGAATATCTGGGGACCCGCCATGCTTGAGGTGCGCGACCTCGAGATCCGCTATGGCCCGTTTCTGGCCGTTGACAAAGTGAGCCTTGAGGTACGGCAGGGCGAGATCGTCGGGGTGATCGGGCCAAACGGTGCTGGCAAGAGCTCGGTCGTGAGGGCCATCACCGGGCTGGTGCGTCCAACGGCGGGTACGGTGAGCTTTCTGGGGCAGTCCACGCTCGACGTTCCCGTACACGACCTCATTCGGCGCGGGCTGTCGCTGGTGCCTGAAGGCCGGGGCCTCTTCCCGATGATGTCGGTCGAGGAGAACCTGCTGATGGGCGGCTATTCGCTCACCGACCGCAGCCGACGCGACGAGCTCATGGCCTCCTGCTTCGAGCTCTTTCCCATCCTGAAGGAACGGCGCAATCAGCTAGCGGGTACGCTGTCGGGCGGGCAGCAGCAGATGGTCGCGGTATCGGTCGGTTTGATGGGCGATCCGCAGTTCTGCATTTTCGACGAACCGTCGCTCGGCCTTGCGCCCATCGTGATCCAGCAGATCGGCGAGACGCTGCAGAAAATGCGCCAGTTGAAACTCACCGTGTTGCTGATCGAACAGAACGCCATGCTGGCAAGCAGCGTGGCTGACCGCATCTACATCATGTCGGCGGGTCGGATGCAGTTCCACGACACCCCCGACCGGTTGATGAAAAACCCCGAGGTCATTGAGAAGTTCCTGAGCGCCTAGCGGGCTCACCCGGGCGCGGCGCAGACGGGTCTTCAATTGCCCAGTTGCCATCTGGGGGCTGCCAGCCGCCCGTCGGGGCGATGAACCGCTCACCGGTCTTGCGGTTGACCCACGTCACCAGCGCCTGCGTGACGAAAGCGCCCGGGGGCGGAGGCAGGAATCCGAAACGTTGGGTCATGGGGGATTCCTTGGAAGACGGCTCGGTCGCGGCCTGACAGGCTGAGAGCGGCCCACCCACCGCCGCGACGAACAGGAGCGCGCCCATCCGTTGCAACACCCGACTACGATTCGGTTTGACTCGATGATGACAAGGACTCATCCGGAAATGCTGCCACAAAGATGAGGCTGGTGGTTTGGTTGGCTATCATCGCGAGCTTTCTGACCTGGAGTAGTCCTGATGAATGTCACCGATGCGGTCCGCCAGCGGTATTCCACTCGAGCCTTTCTTGATCGTCCGGTTGACGGCGCATTGGTGCGCGAACTGCTGGAACTGGCGGCGCAATCGCCCTCAGGCGGAAACCTGCAGCCCTGGATCGTTCAGGTGATCGCGGGCGAACGCCAGGCGGGGCTCAAGCGCGTGATGGCGGCCAAGCTCGATGCCGGCGAGCGCGAAAAAGGGGAGTACAACGTTTATCCGCCGAACCTCTGGGAGCCGCTCAACGCGAGGCGCGCAACCGCCGCGTCGCAAAGATTTCAGGCAACCGGCATTCCCGATGATCCGGATGGCGCAGTGGAAATGCAGCGCGAAAACTTCGCTTTCTTCGGCGCGCCGGTCGGGTTGTTCTTCAGCCTGGACCGCCGCTGTGGTCCGCCCCAGTGGGCCGATGTCGGCATGATGATGCAGACGTTCATGCTGCTTGCCGTCGAGCGGGGCCTCGCCACCTGTCCGCAGATGATCTGGGCGCGCTGGCCCAAGACGGTGTCGACCTATCTCGAGATTCCCGAAACGCACATTCTTTATTCGGGCATGTCGCTGGGCTACGCCGATGAGGGTTCGAAGTGGAATTCGTTCAGGACCGAACGCGCGCCGCTCTCCGACTTTGCCACGTTCTACGAAATCTGAGGCGCTCAGGCTGCCCGCAGCCCCGTGGGCCAAGGCAGCCCGTGAACATCCTCGCGCAGCAGGCAGTCATCGCCCAGCATCTGAATGGGTGTGAAGTCTCGATGCGCGATCCACTCGGGCCGCTTGAACTGCCGGATGTGGTTGCTGACCGCGCACAGGCTCAAATAAACGATGACGCGATCCCAGGGGCTCATGTTGGGCGGTGAGCCATGGACCAGACAGCTATGGAACATCAGCATCGAGCCCGGCGGCCCTTTGGGCGCAACGATGCCGCCACGATCGATGAGTTCGCGAACTTTTGAGTTGTCCAGCGTCCAGAGCGGGTAGCTGGTGGTTCGGGTGTCGTGCCCGGCTTCAACCACACCCTCACGGTGCGAGCCTGGAATGAACCAGAGCGGCCCGTTGAACTCGTTGACCTCATCAAGAAAAATCGAGACGTTCATCGCGCGCGCCTCGGGCATGGCGTCATCGCGATGCCATGTGCCGAAGTCCTGATGCCATTGCCAGACATCGCCATCGAAGGCCTGCTTGCCGTTGATCTTGAACTGATGCATGTAGACCGGCTCGCCAAAAACCTGCTGCACCGGTTGCACCATGCGGGGATGGCGGGCGAGCTTCGCAAACACATCGCTGTACGTGTGCGCTGCGAAACTGGTGCGCGGCGTAACCCCGTCCTTCTCGCGAACGATCTCGGGGCGATGTTCGGCGTAGATGCGCGGGACCTCGTCGCGCAGCACCTTCATTTCGGCGGCGCTAAAGAGCGACGGAAAAAACAGGTATCCGTCGCGTTCGAATTGCTCGCGTTGGGAGGGGGTCAGTTCCATGGCGGGTCTCCGGGGACGGTGCCGGTATCTTAGACGGGTGGCGCGCTTCGCGCGAGCGGGGCGAACGCCGGTGTGGCCTGGCCCGCGCCAGAGGGGTCAGCCCCCACACCTCAGAGGGCCGTTTGCGGCCATGTTTTCGCGCACCCCTCCAGCCATGTCGCCCAGTCGCGACCCGGATGAACCGTGCCGCATTGGCTGCAGGTGCGCGCCGCAGGCGATGCGTCGTAGAAGCGGGCATAGGTCCTGGGCAGGTCCTCGACAATGCTCTGCAGCTGAATCTCAAGGCGCATGACCAGATGCCCACAGTTCGAGCAGAACCACTCGAAGGCATCGATGGTGCCTGCCGGACGGCTTCGCTCGATCACCGTGCAAAGACTGCCGGCTTCGGGGCGCTGCGGCGAATGCCGGACATGCGCCGGGAGCAGAAACACGTCGCCCTCTCGCAGAGGAATACGCTCGATCTTTCCCCGATCGGCCACCAGCAGCGACGCATTGCCGCGAAACTGATGAAAGTATTCCTCGAAGGGGTCATCATGAAAATCGGTCCGCTGGTTCGGCCCCCCCACTACCGTGCAGATGAGATCGGAGTCGGGCCAGATCTGCTGGTTGCCCACCGGAGGCTTGAGCCGGTGGGCATGCGTCTCCAGCCACCCGCCCAGATTGATGGGCGCGCCATAACGAAGCGTGTTGGGCATGGTGGAGTTCCTCCCGATAACGATCTGGCGACTGCGTCGGACCGACGCCTACTGCATAACGATACCCGCATCGGATCATTGCGACGGCGAGCGGTTCCGCATGGAGGGGTACCGCTCAGTCGGGCGACAGTTCGCCGACAGCACGCTTGAGCAGTACAGCCGCCAAATGGGCACGATACTCGGCAGGCGCGTGAAGATCGCCGTACGCACAGGCCGGATCCAGTGACAGGCCTTCCAGCGCCGCGCGCCCGAAGCGCTCGGCCAGGCGCGCCTCGGCCTCCGGCCAGCGGCATACCCCCCCGCCCAGGCCGGTGAGCGCGACGCGCACTTCCCCGGGAAAACGCACCACCGAAACGCCCACCAGCGCAAAGCGCGAGGCCGGCTGTTCAAACTTCAGGTAGCGACCGGCGATCGGGCGCGGAAACTCGACGCCGAGGATCAATTCATCCGCAGCAAGCGCGGTCGCGAAGATCCCCTTGAAAAACTCATCCGCCGGAATCCGGGCGCTTGTGGTCACCACGGTCGCGCCGCTGGCAAGCACACCCGCGGGCCAGCAGGCAGCGGGATCGTTGTTTGCGAGCGAGCCGCCCAGTGTCCCCACCGAGCGGACCTGCTGGTCGGCAATCCCGCCGGCCAGCGCCGCAAGCATCGGCCAACCTTCGATCACACCCCGGTCCGCGGCCACGCGTGCATGCGGCACCATCGCCCCAATCAGAAGATGCTCAGCCCCGGCGCGAAGCGCCCGAAGTTCCTCGATGTCCTGCAGATCGATCAGATGCGTGGGCGCCGCGAGACCAAGTCGCATCGAGGGCAGCAGGCTTTGGCCACCCGCCAGGGGGCGCGCCTCCGGACCAGCGCGCAGGCTCTCCATGGCTGAGACGATCGAAATCGGCCGGCAGTGGATCGGGCCCGACAGCGGTGCATCGGGCGTGCGGTTCGCATCCACCATGACAGGCGAACTCAGACGCCCGCGGCCAGGTTGCTCGCTGGATATCCGGTCAACGTTGCGGTCCGCCACGCGTGCTCGACGAAGGTCTGGCAGGACTTCGCAAATTGCCTTCACAATGCCCTCATAACCCGTGCAGCGGCAAAGATTGCCACTCAGGGCTTGACGGACTGCAACCGGTTCAGGCTCAACCGCCTCGTCCACCATCGCAAGCGTGCGCATCACGAAACCCGGCGTGCAGAATCCGCACTGCAGGGCGTGGTGACGGCTGAACGCCTGCTGGATGAGGTGAAGCTGATCGCCCTCGCCCCCCAACCCTTCAATGGTCAGCACATCGCAGCCGTCGCTCTGTTCGCTCAGCCGGTTGCAGCTTTTGATGGGCGCGCCGTTCACCACCACCGTGCACGCGCCGCACTGTGCGGTATCGCAGCCCTGATGGGTACCGGTGAGCTGACAGCGTTCACGCAGCGTTTCTATCAGGGGCTCGGCTGCGTCGACCTCCAGAACACATTCACGCCCATTGACCCGCAAGGCGATGATGCGGCGGGTCATGGCAGCCTTCCCATCGAAGCTGAACGCAAGGCCGACAACGCCTGCCACAACCTCGGCGCAGTGAGCGGAAATTGCAGGTCTGCCTCGCCCCAGGGCGATAGCGCATCGAGCGCGGCATTCATGATTGCCGCCGGTACGCCGATGCAACCCGCCTCACCCACGCCTTTCGCGCCCAGCAGATTGAACCCAGTGGGCTGTCCCAGGCTCTCGATGACGACATCGGGCATGTCTGAGGCACGGGGCACGGCGTAGTCCATCAGAGAACCGGTGAGGAGCTGACCGGCTTCGTCATACACCACACGCTCCATCAGCGCCTGGCCCATGCCTTGCGCAAAACCGCCCAACAGTTGGCCGTGTGCGAGCGCAGGGTGGATCAGGCGTCCTGCGTCGTCTACCCACACCACCCGCTCGATGGTCAGCTCGCCGGTATCCCCGTCGATCGCAACCTGCGCCATGACGCAACCACTTGCCCAGGACTCGCGCGCGGTGAATCGGGTTTCGACTGCAAGCGGCAGCGCGTCGCCCGCGGCGCGACGCGCGAGCGCCTGGCGGCAGGCTTCAACGATGGCACTTCCGCCTATCGCCGTGCTGCGACTGGCGAGCGCTCCGACGCCGTCGGGGCACACAGCAGTGTCACCCAGATCGACGTCGACCATGGATTCATCGCATCCCAGCGCTTCGGCCGCAATCCTCGCAAAGGCGGTCGCATGCCCCTGCCCCTGGGCTGGCGAACCACTTGCCACCGTCACCCGACCGGTGTCGTGAAGCGTGATCCGTGCGCTCTCCCACCCTTGCCCGCAGGGCTCCACGTAAAGGGCAATCCCCACTCCGACGCATTCGCCAGCGCGGCGCCGAAGCGCCTGCTCGCGGCGCGCCCGCGGGTAATCAAAGCGCCCACTGGCGCGTTCAAGCAACGCCGGGTAGTCACCGGAGTCGAGGGTTTCGCCAGTCGGCGTGAGGTAGGGCAAGGCCTGGGCAGCAATGAGATTGCGCCGCCGCAATTCCACGGGGTCGAGTCGCAGCGCCCTCGCCGCGCGCTCGATCAGCACTTCGGTAAGGAGCACGGCTTCCGGCCGACCGGCGCCGCGATAGATGTTGACGGCCGACGCGTTCGACAGGGTCGCCTTGCCCTGAACCGACAGCGCCTGAACCTGGTAGGGACCGGGCAGAATTCGTGCCGCGTTACGAAGTGGCACCACCGATGAAAACGGCATCCAGGCTCCCAGCGCGAAATGCAGTTGCGCATCGAGCGTCTGCAGCAGCCCATCTGCCGAAACGGACAGTTGCCCCTGTATCGTCGATCCTCGCCCATGCATGCCAGCGGTGAACTCTTCCGAACGGCTCGCCACCCACCGAAGCGATCGACGCAGCCGCCATGCCGCCCAGGGCACCAGCAGGTCTTCGGGTACGACCGACGCGCGCGCACCGAACGCGCCCCCCACATCGGGCGCAATCACGCGTACCTGGTCACGGGTGAGGCCCAGCGTGCGCGCAATGTCGTCGCGCGCGCGGGAGGGTGACTGCGAGGCAAGCCACACCGTGATGCGATCTTCTTTCGCGTGCACCTCCGCCACCACCGCCCGAGGCTCGAGCGCCATCGCCACCAGTCTGGGTGAATCGAGCGATGCCGAAACGCTTGTGCCGGGCGTTTGCGCCGCGCCCTGCGGCTTGCTCGAAGCGTAGCGATGCTGGACCTGTGCAATCGTGTGGCCGGTACCGTCACAATCGGCTACAGCGGGCTCCGGGTCGACCTCGACACCAACCCGATCTGCCGCCGCAAGCGCCAGCGCCCTGGACTGCGCCACCACAATCGCCAACGGTTGCCCGGACCAGGTCACGCGATCGCGCGCCAGCAGATCAAACGATTCGCTGCGCTCGAGCGGCAAGAGCGGGTTGACGGCCGGCATCGACAACGCCCCGAGTTCGGTCGCAGTGAATACCGCAACCACCCCTGGCAAAAGAAGCGCGTCGCGAGTGTCGATCGCCAGCAGCCGCCCACGCGCATGCTGACTTCGCACGAAGGCGACATGAAGCGCGCCTTCAACCTGGATGTCGGCCGTGAACCGGCCACGCCCGGTCAGGAGGCGATCGTCTTCACGGCGAAGCGGTTTGAATGACGCGCTGGAGGGAGGCTGATGGTGCAGGTCTGGCATGCCGAAGCGCAAACGCCCTTCCGCTGGAATGGCTTCGCGAGGAGAATTGGCAATCGATCGAGCTGGCGATGTTGCCTGAACCCCGTCGCTGCGACAACCCGTCAGCGCGTCAGCGCCGCGTGTCGACCCATCAGCGTGTCACCGCGACAGGCGAAGACGGGCCTGCGGCCAGATAGCGGTCGACCAGCGTCGCCCAGAGCCGGGCTGCGGGCTCGATGATCTGGTCGTTGAAGTCATAACCCGGGTTGTGCACCATGCAGCCCCCCGG
>RFXC01000097.1 GCA_009921765.1 Betaproteobacteria bacterium | reverse complement strand
AGCTGTGATGGGTCGCGGCGCGGCGAGGAACACGTGTCACAGAGCTCGGCCTCGCTGAAGGTATTGCAGCGCGCGCAATGACGAATCTGGACCAACGCATCGGCGAGCGCGCGCCCGAGCTGCTCAGCGCCCTCGCGGTCATGCTGGAGAAGATAGAACGCATGGCGCTGCGCCGAGCGCGGCCCGACCCCAGGCAGGCGCTTCAGTGCCGCCGTCAGCCGGTCGAGCGCAGCCAGCCCCTTCATTGCATGCCCGGTGACGCCCTGGCGCTCAGAACGGCATCTTGAAGCCGGGGGGCAGCGGCAGGCCGGCAGTGACCGACCCCATCCGCTCCGAGGCAGTCTGCTCGGCACGCCGCAGCGCGTCATTCAGCGCAGCCACCACCAGATCCTCGAGCATGTCGCGATCGTCGGCAAGCAGACTGGGGTCAATGGTGAGTCGCCGAACTTCGTTGCGGCAGTTGACCACCGCCTTCACCAGTCCGGCACCGGCCTGACCTTCAACCTCGACCTCGGCGAGTTGTTCCTGCACGCGCTTGAGGTTGTCCTGCATCTGCTGGGCCTGTTTCATGAGACCCGCAAGCTGTCCCTTCATCATCGGTCAATCTCCTGCAAAAAGGGCTGCGACTCAACCTGCACCACCGGGAACCGGCAGCACCGAGTCGGGAAGAATGCGTCCGCCAAGATCGCTGAGCAGCGACCGGACGAACGGATCGGATTCAAGGGACTCCCGCGCTGCCTCCAGACGTTCGCCGCGTTCCTGCTCGACGACCCGCGCTGCGGTCACCCCGGCTACAGCGCCGACTTCGACTTGCAAACGAATCGGCTGGCCAAAGTGCTGCGAGAGCACGTCCCGGACCCGAGCGACGGTACCGGCTTCGGCGAGCGGCCGGATCGG
This sequence comes from Betaproteobacteria bacterium, assembly GCA_009921765.1. Next base: position 14,214 of record RFXC01000097.1, on the reverse strand, counting down.
CACCCGGACCCGAAACCCGTCCTGATCGAAAGATAGGAGTTCGCTTTGCTGAAGAAACTGGCCAAGAAGACCGGTCGCAGCCAACCGACGGGCGAGCGCGGGCCAGTCGCCATCGAAGAAAACGGGTGCGCCACCACCTGGAGCGGCGCCCGACCCCATGCCCTCGGACGATGGGTGGGAAGCCGGACTGGCCTCGGGCATGGCGGGCGCGAGCTCGGCGCGGCTGTTGGTGTTGGGGACGGCAGGAGCCAGCTCTGCATCGACCCGAAGGCCCCGCGGCGGATTGGCCCCGGAAGGCGCGACCTCGGGCGAGGCTGCGGGCTGTCGCCGATCGCTTGCTTCGGCCGGAGCAGAGGCCTCGCGCATGGCCCCGGGGGTCGTCGTACCCCTCGCCGGTCGCGACGAGGTGGCTGCGCGAAGCGCCTGGAGCGCCTGCGTTCCGGTGGCCGTCCCCGGCGAGCGCGGTACGCCAACCGGTTTGTCGGGCGAAGACCGGGCACCTCCCCCTGCGGCGGGGACCGGTGGCTCCGACCCGCCCCCTTCCGGACGAAAGGCAAGCAGCCGTAGCAGCGTCATGGAAAACCCGGCGTGCGGATCGGGCGCAAGGGGCAGGTCGCGCGCGCCATGGATCACGATCTGGTAGTAGACCTGTACATCTTCAGGTGCAAACTGCCGGGCGTGCCGCTCGCAGGCCTCAAGACTGGCCTCGTCCACACGCACGCCTGCCTGGACCAGTGCCACACGATGCAGCCGCAGCGCGAGCTCATCGAGCACACGCTCGAATGACGAACCCGCTTCGGCTATGGCGTCAGCGACCCCAATCAGTGCCGCGCCGTCTGCGTTGGCCAGCGCATCAAAAAGCGCGTCGATCCGACCCTGGTCAACCGAGCCGAGCATTTCGCCCACGGCCCCCTCGGCCACACTGCCGCCACCATAGGCAATCGCTTGATCGAGCAAGGACAGCGCATCGCGCATGCTGCCGCCGGCAGAGCGCCCGATCAGGGCAAGCGCCGGCGCGTCGTAGGCAATGCGTTCGGCATCGAGCACCTCGGCAAGATGCGAGGCGATCGCAGCCGGCGTCATGTTTTTCAGATTGAACTGCAGACACCTCGACAAAACCGTGACCGGAACCTTTTGCGGGTCGGTGGTCGCCAGAATGAACAGCACATGAGGCGGGGGTTCTTCAAGCGTCTTCAGCATCGCATTGAAAGCGTGCGTGGACAGCATGTGCACTTCGTCGATCACGTAGACCTTGTAGCGCCCGGCGCTGGGCGCGTAGACCGCGTTTTCGAGGAGTTGCGTCATTTCGTCGACGCCGCGGTTTGAGGCTGCGTCAAGCTCGATGTAGTCGACAAACCGGCCTGCATCAATCCCGCCGCAGGCCGAGCACTGGCCGCAAGGGCGGGCGGTCACGCCGGTTTCGCAATTGACCGCACGCGCCAGGATTCGGGCGATGGTGGTCTTGCCCACCCCCCGCGTGCCAGTCAGCAGATAAGCGTGGTGCAGCCTGCCGCTCGCGAGCGCATGGGTGAGCGCGCGAACGACATGCTGCTGGCCGACCAGCGTTTCAAAGTCTCGTGGCCGCCACTTCCGGGCAAGCACCTGATGGGTCATGGGCGCATCAACTCGGGCTGCTTCGGTGGCCGGGCAACCATCCGGAAAGGGTTGAGACCTAAAGGATTGAGACCGAAAGGCTTGCGACGACGGGGGGTCGAACGGCAGGCCGCATCGGACCGTTGGGCGAGCCGGGACCCCGGCACTCACGGGAAATGGCTGTGGCTGCTTCCTTCCGGACCTGACCAGGTTGACCACACCGCAATGCGGGGGGGCCCGCCCGCAACCATTCTACTATCAGCAGCAACGGCCTCATCGCGCTGTGCTATGTTTATCGATCCCGCGTCACGCCGGCCCCCCGAGCCCGCCCGACGCAGCTTTCAGGAGCAACAATGAGCGGTATCAAGCAGGTTTCCGATGCGAGCTTCGATCAGGACGTGCTCAAGTCGGATGTGCCAGTGCTGGTTGATTACTGGGCTGAGTGGTGCGGTCCGTGCCGCATGATCGCCCCGATTCTTGAAGAGGTCAGCCGTGACTACACCGGCCGGGTACAGGTGGCAAAGCTCAATGTCGACGACAACCAGTCGATCGCGCAGCGATTTGGTGTGCGGGGCATCCCCACACTGATGCTGTTTCGCAACGGTGCGGTCATCGGCACCTCGGTTGGCGCGCTCTCGAAGTCTCAGCTCGCGCTGTTTCTGGACAGCCATCTCTGATTCGTTGTACATTCTTGCGTGTTGATGGAGGGTGAACCCCTCCGTCATGCCTCTGTTTCCAGGTCGACAGTCGACCGCGCCGGTTTGCCTCAGGCAATCGGCGCACTGGAAGTCCCGACCCCGCTCATCTGATTCTTCCTGGTGACCCCAGGATTAGCGCGGGCGTCGACCACTCCCTCAAACGCCTCCATCTCTTCGCCTTCACCCGCGCCTGCTGCGCCGTCATCACCCACCCAACGCTGATTGTCGGCCCCGTCACCCGATCCCGAGTTTTCCATCCATGCATCTATCCGAACTCAAAGCGCTCCATGTCTCGCAACTGATCGAGATGGCCACCGGCCTCGACATCGAGAACCCCCAGCGCATGCGCAAGCAGGAGCTGATGTTTGCGATCCTCAAGCGCAAGGCAAAGACGGGGGAAACCATCTTCGGCGACGGTGTGCTTGAAGTCCTCCCCGACGGTTTCGGCTTCCTCAGAACGCCCGAGACTTCCTACCTCGCCAGCACCGACGACATCTATATCTCGCCCTCGCAGATCCGCCGTTTCAATCTGCATACCGGCGACTCGATCGAAGGTGAGGTGCGCACGCCAAAAGACGGCGAGCGCTACTTCGCACTGGTGAAGGTCGACAAGATCAACGACCAGCCGCCGGAAGCGTCCAAACACAAGATCCTGTTCGAAAATCTCACCCCGCTCCACCCGAACAAGCCCATGGTGCTCGAGCGAGAGATTCGCGCCGAGGAAAACATCACTGGCCGGATCATCGACATGATCGCGCCGATCGGCAAGGGCCAACGCGGACTGATCGTTGCGCCGCCCAAGGCGGGTAAAACGGTGCTGATGCAGCATATCGCGCACGCGATAACCACCAATCACCCGGACGTCACGCTCATCGTTCTGCTGATCGACGAGCGCCCCGAAGAGGTGACCGAGATGAGCCGGTCGGTACGTGGCGAAGTTGTCGCCTCCACCTTCGACGAGCCTGCAACGCGCCATGTTCAGGTGGCAGAAATGGTGATCGAAAAGGCCAAGCGGCTGGTCGAACACAAGCGCGATGTGGTGATCCTGCTCGACTCCATCACCCGTCTCGCTCGCGCCTACAACACCGTGGTGCCGGCTTCGGGCAAGGTACTCACAGGCGGCGTCGACGCCAACGCGCTGCAGCGCCCCAAGCGGTTTTTTGGGGCCGCCCGCAATATCGAGGAAGGCGGGTCGCTCACCATCATTGCCACGGCGCTGATCGATACCGGCAGCCGCATGGACGAGGTCATCTACGAAGAATTCAAGGGTACGGGCAACCTGGAACTGCACCTGAACCGCCGCATGTCGGAGAAGCGGGTGTATCCCGCAATCGAAATCAACCGCTCGGGCACACGACGCGAGGAACTCCTCATCAAGCCCGACCTGTTGCAGAAGATCTGGATTCTTCGCAAGCTCCTCCACGACATGGATGACCTTGAAGCGATGGAATTCCTGCTCGACAAAATGCGCCAGACCAAGAGCAATCAGGAATTCTTCGATCTGATGAAACGCGGCGGCTGACCCGCCTGGCCCGTCACCGGGCCTCAGTGTTTTCCCTTGTCCGCTGGCGGGTCGGGGCAACCCAGCCTACACTCCCCCGATAAACGCGTCCCCACGCAGGCGCGCCGTCACCGGAGGGAGTACACGTGGGCCAGTTGCCCCACGACATCACAAGGCACGCCTCGGCACTGGGGCGAGCGAGGCCAGAGCAGTCGCAGCTGGCGCCTGCACTGCTGCTGCTCGCGCTCGCCGCGCCCATTCTTGCCTGGCCGTGGTTATCGGGCGCGATGGCGATCCCCTGGGATGCCAAGGCGCACTTTCTACCGCAGATCCAGTTCCTCGCACAGAGCCTGGCACGAGGCGACTCCCCGCTCTGGTCACCGTTCGTGTTCGGCGGCCACCCGCAGGTCGCCGATCCACAGTCCTTGCTGTTTTCGCCCACGTATCTGTTGCTTGCCCTGATCGACAGCACGCCCGAAGCCTGGGTGGTCGATATGCTGCAGATGGCCATGATCGTGTTTGGCGGAACCTGTCTGATGGTCTGGGTTCGCGACCAGGGATGGCACTGGAGCGCCGCGCTGATCGCAGCGCTCTGTTTCTGCTGGGGGGCGTCGATGGCCTGGCGGATCCAGCATGTGGGCCAGGTGCTGAGCCTGGTCTGGCTGCCAGTCGCCATGCTGTGCCTGGAGCGAACGATCACGCGGCGCAGCCTGCTATGGGCGCTGCTCGCAGGCGTTGTCCTCGCGCGAATCGCCCTGGGACGCGACCAGGTCGCACTCCTCGCGCTTTATGTTCTGGCCGCATTCAGCCTGTGGAGGGTATTGGGCGAGTCCCTGCAACCAACCGCCCCCAGCGGCAACGCGGGCTGGCGGCACCGTTTGGCTTGCCTGCTGCCGCTCGGCGTCGCGGGCGTGATTGGAATCGCGCTCAGCCTGGTGCCCGTCCTCCTCACCGCGCTCCTGGCGGAGGGTTCGAACCGCCCGGAAATCGGCTATCTCGATGCGGGCCGCGGGTCGCTCCACCCGGCACTGCTTCTTACGCTTCTCGTACCCGACGTGTTTGGCGCAACCGGACGAGCGGCCGAGTACTGGGGCCCCCCGAGCGCGGCCTGGCCGGATACCGGCCTCTTCCTTGCACAGAACATGGGTGGACTCTATATCGGCGCGGCCCCAGCACTGCTGCTGGTGTGCGCGGGCGTCCGCGGCTGGCTGTGGGCACGCGAAGTGCGCTTCTTCTCAGCGGCCGCAGGCGTGATGGTCCTCTACGCATTGGGGTGGTACACGCCAGCGTTCGAATTCATGCATTCACTGCTGCCTGGGGTGGATCTGTTCAGACGTCCGGCGGACGCCTGCTTTCTGATTGGCGCCCTGCTCGCCATTCTGGCGGGCTATGCGCTGCACCGCCTGGTCACCGAGCCCGATCCGGAAAGGCTACCGATCGCCACCTGCGCGTGGCTTTTGGGCGGAACCGCTGCGGGCGCATCGATTGGCCTCGCAGTGCAGTTCGGACGCCTGCCGCAGGCGCTGCCGGCGCTGGGTGAGAGCCTGTTGAGCCTGCTGCTCGCAGCCCTCGTACTCGAATGGGTGGCGCGGTGTGCGGGTCGAGCGGGTACCAGCCTGGAGCGATCCGGTGCCCGCGCCGGGGCGACCGCTCGCACAGGGCTCGCCGCGCTCGCTGCCCTCACGGTGATCGATCTGGCCCATCACAACGGACCGTCATCGGCCACCGCACAACCTGCATCCATGTATGAAGTGCTGGCGCCCGACACCCGTAACGAAACCATCACTGCGCTCAAATCGCGTGTCGTGGCGAACGACACCCGACGTGACCGGATCGAACTCACCGGCCTGGGCTTCCACTGGCCGAATGCGAGCCTCACCCACGGCCTGGAAAACATCCTCGGCTACAACCCGCTCCGGCTTGGCCACTACAGCGCGGCCACCGGTGCCGAGGATCACGTTGGGCTCCCGGACCAACGGCGCTTCTCGCCGCTCTTTCCGTCCTATCGCTGCACGCTCGCCAACCTTCTGGGCCTGCGTTTCATCGCCACAGGGGTGCCGATCGAATCCATCGATCCCGCCCTGCAGCCGGGCGATGTCCGGCTGGTGGCCCGAACCCGCGAGGCCTGGATATACGAAAACCCCAACGCCCTGCCCCGGGTGCTGTTTGCCACCCGTGCGGTTGAAGTGGATTTCGATGAACTGCTTGCCAGCGGACGCTGGCCCCAACACGATCTGAAGTCGACCGTCCTGCTGGAGTCCGACAGCCTCGGCCCCGACAAGCCGAGGCGCCCCGGCCAGGCGCGTATCACGCACTATGGCAACACGCGCATCGATGTCGAAGTCAATAGCCCCGACGGGGGCTGGCTGGTGCTGAACGACGTCTGGCACCCATGGTGGTTCGTCTCGAATCTGGGCGCGGACACCGAAGCGCCACTGCAGCTCCTGCGTGCCAATGTGCTGTTCCGGGCGGTCGCGGTAGAACCTGGCAGACACCAGGTGCGCTTCGAATTCCGGCCCCTGGACGGTGCGCTCAACCAGATCGCAGAGGGCTTGCGCGAGCCCTGAGCAGGCCAAGCCCCGGCCTGGCACCCCCCACCCGCCATGAACTCGCCTCGGCAGAAGGCCCCTGGCCCCTCACGGACTGTGCCGGCCTGCCCGCCACCGACGGCTACACTGCGCGGCGTTTTCCCCCTGCCACCTCACGGCTTTCTTCTTCCCCATGAGCACCGCAAGCGCATCCCCGGAGGATAGTGTCGGCTACCGGCTCGAGCCGCGTGTAGCCCGCGCGTTTGCACGTTTTTCCGGGGGGTTCTGGACCGATGAGGGGGCTGCGCGTGCCTGGCTCCTCACGCTCGGCCTGTTCGTGTTGCTGCTGCTGTCCACCGCAGCCACGATCGCCATGAATCACTGGAACCGCTGGTTCTTTGACAGCCTCGAGTCGCGTGATGTGCCCGCACTTGGCCGTGCGGTCCTGATGTTTGCCATCATCATTGCGTCGATGGCCTCGATCGGTGTGGGCATCGTGTTGACCCGGGAGACCCTGCAGGTCCGCTGGCGGGAATGGATCGTGGGACGCATGCTCGACCGGTGGCTGTCGGCACAGCGTTTTCACCGCCTGAGCGCAAGCGGACGCGAGCCGCAAAACCCCGAATACCGGATCGCCGACGACACCCGCTGGGCCACCGAACCGCTGGTCGATCTGGGCATTGGCCTCGTGCTTGCTGTGGTGAATGCAGCCGCCTTCATCGCCATCCTCTGGACTGTGGGTGGCAGCTACACCCTGCGCCTGGGAGGCGACCAAACGATCACGATTCCCGCCTACCTGGTGGTCTTGGCACTTGTCTATGGAATTCTCGCGTCATGGCTGATGCTCAAGGTCGGCGCGGCGCTTCCCGGCTGCGTGGCGCGCCGCAATGAAGCCGAGGGGCACTTCCGCTTCGGCATGATGAGACTGCGCGACAACGCCGAGAGCGTCGCCCTGCTCGCGGGCGGCCCCGGTGAGCGCCGCATTCTCGCGCGCAGCTACGACCGGGTGGTGGACTGCTGGCTTGCGATCGTCCGCCAGCATGGCCGCCTCACCTGGATCACCAACGCATCCGGCCCGATGATTCCCATCGTGCCGCTGCTTTTCGCGGCACCCAAATACATCAGCGGTGATCTGACGCTGGGCCAGGTCACGCAACTCGCGGCCGCCTTCGTGCAGGTGCAGATTGCAATTTCATGGCTGGTCGACCACTACGGAAAAATCGCCGAGTGGTACGCCTCGGCACGCCGTGTCATGGAAATCGTCGAGGCCTGCGACGAACTCCCACCCAACCGCACCGCTGGGCAAGCGGCCCCAGACCATGGCGCGGGCGCTGCAACCGCACCGCCTGCGAACCTCATCGAGCCGCCGGTCTGGCGCATCGGTCCCCATGCAATCCGTCGCGGCGAGTGGGTGCAACTCAACGGCGATTCCAGCACGGGGAAATCCACGCTGGTCCGTCAACTCTGCGGCCTGGAGACCGGCACAGCCGGGCTCAACTGGATGGCGTCTGTCGCGTCGGGACGTGAACCCATGGTCCTGCCGCAGCGGGTCTATCTGCCCCCGGGCTCCCTGTGCGATGTCCTGGCTTATCCGGCGGCGAGTCAACCCGCCAGCGATCCGCGATTGCGATCCGCGCTTGAGCAGGCCGGGCTTGGCGCTCTGGTCAGTCGACTGGAGGACGCCGCGCGCTGGGATGCGCTCCTGTCCCTGGGCGAGCGTCAACGCCTGGGCGTTGCGCGGGTACTGATTACCGCGCCTGATACTCTCATCATCGATGACGCCCTATCGGCTTTGGACGAGGCGGCACAACGCGTCCTCCTCGAGGCGATCCGGCGCGCCCTGCCATCGATCACCCTCCTGTATCTGTCGCGGCATCCGGCCTGCACAGACCATTTCGACCAGGTCCTGTCGCTCGCCCCGGGGGCGCTGCAAGCCGCCCGCTGACCCCTTTTCAACACCGAGAACTGCACCGATGAGCAAACTCAACTTCTGGAACAGCACCTGGCCGCTCGATGAAGCGCAGTGCCCCTGCGACCTGCATTTTCTTGACTATCTCCAGTCGCGCAATGCGCAGTCGAGCACGATCTTCCACTTCGGCACCGGCAATCACCACATCGTCGGCTTGCGGCTTGCGCAATCCGACAGCAACTGCGCAGTCCTGGGTATCACCGCCTCGCCCCAGGAGTACGAAGACTATGTCCGCCTGCTGATCGACAACCCGGAACTGGGCCGTACCTACAAGGCCTGGTTCGGCGACATCTATCAGCTGGATGCGCGACTGCTCCCGATGTTCGACTACGTCACCCTGTTTCACGTCGGCGAATTCAGAACGGCGGAAAACGATCGCTACGGGGCGCTCACCGATCTGGACATGACGCTGCTCCTGGCCGATCAGGTCAAGCCCGGTGGTGAAATCCTGTTCTACACCGGCTCGTATGCCTATGACGTCGCCGAGCGGGTTGAGGCAGAACTGCTGCGCCAGCGGCCCTTCGAGCGGCGCGGCACCTACAAAACACTGCAGATCCTCGCCCGTTCTGATCGTTAAGGCAGCGGCCCCCGCTCGACACACGCTCCCTTCAACCCATGACCGACCCGTCTTCCTCCGAGGCGCCCGCTGCGGCCCGGTCTGGTGCGCTTTCCGAGGCGCCCGCCGCGGCCCCTGCCGCTGCACCGTCCGCGGTGCCCGCTGGGCGCCCTGCGGCCGCCCACCCGGCCGCCACGCTGAGGCGTGCACTCGGGCTGCTGCTCGCGGAGCGCCGTCAGGCGGCGCTGATCGTCCTGACCGGGCTCATGCTCGCTGCGGTACCCGTGGTCGAACAGGTATTGCTCGCGCGAGTCGTGGATGCACTTGCCGCGCGCGTACCCGCCTTTGGCGTGATTGCCGTGTGGGCAGGGGTGGGACTGGCCGGCATTCTCGCCGGCGTGATCGTCGCGGTGATGGCAGACCGGCTCGCCCATCGCCGCAGGCTGGCCGCACTCGCGGCGGCTTACGAGCGCGCGCTTGCACTGCCCTCGGGCTATCACGCCGAGCGCGGCTCGGGAGCCGTCGTACGTTCCATCCTTGCCGGAACCGACGCCTTGTTCTGGAACGGCCTCTCGCTTCTGCGCGAACAGTTTGTCGCGCTCGCAGGGCTCATGGTCATGCTCCCGGTTGCATGGCACATGAACGCAATGATGGCGTCGCTCCTGGTCGCGCTCGGTGCGGCCTATGTGCTTGCCAATCTGTTCATCGCCCGTCGTACGCACGGCGGGCAGGCCGATGTCGAGCGGTATCACGGCGAGGTCTACGGTCGAGTGGGCGATGTCATCGGCAATGTCACGGTGGTCCAGAGTTATGGCCGCTTCGGCGCGGAAATGCAGGCGATGCGGGCCATCATGTCCCGACTGCTCGCAGCGCAGTACCCTGTGCTCACCTGGTGGGGGCTTCTCACTGTGCTCACCCGAACCGCAGCCACCATCACAGTGGTGATCCTGTATGCGGTCGGTTCAGTGCTGGTCGCCCGCGAACAGATCACGGTGGGCGAGATCGTTGCATTCGTGGGCTTTGCGGGGCTTCTGATCGGAAAGCTCGACTCGCTTTCCGGTTTTGCCGTGCGGATGGCACAGAGCATTCCAACGCTTGCCAGCCTATTCGAACTGCTCGATGCGCGCGAGGCCGTATCGGAGGCGCCCGATGCAAAGCCACTTCCGCCGGTGGCTGGCGCGGTACGCTTTGAACAGGTGAGCTTCCGTTTCCCCGGTTCAGCCCAGGGCGTATTCGATCTCGACTTCAATATTCCAGCCGGTGCCACCTTCGCGCTGGTGGGTGCAACGGGCGCAGGAAAAAGCACCACGCTGTCGCTTCTGCAACGGCTGCGCGCACCCGATCAGGGCCGCATTCTGGTGGACGGAATCGACATCGCCACCGTCACGCTCGCATCGCTTCGCGAGCAGATTGCGGTGGTGTTCCAGGATGCCGGACTCTTCAATCGGTCGATCGCCGAGAACATCGCCATCGGCCGACCCGACGCCAGTGCGGAGGAAATCGAACGCGCGGCCCGACTCGCCCAGGCACACGAGTTCATCATCGGCAAACCCGGCGGCTACGACTTCGTGATCGGCGAGCGCGGTGCATCGCTTTCGGGCGGCGAACGCCAGAGGCTGGCCATTGCCCGGGCGATCCTGCGCGATGCCCCGCTTCTGCTGCTTGATGAGGCGACCAGCGCGCTCGATGTTCAGACCGAGGCACGAATTCGCGATGCACTGGAAGCGGTGCGGCGCGGGCGCACCACCCTGGTCATTGCGCACCGTCTGTCCACCGTGGCCGATGCCGATCGCATCCTGGTGGTGGAGCAGGGACGAGTCATCGAATCAGGACGTTTCGACGAACTGGTGGCGCTGGGCGGGGTGTTCGCAAGAATGGTGGAACAGGGTGGCTTTACCGAGCCGAGTGCAGCCTAATCGGCATCGTCCTCTGCCAGGCGGCGTTCGCGTTCAATGTCCGCCTCGCTCGCCTCGGACACCGAAATCACCCGCAGTTCAAAGCGAAGCGCCAGCCCGGCAAGCGGATGATTACCGTCCAGCACCACGGTGTCCTCGGTAAATTCGGTGGCGATATACACATGGCCATCGTGATCGAGTTCAGGCATGCCCGGCACCTTCTGGAAGCCCATACCTTCTTCCAGGTCATCAGGAAAGCCGGCCCGCGGTGCCAGATACACAAGCGAAGCGTCATAGTCGCCGAACGCATCCTCGGGTTCGAGTTGCAGCGTCGCCGAGTGGCCGGCCGCGTGGCCTTCCAGCGCCTCCTCAATTCCGGCAAGAACCGCTCCATAGCCACCATGAAGATAGGTAAGCTCGCGTTCGCCCGGCTCGATCGGCTCGCCCTGCGCGTCACTGATGCGGTAGCGCAGGGTGACCCAGCGTCCCGCGGTAATTGATAACGACATCAACGTCTCCCGGGTGATCCATGAATCGACAGTCCAAGCCCAGCCCGACCAGGCTGCCCACCACTCGAACTGCGCGCGAGCAGGGCAGCCGGACCGCCCGAGCCGATGCAGCGCTCCTGGGCGGGCTGAGTGTAGACGAGTTCCTGCGCAATCACTGGCAGCGTCGGCCGCTCCTGGTCAGGGCCGCTCTGCCTGACATCAAGCCGCCCTTCGATGCGCAGGCGCTGATCGAACTCGCTCAGGATGACTCGGTTCAGTCGCGGCTGGTCACCTCGTTCGGCGGCCGCTGGACTCTCGCGCACGGGCCATTCGAATCCGATCAGGTTCCCTCGCTCAGGCGAAGTCGCTGGACCCTGCTCGTGCAGGGCGTCAATCTGCACGATGACTGCACCCATGAACTGATGTCCAGGTTCCGGTTCATCCCCGATGCCCGGCTCGACGATCTGATGATCAGCCTCGCCGCGAATCAGGGCGGGGTCGGACCCCACCTCGACTCCTACGATGTCTTCCTCATCCAGCTTTGGGGAAAGCGCCGCTGGCGGATCGCCCCGCCAGGTCATGACCGATTGAAACCCGGGCTGCCGCTCAAGATTCTTGAGCAGTTCGAGCCCACCCAGGAGTGGCTGCTCGAACCGGGCGACATGCTCTACCTGCCCCCGGGCTGGGCCCACGACGGTATTGCGGAAGGCCCCTGCATGACCGGCTCGGTGGGCTTCAGGGCGCCGTCCAGGCAGGAGTTTCTGCGCGAGTTCCTCGCTGACGCCGCGGATTCACCAGGTGGGTCCGATCCCCGCTTTGGCGATGCCGGCCGCCCCCGCACCGCGCGCGCGGCAGAGGTTCCTGTTGACCTGCATCGGCAGATGCGGGATTGGGCACTCGGCTGGCGCCCCACTGTCGCATCGGTGGATGATTTCATCGGGCGCTTTCTCACCGAGCCCGCGGCAAACGTTTTTTTCGATGCCCCGCCGCGACTCAACGAAGCACGCTTTTTCGAGGCAGGCCGCCGCACTGGTTTGCAACTCGACCGCCGCACCCGGCTTCTCTATCGCGCCTCACGCTTCCACATCAACGGCGAGTCGGTTGCGGCACCCAAATTGCGCCCAGCGCGAAACCTGCTCCAGAAGCTTGCCAACCTGCGAAAGCTCACCGCTAAAGAGGCCAGTCAGGCGAGCGCCCACCCGGAGCTCGCCCAACTCCTAGTCGACTGGGCCCGGGCCGGATGGTTGCATCCCGTCCATTCCCGGAAGCCACGCTGAACCTCTCGCAGACGAAACGCCCGCGCCGCGCGCAAATCACGCTGGCCAGATCCCGGTAGACATCGCGCGCCGCTCGCAAGCCTGCCCAAACCGCCGGCCGTGAAGCCCTAGGGTCAGATCGCGGTCCAGTGGAAACCGGTTTCCTGATCCGCCACCCCCACCGATCCGGGATCGGTCTGAAGCGCCCCAGCAAGCGCCTGCTGCGCCAGCGCCGGGGAATTGTTCTGTGCGCTCAGATGTGCGGCAACCACCAGGCGAAGGCGACGGTTGTCGAGCGATGCCAGCAGATCGGCGGCGGCGTGGTTGGCCAGGTGTCCCCACGGACCCGAGATTCGGCGCTTCAAGCCTTCGGGATACGCGCTATTGGCTGCCAGCAGCGCGCTGTCGTGATTGCACTCGAGCACCAGCGCATCCATCCCTGAGTAAGCGCGCCTCACGTGCGCCGATCCGTGACCAAGATCGGTGAGCACCCCCAACCGCACGCGACCATCATCGATCACATATTGCACGGGCTCCCTGGCATCGTGGGGCACCGACACGGGCATGATGTGCAGGCCCCCCACTTCAAAGGCCTGATCCGGCGTGACCGTGCGGAACAGTGCTGGCAGCGCATCCGCGCCTGCCACCACTGACTCATGAGCACTCGCCGAGAGCGTCCCATGGGTGAGCCAGGCGGGAATCCGGTGCGCACGCGACAGACGGAACACTCCACCCACGTGATCGCCATGCTCATGCGTGACCAGAATCGCATCGAGTTGCTCGGGCTCGATCCCGGCCGCCCGCAGCTTTCGCCGAGATTCGCGCAGGCTGAACCCGCAATCGATCAGAATCCGGGTGATACGCGCACCGTCCTGGCTCTCGATCAGCAGGGCGTTGCCGTCGCTGCCACTGCCCAGGCTTGCGAATCTCATGCCGACAAACCTGAACGGGCGGGCACAACCTCCAACCAACCCAAGCGAACCACGCCCGGGCTTACAGCAGCATCTGCTGCATCAGCAGGTCGAGGATACGGTTGACAGTGGCGCGGTCAGCCTCCGGGGTGGGCTTGCCGTCTTTGTCCTGAATGGTGAGCCGAACACCGGTGCCTGCCGTCACGAGGTTGAGACGGTACTGCTGGCTGAGTTCCGGTTTGGATGAGCGGCTGAACAGACGACTGAGGAAGCCCGGCCGATCGGCCGCCGCGCGCGCCTGCTCGTCGGCATCGATGTAACGAACAAAATAGGCGCCACGCGACCGGTCGCGGTCTTCCACAGTGAATCCACCCCGGTCAAGTGCAAGCCCCACCCGGCGCCACGCCCGGTCAAAGGGATCATCAAGATCGATGCCTCGCCCAGCGCCTTCGCCCGAGATTCGCACATCGCGTATTTCCTGCGTAGGGGGCTTGGCTGTCGCCACCAGCTGCTGCGCCCGCTGGCCTCCCGAAATCTTGAGCATCAGGCGGTTCAACATCTCGACTTCGAGGTCGGGCTCGGGTGCGCGCCGCTGCCAGATGAAAGAGTCGCGCGAAGCCGACGTGGCTACCTCTTCCAGGCCCCGGTGCGAGACATAGATTTCCGACCGGCCATCCGGCAGGCGCTCGATGCGAGTGCGGAATTTGTCGAGTGTGCCCGAGGAATAGATGCCCTCGATCACTCTACCCAGCGTGCGGCGAACAAGGTCGAGCGGCACCCGCGCCCGATTTTCGAGCCAGTTGGTTTCGATGATGCCGG
>RFXC01000096.1 GCA_009921765.1 Betaproteobacteria bacterium | reverse complement strand
ACCTTCAGGGCGGTTATGTCGATCTCGACGTCGGTGGCGCCGCGACGGCCAGCTTCTCGCGTCCGCGTGAGTGGTTCCTCAAGCTCGCATACAAGTACTAAGACCCATTACCCCGAGGGCGGCGGTTCGCCGCCGCCCTCACCCTTGCCCAGACAGGCACGGCCTTAACGGGAAAACCCTGGAGAAGTTCGATGGACGGACTGCGCTATTTCCTCATTCCGCTCATGACCCTGGCGGGAGCTGTAGGCTTCATGGTTGGCGGTAATTATGTCTGGCTGGGCGCGGCAACCTTTCCGGTGCTGATGGCCTTGGACATTCTGCTGCCGTCCGATCACCACATGCGCGCGGCTGGTGCCGCGCTGCTGGGCGATCTCGCCATGTACCTCCAGCTTCCCTGCATGATCCTGCTGGTCTGGGCCTTTGCTCGATCGGTCGCAGCAGGGATCAACCCGATTATCGGCACCGATAATTCACCCTGGCAACTGGTTGGTTCGCTGCTCAGCTTGGGCTGGCTTTCGGCGGTACCGACGTTGCCTGTTGCGCACGAGCTCATGCATCGCCGCCACTGGTTTCCGCGCTATGTCGCCAAGTGCCTGAGCGCCTTCTATGGTGATCCCAATCGCGATATCGCCCACATCGTCACCCACCACGTTCATCTAGATACCGTCAAGGACAGTGACACGCCGTACCGCGGCCAGACCATCTACAGCTTCGTGCTTCAGGCGAGCTGGGGATCATACAAGGATTCATGGGAAAAGTCTGCAGAGATCCTGGGCAAGCTGGGCCATTCCCGATTGGGATGGCGCAATCCTATTTGGCTTCTGCCGCTGCTTTCGGGCGGTATCATCGCTTTCGTAGGCCTGATTGCGGGCCTGCCCGCAGCCCTGACCGCCGTTGGCGCGATGATGATGGCCAAGATGTTCGTGGAAGGATTCAACTATTTCCAGCACTATGGCCTGATCCGGGAAGAAGGCGCACCGATCGACGTCCATCACGCTTGGAACCATCTTGGCGCGATTGTCCGACCGATCGGAGCGGAAATCACCAATCATATCAACCACCACCTCGATGGCCACATTCCCTTCTATGCGCTGAAGCCCGAACCGCAGGCGCCGCAGATGCCCTCGCTGTTCCTGTGCTTCGCCACCGGCCTGATCCCCCCGGTGTGGTTCCGCTATATCGCGCAGCCGCGCCTCAAGGACTGGGACGAGCGCTTCGCCACCCCGGGCGAACGCAAGCTGGCAGACCAGGCCAACGCGCACGCCGGCTGGCCGCGATGGCTGGCCAGCGCCTGATCGCGCAAGCACGAATTAACCCCCATTCGGGCGGCATCCGGCAGCGGGAGCCGCCCGCGCAATTTGGATCAACCCGCCCATGTTCTCGTTTCTGCGCAAATCCAAGGTGAACACCGTGTCCGTGGAGGGTTGGCCAACCACGATCACGGTCCCGGCAGGCAAGACGCTGCTCGAAGCGATGCTGGGCCAAGGCCTGGCCATGCCGCACGATTGCAAGGTGGGTTCCTGCGGGACCTGCAAGTTCAAACTTGTAACCGGCAAGATCGGCGAATTGAGCCCCTCGGCCCTGGCGCTGGAAGGGGAAGAAGTGCGGGGCGGCTACCGGCTGGCTTGCCAGGCCATCCCGCGTTCCGACCTGACGATCGCGGTCGATGCGCCGCTGGTGCAGGGCCTTGCCGTGGAAGACTATCGCGGCACCATCATTGCTGCACCGCGCCTGTGCAAGGATATCATCGGCCTGACGATCGAGCTTGATCGCCCGCTGGCCTTCGCGCCGGGGCAATATGCCGATCTGACCGCGCCCGGCGTCGACGGCGCGCGCAGCTATTCCTTTGCGTTCGCCTCGCTGGCCGGGCCGGTGCGGCAGCTCCACTTCCACATTCGCCATGTGCCTGGCGGCGCGTTCACCGACTGGCTGTTCGGCGCCGATCGCACCGGCACCGAGCTGACGGTTGCCGCGCCATTCGGCCAGTTCGCCCTCAATGATGGCCAGGCACCGATGCTGTGCATCGCCGGCGGCAGCGGGCTCGCTCCGATCGTCTCGATCCTGCAACAAGCGCTGGCAGCTGGCGGCACACGCCCCGTCCACCTGCTTTATGGCGCGCGCCAGCAGGCCAATCTTTATGCGCTCGACCAAATCGAGGCCTTGCGCAATCGCTGGCAAGCCCCGTTCACCTTCACCCCTGCCTTGTCCGAGGAAGACCTCGGCAGTGACTGGGCCGGAGCGCGCGGACTGATTACCGAACAGATCGCCGGCATCACGAACCTGCTCGCCCACGAAGCCTATCTGTGCGGCCCGCCGGCGATGATCGATCAGGCCGAAGCACGGCTGATTGCCGCAGGTTTCGAACGTTCGGCCATTTCCGCGGACCGCTTTCTCGACCGGGGCAGCAGGGGATAAAAAGACGGGCGCCCGCAGAACGGGCGCCCGTTAAGGGTGGAGAGGCTGGTTGTAGGCTTAGCCTTCGGGACGTTTGCCGATGCCGATGCCACCGTCGCTGAGCAACACGGTTCCGGTCATGTAGGCAGAATCCCGGCGCGAAGCGAGCAAGGCATAAAGACCCGAATGATCGTCAGCTTCGGCGATCCTGCCCAGCGGCGTCATTGCGGCAATCATCGCATCGAGTCCTTCCATGTCCTCCATGTGGACATCGGCCGTGCCGCCTGCCTTGGTGCCGCCCAGCGGTGTACGGGTGCCGCCCGGCGCGACGCCGTTGACGCGGATGTCCGGGGTCAGTTCCCAGGCCAACTGGCGGATCAGACCCAAAACCGCGTGCTTCGACGCAACATAGGGTGTGCCGCCGCCGCCGGTGTAGAAGCTCGAAGTCGAGGCGGTGAAAATAATGCTGCCTTTCGTTTTCCTGAGTTCCGGAATGGCGGCCCGGGCGCCAAGGAAGTAGCCTTTGACGTTGACGCCAAAGATTTCATCAAGGGTTTCCGAAATCTTCTCGGGCGCCATGTCCTCCAGCGGCGTCATGTAGTCCCATATCCCGGCATTGCCGACAAACACGTCAAGCTTGCCGAAAGCGGCAACGGTTGCGGCGACCGCCGCTCGGTTGTCAGCATATTTGCGGACATCGCCTTCAACCACGACCACCTCGTCGCCGTACGCCGAGTGCACCATTGCGGCCTGGTCGGCGTCCCTGACCAGGACGCCGACCCTTGCACCTTCTTCGATAAAGCGCGCGACGACCGCCGCGCCAATTCCGGTGGCACCGCCGGTCAGCAGTGCCACCTGTCCTTCGAGTCTTGCTGTCACATCGCTTCTCCCAATGATCGTTGCTAGCCGATCACTGATCGAACATTCCGGTGCGACCTTCCTGCAGGTTCACCACCACCGACTTGGTCTGGGTGTAGTGATTCAGCACTTCATGGCTGAATTCGCGCCCGAAGCCGCTCTGCTTGTAGCCACCCAGCGGCATGTTGGCCTTGAGGTTGTAGTAACGGTTGATCCAAACCGTGCCGGTTTCGAGCTTGCGCGCAATCCGGTGGGCCCGGGCGATGTCCTTGGTCCAGACCCCGCCGGCCAGGCCGTAGGTCGTGTTGTTGGCCTGCGCCATCATGTCGTCTTCGTCGTTCCAGGTGATCACGCTGGTCACTGGACCGAAGATTTCCTCCTGCGCGATGCGCATGGTGTTCTTCACATTGGTGAAGATCGTCGGCTTGATAAAGTTGCCACCAGCCAGGTTGGCGGCATCCGAGCGGGTACCACCGGTAAGGACTTCCGCTCCTTCCTCGGTCGCGAGGCGAAGATAGCTTTCAACCTTGTCGAACTGCATCTTCGATGCCTGGGCGCCAAGCTGGGTGGCCATGTCGAGCGGATCGCCCTGGCGGATGCCTTCCAGCGCGGTCTTGAACTTGGCGAGGAACTCGTCCTGGATGGACTGGTGCAGGAACAGGCGCGAACCGGCCAGGCAGACTTCGCCCTTGTTGAGGACGGTCGACATGGTCGCGCTTTCGACCGCCGCGTCGATGTCGGCATCGCCGCACACGATGTGCGCCGACTTGCCGCCGAGTTCGAGCGTCTGCGGAATGATGTTGGCCGAGGCGTACTGGATGATCCGGCGCGCGGTGGCGACCGATCCGGTGAAGGCGACCTTGGCGACATCGGGGCTGGTAACCAGCGCCTCACCCACGTCGGCACCGTAGCCGGTGACTACGTTGATCACGCCCGGTGGCAGCAGATCGGCCATTTCCATGAAGAATTCGATCACCGAAAGGCAGACCGTCTCGGCCGGCTTGAGCACCACGGTGTTGCCCGAAGCCAGCGCAGGTGCGATCTTGCATGCCATCATCAGCATCGGCACGTTCCAGGGGATGATCTGCGCGCAGACGCCGAGCGGTTCGCGGTGAACGATGCCGACTGCGTCGGGATAATCGAGCGTCTGGCCGTGCAAGCCATAGGCGGCACCGGCGAACAGTTCGAACTGCCCGATCGTCTGCGGCATATCGAAATACATCGATTCGCGCATCGGCTTGCCGTTGTTGAGCGTTTCGAGGGTGGCATAATGCGAATGGCGGGCCTTCAGGCGGCGCGCGATTTCGATCAGGATGTCCTGACGCTCACCCGGCAGACTCTGCGACCACTTGGGGAACGCAGCCTTGGCGGCGGCAATCGCGCGTTCGATGTCCTTGGTGTTGCCCGCCTGAATCTTGGTCAGCACCTTACCCGTCGAGGGATTGACCAGATCGATGGTCTTGCCGCTGTCTCCGGCGATCCATTCGCCGCCGATGTAGTGGCCATATTCCGATTTGATTCCGTATTCGTTTTCTGCACTCTTCAACTGCGTAGCCATGACAATTCTCCCTTAAATCTCATCCAACTTCGATCAGCAGATCGTTCAACGGATAGAGCCGGCACGCCAGTGCGTAGCCCTGTGCCTGATCGGCGGCAGTTACCTTGGCCGTGCTCATCTTGCCGGTCCGATACTTACCCTCGACGACGCGGACCCGGCAGAAGCCACAGCCGCCGCCACGGCAGCCCACGCCGATTTCGTCCAGGCCGGATCGCTCCATCGCGAACAGTACGCGCTCCTCTTCGGAACAGGTGAACTGTGCGCCACCGACAATGCGGATCTGATGCGCTTCAGCTTTCATCCGACCAATCTTCTTCAACTTTCGATTGCGCTGTTGCAGTGGCCTTTGCGGCCAGACTCTGCCCACCGACCGCGAAATGTGCAGGCGCCATCTCCCGCAGGATCACCCTGACCGATTCGCGCGGCGCGCCGATCGCCTCGATCGCCGCGTTGGTCAGCGCCTGGATCAGCCGTTCCTTGGCTTCCGGAGCGCGCCCTTCGAGCAGGTTTACCTCGATGATCGGCATATCAGGCCTCCACCTGGAACATGACCGCGCCAAGATCTTGAACCGTGGTCCGCACGGTCTGGCCCGGGGCCAGGTTGGGTGCGGCAGTGATCCCGCCGGCCATGACTATATCGCCGGCGTTGATCTGCTCGCCCGCCTCCGCGACCAGCCTCGCCGCAGCAACCAGCGAGCGGATCGGGTGGCCGAGGATTGCCGCGGTCGATCCCACCTGGACCACCTCGCCGTCGATCTCGAGGATCACGCCGAGATTCGAAAAATCGATCCGTGGATCGTGCCAGGAGCCGATCACCAGCCCGGATGAGGAGGTGTTATCGGCGATCACGTCTTCCAGTGCGAACTTGAAGTTCTCGTACCGACTATCGATGATCTCCATGGCCGGAGCGATCGCTTCGACCGCGGCCAACGCCGCGGCAGCAGTAACCTTGCCGGCCAGCGGCGCCTTCATCAGAAAGGCCACCTCAGGTTCGACCCGGGGGTGAACATAGCGCGCGCGCGACAGGGCTGAGCCTTCCTCGACCAGCATGGCGTCGGTCAGCCGTCCCCAAGCCACTTCCTCTACGCCGACCTGCAGCATCTTGGCACGGCTGGTCAGCCCCATCTTGACGCCGATCCGCCGTTCGCCGCGCGCCAGGCGACGGTCGACCGAGAGTTTCTGCACCTGATAGGCCTCCGCGACCGTGAAAGCAGTGTCCACCGGCGTGATCTGCGGTGTCGCTGTGGACTCACGCGCGGCGGTGTCGAGCTTTTCGGCGTAATTTACGAGCCTGTCCATGTCAGTTTGCCCTGGCCTTGATCAGATCGAGCGCCACGTCGATGATCATGTCTTCCTGGCCGCCGACCATCCTGCGGTTGCCGAGTTCGACCAGAATCTCGCGGGTATCGATACCGTACTGCTCCGAAGCCTTCTCTGCGTGTCGCAGGAAGCTCGAATAGACCCCGGCATAGCCCAGGCTCAGCGTTTCGCGATCGACCCGCACCGGTCGGTCCTGCAGCGGGCGGATGATGTCGTCGGCCGCATCCATCAGCGCCATCACGTCGCAGCGGTGCTTCCAGCCCTTTCGGTTGGCCGCCGCGATAAACACCTCGAGCGGGGCGTTCCCCGCGCCCGCTCCCATGCCCGCGAGACTGGCGTCGATCCGCACCGCCCCGGCCTGCGCCGCGACGATCGAATTGGCCACGCCGAGCGACAGATTGTGGTGCGCGTGGATACCGCGCTGGGTTTCGGGCTTGAGCACCCGGTCATAGGCCTGGAGCCGCGCGGTCACGCCGTCCATATCGAGCGCGCCGCCGCTGTCGGTGACATAGACGCACTGCGCGCCATAGCTTTCCATCAACAGGGCCTGCTGGGCGAGCGCTTCGGGCTCGATCATGTGGCTCATCATCAGGAAGCCCGAAACGTCCATGCCCAGATCGCGAGCAATGCCAATGTGCTGCTTGCCGACATCGGCCTCGGTGCAATGGGTCGCGACCCGGACCGAACGGACACCCATCGAGTAGGCTCGCTTGAGTTCTTCTGCGGTGCCTATACCGGGCACCAGCAGCGTGGTCAGCACCGCGTTCTTGATGACATCGGCGGCGGCTTCGATCCAGTCCCAGTCGGTATGGGCACCGAAACCGTAGTTGAAGGTCGAACCGTTGAGGCCGTCGCCATGCGAGACTTCGATTGCATCGACGCCCGCGTCATCCAGCGCCTTGGCGATCGTGCGGACACTGTCGGTGCCGTACATGTGCAGGATGGCGTGCATCCCGTCGCGCAGGGTCACGTCCTGGATGTACAGCCGGTCGGATTCGGGATTGAAGGTCATGCGGGGATCTTTTCCATGTGGGTCTTGGCAAGGCTCTCGCCGGCAGCCTTGGCGGCGGCGGTCATGATGTCGAGATTGCCAGAATAGTTGGGCAGATAATCGCCCGCACCCTCGACTTCGAGGAACACGCTGGTCTTAAGACCTTCGAATTCGCCGTAACCGGGAATTTTGAGCGGGCGGTTCGAACCGAAGCGTTCGAACTGGACGTCCTGCTTGAGCCGGTAGCCCGGCACATAGGACTGGACTTTGGCGATCATCGCCAGGATCGAATCGCGAACCTTGTCCTCATCGACCATTTCGGACAGCGTGAAGATCGTATCTCGCATGATCATCGGCGGTTCGGCGGGATTGAGGATGATCACCGCCCTACCCTTTGCCGCGCCGCCGACGGTTTCGATCGCCCGGGCGGTGGTGCGGGTGAACTCGTCGATGTTGGCACGGGTGCCGGGACCAGCCGAGCGCGAGGAGACCGACGCGACGATTTCGGCATAGTGCACCTTGGCGACCTGCGAGACCGCCGCGACGATCGGGATCGTCGCCTGCCCGCCACAGGTCACCATGTTGATGTTGCGCACCGCGGCATCGACCGCCGGGTTGACCGGCGGAATGGTCGCCGGGCCGATCGCGGCCGGGGTAAGGTCGACCATCAGCTTGCCGTCACGGGCGAGGATTTCGTCGTGCGCCTTGTGCGCATAGGCCGAGGTCGCATCGAAGGCGATGCCGATATCGGCATATTGCGGCATCCGGCACAGGCCCTCGATTCCTTCGTGGGTCGTCGGGACGCCGCGTTCGCTGGCCATCGCCAGCCCTTCGGAGGCCGGATCGATCCCGACAACCGCCGCTAGCTCCAGCGTATCCGAACCCTTGAGCAGCTTGATCATCAGGTCGGTCCCGATATTGCCGGAGCCGATAATTGCGCACTTCATCTTGGCCATTTGACCAGCCTCCAATTTGAATTCAGTCAGCGGCGAACGCGGCGCGGACCGTTCCGAGTCCGTTGATCCGGGCTTCGACCACATCGCCGCGCGCAACCCCGGCCATCGGCCCGAGCGCGCCCGACAGGATTACATCGCCTTCGAGTAACGGACGCCCCGCTTTGGCCATCACCCGCGCCAGCCACAGCGAGGCGGTGATCGGGCTGCCCAGACAGGCAATCCCGGCACCGACCGAAATCGGTTCGCCTTTGACTTCCATGACCATGCCGCAGCTGCGCAGATCGAGCCCGTCGAGCTTGCGCGGCACCGCGCCGAGCACGAACAGCCCGCTCGAGGCGTTGTCAGCGATCGTGTCCCAGATCTTGATATCCCAATTGGCAACACGGCTGTCCACGATCTCGATCGCGGGAACGACATATTCGACCGCCCGAATCATCTCCGCTGTCGTCATGTCGGGGTGCGGCAGATCGCGGCCGACCACGATCGCGATCTCGGCCTCGACCTTGGGCTGGATCACCTGGTCGAGCGACACCGGAATGCCTTCGGGCACGTCCATGTCGGCGAACAGCATCCCGTAGTCTGGCTGGTCCACCCCGAGCTGGCGTTGCACCGCGAGCGAGGTCAGGCCGATCTTGCGGCCGACCAAGCGCCGGCCGTTGGCGAGGTAGAGCTTGGTGTTGGCTTCCTGCACGGCATAGGCTGCTTCAACGCCACCAGCCGAAATCAGGTCGCGGATCGGGCTGACCGGCTTCCCCGTTTCGGCCGCGCCGCGCAGCGCCAGGGCCGCTTGTTCGATAGTCTTGGGGTCGATTGTCATCGTCTTACAGCTTCACGCAAATGTTGGTGATCTCGGTGTAGAATTCGAGGCTGTGCACCCCGCCCTCGCGACCGATCCCGGAATGGCCTGACCCGCCGAAGGCGGTGCGCAGGTCGCGCAAGAACCAGGAATTGACCCAGCACACCCCTACATCCATTGCCGCCGCCACGCGGTGTCCGCGCGACATGTTTTCGGTCCAGACCGAGGCGCACAGACCGTAGGGGGTATCGTTCGCGAGCTCGATCACCTCGTCCTCGCTGTCGAACGGCACTATCCCGCAGCAGGGCCCGAAGATTTCCTCGCGCATCACGGTGTCGTCGTGGGCAAGCCCGGTCCACAGCGTGGGTTCGACGTAGAAGCCGCCCGCCACCTCTTCCGGGACTTCCGGCACGCCACCGCCGGTCACCACGGTGGCCCCGTCCTCGACCGCGCGACGGTAATAGCCCAGCACCTTGTCGCGATGCTCGGCGCTGATCAATGGACCAAGATAGCTGGGATCGCCGGTTTCGCCTGGCTTGAAGCTCTGCGCCGCTTTGGCCATCCGCGCCACGAACGCATCGAAAATCGGACGTTCGACATAGACCCGCTCTGTGCCCAGACAGACCTGGCCGGTGTTGAGAAACACCGAGCGCGACAAGCCTTCGACCGCCTTGTCGAGATCGGCATCGGCAAACACGATCGCCGGGTTCTTGCCGCCAAGCTCGAACGAAATGTCGCGCACGCCGACCGCGGCCTTCTGCATGATCGCCTGGCCGGTCGCCGTCTCGCCGGTGAAGGTGATAGCATCGACATCGGGATTGGACGTGAGGAATTCGCCCGCGGAACCGGGGCCGAAGCCGTGGACCACATTGTAGACCCCCTTGGGCATGCCTACGGCGTTCATCACTTCGCCAAGCAGCGCGGCGGTGCGCGGCGTTTCCTCCGAAGGCTTGACCACCACGGTATTGCCGCAGGCGAGGGCGGGGCCGACCTTCCAGGTCATCAGCAGCAGCGGAAAGTTCCACGGGCAGACGACCGCGACGACACCCTTCGGCTTGCGAACGGTATAGTTGAGCGCCTGCCCGCCATCGGGCGTGGGGGTGTTGAAGCTCTCGCCCGGCATGGTCGAGATGACATCGGCGAACATGCGGAAGTTGGCGGCGCCGCGCGGGATGTCGATATGCGAGGCAATATGTTGCGGCTTGCCGGTATCGGCCACTTCGGCCGCAAGGAAATCGTCGGCGCGGCGTTCGATCTCGGTCGCGACGGCGGCGATCAGCTTGACCCGTTCGGCCGTGGTCATCTTGCCCCACGGCCCCTTGAACGCGGCCTTGGCCGCCGCAACAGCGTCGGCGACGTCAGCTTCGCTCGCTTCGTGAACAAGTCCGATCTGCAATCCGGTGGCCGGATCGACATTGGGAAACGACTTGCCGTCGCTTCCCTGGCGATAGGAACCGTCAATGAAGTTCAGGATAGTATCCGTGACAGAAGGTGAGGTCATTGGTGCAGGATTACCTAAGTTGGCCAGAGGGCCATGTTGGATCAAAATTTCTTTGCGCCGACTGCGGCCAGACCGGCATTGGCGCATTCGACGTCCATCGCTTCGCTTCCGCCGGAAACACCGATCGCACCGACGAATTCACCGGCGATTTCAATCGGCAACCCCCCACCGAACATAGCGATGCCCGGCTGCGCGACGATCCCGTCGCGCAAGGCGGGATTGCCCGAGACCATCGCGTAGAGTTCCGGCGTCGGGACGCGGAAGCTGGCGGCGCTGTAGGCCTTGTCCTGCGCGATCTTCGCGGACGGTGAAGGGGCGCCGCTGGCGCACAGAAGCGCAACCAGATCCCCCCCGGCACCGACCACGGCGACGACGACCGGACAGCCCACAGTGGCACCCTTGGCAACGGCCGCAGCTGCTGCCTTGAGCGCCAGTTCGTGACCGACTGTCCGGATCGTAATCACCCCGTCCATGATCAGGTGTTCACCGTCATGAAGCGGTCGTTAAGCGCTTTCTCGTAGTAGAAGATCGCTTTGCCGGCGCTCTCCGCCTGCCACATCCGCTGCGGATTGTCCGGGTAGTAGATGTAACCGCCGCTGAAAGTCTCGTTGCGGTTGCCCGACGGATCGAAGAAATAGATCGTCTGGCCGCGGGTGATTCCGTGACGCGTCGGTCCGATATCGAGCGAGATGTCGTAACGGCTGATGATATCGGCAGCATGGCCGACATCGTGCCAGGATTCGAGATTGAACGAGGTGTGGTGGATCTTGCCGTCTTCGGGATAGCCGAGGAAGGCAACATCGTGCGCCTTGTTGCTGCAGCTCAGGAAGATGCCGAGGCGGGTGCCGCTGCCTTCATCGACCAGCTCCTCGGTAACCGCAAAATCGAGCGCGTCGACGAAGATCTTTGCGGATGCTGAGATGTCCACGCCATTCAGCGCGCAGTGATCGAAGCGGGTAGCGCGCATGCCGCGCGGTTCGACCACCCAGACATCGGGGTTCTTGACCGCCGGGCCGGTGGCCGACAGTTCCATTTCGGCATAGAGTTCGAACACGTGCTGGGTCGGCGTGTTGAAGCGGATCTTGCGACCCACACCGGGGTCCGATCCGGCCGGGATCACGTCGACATTGACGCCGATATCGAGAAGGCGTTCGGCAAAATGATCGAGGTCGGCATCCTTGGCGACCTTGAAACCCATCACGTCCATGCCAGCCTGATCGGCCTCACGCAGGATGATGCTATGACGATCGAATTCGTCGAACGCCTGGAAGAAGGCGCGGTCGCCGTCGCGATTGACGAAGTTCAGGCCAATCCGGTCGCGATAATGGGTAATGGCCTCATCGAGGTCGAGGACCCTGAGTTGCACATAACCGGGACGAATTACACCAGTTAGAGCCATGACGATTATCCTCTCCGATCAGGCCTTGAGGCCATTCTTAAAAAACTCGGCAACCATGCGGTTGAAGCTTGCCATCCGTTCGATCTGCACCCAGTGTCCGCACTCGGCGAAGAGGTGCAAGTCCGCACGCTTCATCAAACCGGCGAGTTTCACGGTTGAATCCAACGGGATCACCTGATCAGCGACGCCATGCAGGATCAGCGTTTCGTGCTCGAGTGCGGCGATGTCTTCTTCGCGGCTGGCGAGCATCGCCACGTTGCCCTGGCGGTCGGCCCCGCCGAACGTAGCGTGATAGGGTTCATGTGCTTCGGGCCGGGCGCTTGCGACATAGCGCGACTGGATCAGATCCTCGGTCAAGCGGCCATGATCCCAGGCAAGGTATTTGAGCGATTCGCGCATCGCCTCGACCGAGGGTTCATAACCCCAGACCTTGTCGAGCGCCGGAGTGATCGGGAAATTGAGCCCGGCCGGACCCATCAGCACCGCGCGTTCGACTCGATCAGGATGAGCGATCATGAATGCGAGCGTGATGCCGCCACCGAATGAATTGCCGACCATCGACACCTTGTCGATGCCCAGCCCGTCAAGAAAACCGGCCAGCTGGTCGACCCAAACCTGCTTGTCTTCGATCCGGCCCTTGCTGTCCGAGTAGCCGAAGCCGAACATGTCGGGCGCGATGACCCGGAAATCCTCGGCGAGAACCGGCATATTCAGCCGCCAGTTAGCCCAGGCAGTCACGCCGGGGCCTGAACCGTGGACCAGCAGCACCGGGGCGCCTTCGCCGACGTCGTGGTAATTGGTCGAGCTTCCGCCGACAACCAGCGACCTACCGATTTCCGGACGTGCCGCGTCCAATGTCGAGCTTGCCATGGTAGCCATTCGATCCTTTCCCGCCTCGATGATTTTGTATTCGGCTGAACTTGGACGCCGAATCGTCGTCTCTGTCGCCAGCGGCGTCGTTCATTGCACTATTTGAAACGCATTTGCAAATGAAGAACGACGTGGACGACGGCGATCGCCGCCGCCCCGCGGCCTTCGATCAGATGAGACCTTCGGCCTGCAAGGCCGCCCCAACCGCAGGCCGCTGCGCAATCCGTCCGCAATAGGCGCCCAGCGCGGGATAGGCGCTCATGTCGATCCCCACATGAGCCGGCCAGCCCAGCATCACGAACAGATAGATGTCCGCGACGCTAAAACCGGCACCGGCATAGTGCTCTTTGCCGGCGAGATCCTTATCGAGCGCGGCCAAGTGATTCTTGACTGCGGTCGTAGCGGCGGCCTTGGCTTCATCGCTGGTGCCGGGCGTAAACAGGGGCACGAAGGCCTTGTGGAACTCCGAACCCAGGAAGCTCAGCCGGCTGAGCAGGCGGTACCGGTCCATGGTGCCGTCGCGCGGCGCCAGGCCAGCCTCCGGCTTCTGGTCGGCGATGTAAAGCAGGATCGCGGGGTTTTCGGTCAGCGTTTCGCCGCTGTCGAGGGTCAAGGCCGGAACCTTGCCTGACGGATTGACCGCCAGGAAGTCCTCGCCTGTCTCGACCTTTCGGGTCGCCAGATCAACCTTGACCGCATCGAAAGTGGCGCCGGCTTCGCGAAGCGCGATGTGCGGGGCGAGCGAGCAGGCACCGGGGCTAATGAACAACTTCATAGATAGTCTCCTTCAGGGATGCAGTGAACGGGACCCGGTCAGATCGGAGTTGCGAGCAGGGTCGCTATGCGCAGCGTGTCGTAGATGCATGTCCGGCTTTTCAGACGGACATGGCCGCCGCCCAGATCGAACCGGTCGACGTATTTGCCGGCATTGTAGATGCGGGTTTCACCATCGTTACGGGTCTGGAAAACAACGTAACTGGCCTCCGCGGAGACCTCGTCGTCATCCACGCCGGTGATCACCGCGCGCCCGATCAGATGGCGGTTGAAATGTTCGGGAAATACGTTGGCCTTGCGCAGCGCAACCACGCGGTCGACCAGCATCCCTTTGCTGTCGCAATACATGACTGCTGCGGGCAAGCCGTTATCGACATTCTCGCGCGCAATCACCTGGTACAGGCAATCTTCAACGAACAGGTTGGGCCATTGCTCGAGCCGGTCATCATCAAGGCAAAGCCCGTAAGCCGCATTGAAATCGTCGATCGCACCTTGTGCTCGTGCGGCTGCCACGCTCATGCCCGGCCCTCCGCCGCGAGATCGGCCAGGGCATTGCCCATAAGCCCGAGGTAGCCCTTCCAGAACCCGCGCACGGAATTTTCATCCATGCCCATCGGCGCGTAGGATGGTCGGACGTCGTCCCCGCCCATCTCTACGAAACTGCGCTTGCCTTCAGCACCGATCGTGCCCTGCTGGCACAGCTCGACCGCTTCGCCGTCTTCCATCGAAATCAGCCCGGACGGTCCCACCAGATTAAGGTTGCGAAGGCGGTGGCGGGTCGTTTCCTCGTCATCGTCGGCATAGCCGAAATAGGTCCAGACCAGCTCGGTCTTGTCGGTCCCGTGGGGCACGATCTGCCTTGTCGCGAGTGTGTTCTGAATCTGCTGGACGACCACCGACGGGAAGATCGACTGGATGTGCAGTCCGACATCGTCAGCGATCTCAGGGCGGAATGCCAGCAGGCGCTCGTCCTGCAGCTTGGCCTCACCCTGCATCTCGCGGTTGGCCTCGTCACCGAAAGAGCCGTAGTCGACATCGCCCTTGGGCTTCGACACGGTAAAGACGGTGTGGTAGCCCTCGTCCGAAACCAGACCTGCGCTTTCCTGGCTCTGACGGTAGATGCCGAAAGTCGGATAGAACAGGTGCAACAGACCGCCGTGGTAGCTGTCACGACTGTTTTCCGAATAGAGCTTCCAGTTGCCGGCCATGAACTGCCGCGCATAGCCCAGCACCTTGACCGGGCGCTGGAAGACGCGCTGAATGTATTTGCGCATCAAAGGACCCAGAAAGTCCTCGAGCGGGGCAATGGACGTGCTGAAGGTTCCGAACACGAGGCCGCCGAATGTCTCAACCCGCAACCGCTCCAGCGAATGCTCGGCCATGTTGAATTCCTTCGAATAGCCGCCCACGCCTTTCAGCCCCCGCCGGAACGGCACGCCGACAAGCGCACCGGTCGCGTCGTAGGCCCACTGGTGATAGACGCAGACGAACGCCCCGTCGGCCTGGTTGCCGCGCAGCGAGCGGCACACAGTCGCGCCCTTGTGGGCGCAGCGATTGACCCAGGCGTGGATCGCGCCATCCGCCGCTCGCGTGACCACCACGGGGGTGTTGCCGACATGGGTCGAACGGAAATCGCCGCTCTTGGCCAGCTCGGCTTCGAGGCCAAGATAGCACCAGGTCTGTCCGCGAAAGATGTTTTCCTGTTCGGCAGTGAAGATCGCCTGGCTGTGGTA
>RFXC01000095.1 GCA_009921765.1 Betaproteobacteria bacterium | reverse complement strand
TTGCTGGTCAGCGCCAGTCAAGGCGATCCGACCGGTCGCACCAATGGCGGCATCAGTTATCTCATCTACGGCGGCGTGAGCGATATCCGATCGATGGTTTTCGACAGCGCCAGTGGTGATTCGGTGGGCACATCGGTCGCTGAAACCTTGACCGGCAACAGCGGCAACAACCAGATCGTCGCAGGCGAGGGCAACGATACGATCCGGGGTCAGGGCGGCTATGACGTGCTGTACGGCGGTGCCGGCGATGACCGCTTCGAGATCACAGATTCGAACATCCGCGCCCTCGCGGTGGCGTCGGCCGGCTTTGCCCCTGCGCCAACCAGGATAGACGGCGGTACAGGGCTCGATACGCTGGTGGTGGGCACCGGCGCATTCATGGGCCTCGCCAATGTGGCCAGCCGCCTGCATGCCATCGAGTCCATCGAGCGTATCGAACTCGCAGGCGGAACGCTGCAGATTGAAAATGGCCAGGCACTCACCGTCAACGAAATCACCGGTCCGTTCAATCGCTTCAATACCGGCAATGGCTGGACAGTCACCGGTACGGTAACCGGCTTCGACGGGTCGGTTGACTATCACCAACTGCTGATCGACGGCAGTGCGGGCAGCGCGCTGAGGCTGGGATCGGATTTCGTGAAGGCAAGCGGCAGTCTGAGTTACGCGGGCGGTAGCCTTGGCAGTGCCGGCAACTTTGACGTGTATGCCAATGCGGCCACGCGCACGCAGCTGATCGTGCGCCAGGGCTTGACGGTGCAAACCTCCATAGCGACCGCGCCGACCATCAGCTCGATTCCCGAAGCGGATGCCAGCCGCAGCTTCGGCGCGCTCACCTTGGCCGAGGCTGGCGATACCGGCAGCGGCGTGTTCACCAGCGGCGCAGCCGGCACGCCGGTGCTTGTGGGTCTTGCCGGCACTGGTGCGGTCGCCGGGCAGATTGTTCGCCTGGTCTGGGACGAGCAGGCGCCGGTCGACTACACGCTCACCAGCGCCGACATTGCCGCCGGTCAGGCCCGGGTGACGGTGCCCTCTGCCACGCTGACGGCAGCCACGGCTACGGGCAGCATCGAGACGGTGCCAGTGACAGCGCAAATCCTCAGCGGCGCGACCGCCATCACGCCCTTGGGCGTCAGCTCCGCTTTGGTGGACTTCACCACCGCCACGGCACCCGCCAACGCGCCGGTGATCAACACCAGCAATGCGGCCACATCCGACCTGGCCGGCATTGCCGAGGCCAAATTTGCCAACGGCGGCACCTCGGTGATTGACAACACGCTCTATCCGAGCGAGGCCGTCAACGGCACTGTGGTGCAGGTGTTCCTCAAGAGCGCAGCTGTGGTCGGCGACTGGGTACGCATCAATTGGGGCAGCACCAGCTTTACCCACAAGCTCGCCTCGGCGGTGTCGGTGGGCGGCAGCGTGAGCGTCACCGTGCCCTACAGCATCATTGCCGAGCAGGGCTACGGTACCTTCAATGTGACCGCCCAGCAGTTCACGGCCGATGGCGTGGCGGGAACTGCCGCCAGCGCGGCGGTGTCCGTCACCTACCGGTTTGACCTGCCGCTTTCGCTGCCGGGTTCGAGCAGCGCTCCGACATATGGCTTCTCGCTGTTTGGCGAAACCACCAGCGACAAGCTGGGCGGTGGGGTGAGCAACGCGGGGGACATCAATGGTGATGGCTATGAAGATCTGCTGCTCGGCGCAGCCAATGTGGGCCCTTCACAGACAGGACGGGCCTATCTGGTGTTTGGCGCGACTTCATCGAGCTCCGGGTCGATTGCCGACACGCTGACGCTCGGTAACGGCTTCAAGGTCACCAACCAGTCCAGCAGTCATAGCTTAGGCGACAGCGTTTCGGCCGCGGGCGACCTCAATGGCGATGGGCTGGCCGATGCGCTTGTCGGCGCATCAAACGCCGACATGACCAGCGGCACCGATGCGGGCGCGGCCTACACGGTGTTCGGCAAGGCCAACACAACCGATATCGCAGCCTCGGCTATTGGCGCAGGTTCGGGCGGCTTCCTGATTCGCGGCGGGACCACCAGCGACAATGCCGGTTACGCGGTCTCGGAGATTGGTGATCTGAATGGCGATGGACTGGGAGACGTGCTGGTCATCGCGCAAAACGCCGATCCAGTGCTGGGCACAACAACGCTCACCAATGCAGGCCGGGCTTACATCGTGTTTGGCAAGACGGGCACCGCGGTCGTCAACCTGAGCAATCTCGCCACGTCCGATGGCGTGGTGATCAATGGCTTCACCAGCAACGATCAGCTGATGGCGGGTAGCGCAGCTGGCGATGTGAACGGCGATGGTTTGCCCGATTTCATCCTGGGTTCATCGCTGGCTGATCCAGGGGCTCGAGCAGATGCCGGGCGCGCCTATGTGGTGTTTGGCAGCATCAGCAGAACGGCCATCAATCTTTCAGCGGTCAATGGCGGCGCAGGAGGCTTTGTTGTCAACGGCGCTTGCGCCGGTGACAAGCTGGGCGCGAGCGTCTCGCAGGCGGGCGATGTCAACGGCGATGGGCTGGCCGACCTGGTGATCGGTGCCACCGGGGCCAGTCTGCCCACTGGGGTGGGAACGGGCGCAGGACGGGTGTATGTCGTCTTCGGCCGCACGGCAGGCACGGCTATCGAAGCCTCGTCTATCGCAGGCGCAACGGGCGGCTTCGTAATCAACGCCGAAAGCAGCAGTGCGAGCAGCGCGCTGGGCAACTCGGTTTCCAACGCGGGCGACGTCAATGGCGACGGCCTGGCCGACCTGCTGATTGGCGCCTCGCTGTCGGACACCGCCGGCGCCGACGCAGGTAACGCCTATGTGGTGTACGGCAAGACATCCACCGCTGCGGTGGAACTGTCGGCGCTCGATGTGGGCAGCAGCGGCTTTCGGATTGTCGGGCAGAGCGCTGGTGACTATGCCGGCTCGTCCGTCTCGGCTGCGGGCGATATCAACGGCGACGGTTTTGCCGATCTGGTCATTGGTGCACTTAACGCTGATCAGACGCTCACCGACCGCGGCAAGGTCTACATCATTTACGGGGGCATGAGCGAGGCCACGGCTTCGGTCTACCAGAGTGCCAATGGTGACGCGATCGGCACGCGAGCCGCCGACACCTTGACGGGCACCAGCGGCGACAATCAGTTGGTGGGCGGCGATGGCGACGATATCCTCATCGGTAACGGCGGGGCCGATGTGCTGTATGGCGGGCGCGGCAACGATCTGCTGACGCTGAACGCCGACAACCTGGTCAAGCTTGCGCGCAACAGCGGTAACGACACTCAGGCGGTCGCGCGCATCGACGGCGGCACCGGTATCGACACCTTGGATGTCACCGGCGACGGACTGTTGTTCGATCTGACTGCGGTCAGCAATGTCGCCATCACAGGTATCGAACGCATCGACATCGGTTCAACCACCACCGGCAATGAACTGAAGATGAGCCTTCGGGATCTGCTCTCGCTGGCCGGCACCGACAACAGTTTCAATACGGGCACCGGCTGGGCGGTTGCAAGCAGCAACGGAGCCACCGGCTGGGGGGCTGCCAACCTGGGCAATCAACTGGTGGTTGACGGCAGCAGTCGCGACACCCTGACGCTCACCAGCTCGTTCCGGGACATCGGCAACCTGACCCAGGCGTCCAATACCTACCGGGTGTTCCAGTCGGGCTCGGGTCGGACGCAGGTGATTGTTGATGCCGACATGAATGTTCGCGTTGCGCCCACCCTCATCAACACGTCCGATTTCGAATGGGCGGATGGTCTGCTCAAGGCTGAGGCGGAGAGCAGCGGTGGTACCGTGGTCCGGGTGGCGATCAAGGACACTGGCGCGCAGGCTGGCAATTCGATACGCATCAACTGGGGATCACAGAGCATCATCAGTTCTGCGCTCACGAGCACCGACCTCACCAATGGCTATGTCGACGTGCTGGTTCCGACCGCCACGCTCACGGCGGAGACGGCCAACGGCAGCAGCGACACGGTGACGGTCACCGCCGACCTGCTCACTGCGCCAACATCGGGCACCCTGGTATCGGCGTCCGACCCTGCGCTGGTGTCGGTCAATTTCATCGCCCCCAATGCGCCACTGATCAGTTCCTCGGCCTGGTCGGCCGCGGGTACCAGCGACACCTCAGGCATTCCCGAGGCCAAACTGGCGACCGACTGGACGACTGGAGCCATTCCTACCAGTGGCGTGACCGACAACACGCTGTTCAAGTCCGAGGTCGTCAGCAACGGCACCATCGTAAGAGTGCAGTTGCCCACCAGCGGTGTCACCGGCGCGACAGTACCCGCAGTGGCGGGTGATACGGTTCAACTGAGCTGGGGCAGCCAGACGGTGACCAGTGCTCCATTGACGAGCACCGATATCACCACCAACCGCTATATCGACATCACGGTCCCGGCCGCCACGCTTGCTGCGCAGGGTTACGGCAACACCGCTGTCACGGCGCGGGTGGTCAGCGCCAGCACCGGTAACGCTTCCGCCGCGTCCGGCACCGTCACAGTCAACTTCGCGTTCGATCTGTCGCTTGCGCTGCCGGGCAACCAGACCGCGCCCAGCTATGGCTTCAGCATCAACGGCAATACAAACCCCAACAATTCGACCGGGGGTGGTGCGTATGCGGGGGTGGTGAGCAAGCTGGGCGACGTCAACGGCGACGGTTATGAGGATGTATTGATCGGCGCGCCACTTGATGCACTGACTGCCTACGGAACGAACGGTGGCGCGGCCTATGTGGTCTACGGCGGCACGCGCATGGCCACTGTCGAACTGTCGGCGATGCAGTCGGCCGGTACATCAAATGGCTTCAAGATTAACGCAGCGGGCGACACGACCTTTCGCACGACGTATTTCGGTCTGGCGGGAGAGCTCGATTTCAACGGTGATGGGCTGCCGGACTACCTGATGCACGCCAATTACGGTGGAAATGCCCGTAACGGCCGGGTATTCCTCGTCTACGGCAACAACACAGGTCAGAATGTTCAGTTGAGTGCACTCGATAGTGGCGCCAACAGCGCGCTGGGCTTCCGCGTTGATCAGCAGACGGGCGTGACCTCTGGAGGGATTGCGTACAACGTTGGAAACGGCGCTGCCGGTAGCGGCGGCAATTCGGGCGTCACCGATATTGGCGACGTGAACGGCGACGGCCTGGAAGATATCGCCATCGGGCAGTCAGTTGCATCGACCGGGTCCGCCCAAGCCTCCGAGCCGGGCCGGGTGGTGGTGTTGTTCGGTACGACCACCCCGCGCAGCAATCTCGTCCTGCCCGCTTTTAGCAGCCTGAGCGTGGCGGGCGGCTTCATCCTGCAAGGCGATTCGCGCATGGGGCCGATGCTGGGCTCCACCGTAGCGGGCGAGGGTGACGTCAATGGCGATGGATACACCGACCTGCTGGTCACCACCAGCAACACCGCCACTTCTCCCGGGGGCGCCGGCGCCAGCCCGGTTGGCACGGGTTATGTGCTGTACGGCGCCAACAACCTGGCCAGCCTGAATGTCACCGAGTTCAGCGGAGCGGGGTTCAGCAGAGGCTTCATCGTCTCTAATATTGGTCAAAGTGCCAACTCCCAGCCGACCGTGGCCTCAAAGATGGATTTTGTAGGTGATGTGAACGGTGATGGCCTGGACGACATTGTGGTGCCCGGGGTCACCGAGGCCAAGGTGATCTTTGGCCGCGCTACGGGTGGCAACGTTGACGGCGACGGTCTGGACGACATGATCGCCACCGCCTACGAAGGACCGATCGCGGGATTCACCAGTACCCGGATTGGCCATATCTGGGTGGTCTACGGGCAGACCGGGAATGCAACGGTCAATGTGGGCAATCTGCAGCCCAGCCAGGGTTTCTGGGTCAAGCCCTTTCTGCTCGACTCATACATTACGGGCATCGATGCCGCAGGCGATGTCAACGGCGATGGTTTTGCCGACCTGATCATCGGTTCGGGTGAGGACACGGTTGCGGGGCGGACCGAGAAGTCCGGCAAGTCCTTCATCATCTTCGGTGGCCTGTCGGACCTGCAGTCCATGACCTTCCAGAGCGCCAACGGCGATTTGATCGGCACCAGTGCTGGCGAGCCTCTGGCAGGCACCAGTGGCGCGAACCAGATGGTGGCGGGCGATGGCAACGACACGGTCACCGGCAACGGCGGCGCCGATGTGCTCTACGGCGGCCGTGGCAATGACGTGCTGGTCCTCAACGCCGACAACCTCGCGCAGTTGGCGCGCAGCACCGGCAACGATGGTCAGAACATCGCCCGTATCAACGGCGGTACGGGGATCGATACGCTTGAGTTCTCTGGGTCGGGTCTCGACTTCAACCTGAGCTGGGTGCGACGCTCCTCGATCGAAGGCATCGAAAAAATCGACATCACCGGCTCAGGGAACAACACACTCCGCCTGGGTCTGCTTGATGTGCTCAACTACGGCGACAACAACCTTTGGAACGCGGGCAATACCAATGGCGTCTCGGGCGAGGCACTCGCCGCGATCGAGTCGCGGCGTCAGTTGCGGGTGGAAGGCAATACGGGTGACCGGGTCAACCTGTCCGAGATTGCCGACTGGGTGCGCGCGGGCAATGACATGGTCGATGGCAATACCTATGGCGTCTGGAACCATGTGAGTGCAAAAGCGCAGCTGCTGATCAGCCAGAACGTGACGGTGAGTCAGGATACGGTCGCGGCAGTCACCGCTGTGGCCGACAACGCGGGTTCAATCACCGGAACGGTGGCGAGCGGCGGTGTCACCGATGACACCAGCCTGAATCTGAGCGGTACGCTCAACACCGCGCTCGCGACCGGCGAGACGGTTCGAATCTATGACGGCACCACCTATCTGGGCAATGCAACCGTGGCAAGCGGCGCCACCACCTGGACCTATGCTGACAGCCGTACCTTGAGTGATGGCCAGGTTGTAAGCTATGCGGCCCGTGTGGCCGATGCAGCGCTGAATCAGACGCCCGCCAGTCGACCCTATACGGTCACGGTGGATACTGCGGCGCCCACTGCCACGGTTGCCGTGAACGCCGGCGCGGCCAGCACCGTCAATTCGGGCGCCTCGACCACGCTGCTGATCACCTTGTCAGAAAAGGCTACCGACTTTGCGTTGGCCGACCTGACTGTAGCCGGCGGCACGGTCAGCAGCCTGACGCCCGTGGCTTCGTCGGGCGATTCAATTGGCGGGTACAGCAGCTACACGGCCACCTTTACCGCCAACGGCAATCTGGGCGATGCGCGAACGGTGAGCGTCAGTGCCAACAAGTTTACGGATGCAGCGGGCAACAACAACACGGCGTCCAACACGCTCACGCTCACCGGCGCGGTGAACAGTTTCCAGTACAACATGGACAGCAGTCTGCCGTCACTGACACAGGCCTGGGGGCGCGACACCTCCGGCAATTCCGTCGGGAACAAGGCTTATATTGCCAATGGCCCCAGTTCTTCCGACGCCGGCGACAATGAACTGATCCTGGCCGACAACACGTCGGGTCAGCGTGGCGTGATCTTGCAAGGCACCACGCCTGCCAGCGGCCAGATGGTGACGGCCCTGGACGTCACCTTCCAGCACTATTTCTCGGGGGTGTCGGCCAACCAGAGCAACTTCGCCTTTGGCGCGGACAACACATCGGTTCCGGTCAACGCCCTGTACGCAATGGCCAGAGGCTTGTCCATCATGTTCGAGTCTGTCGGCAACATTTTCATCGGCTGGAACCTCACCGCCAGCAGCTACGTCTGGAAAGCGCAAGCCACCGGTCTCAATCTCACCGGCGCGCACGACATCCGAATCAAGGTCTCGACAGCCGGCCTGACCGAGGTGTTGGTTGATGGAACAACCCGTGCGAGTTGGAGCAACACCGCCTGGGCCACCGAGAACCAGACCGGCTGGTCCTACCAGCTTTCCGGCTACAAGCAATCGACGGCTGCGAGCGGTCAAACCTGGGTGGACGACCTCAACATTCAGGACACGCGAGCAGCCTCACCTATCGTGCTGGACCTGAACGGCGATGGCGTCCAAACCATCGAGGCATCCCGGGGCGTGATGTTCGACTTTGGTTCGGAGGGTGTCCGGGTAAAGGCCGGTTGGGTCTCTCCGGGCGACGGTTTGCTGGTACGGGACCTCAACCATGACGGCGTCATCAACAACGGTAGCGAATTGTTGGGCAACGCCACGCGGATGCCAGATGGCCGACCGGCCGTGGATGGCTGGGACGCGCTGGGTGCGCTCGATGCCAATGGGGATGGCATCGTCGATGCACAGGATGCTGCGTTCACCCACCTGCGCGTATGGGTGGATTCGAATGGCGACGGAGTAACCGATACGGGCGAATTGCAGACGCTCGCGCAGCACGGCATTGCTGGCCTTCACTTGGCGCACGACGGATCGAGAAGCGACAACCTTGGCAACACGCTGTTTGGCCAAGGCCACTATGTCCGGTCGGATGGCAGCGCGGCCGCCATGAGCGACGCGTGGTTCCAGGTTCTACCGGATCAGTTGCCACAACTCGGCACAAGCGCGGTCGCAAGCGATGCCGGGGCAGAGCACGCAGATGCGCCGGCTGAGCGCAGCATCACTGGAAACCCGACGCAACTGGGTCTCGAAGACGTGCTTTGCGTTGGCGACGATCACCTGCACGACGATACGGCTGCCGATGTCAATCCGTATGGCCTCGTGAATGAATCGGGCCTGAGTGTTCCCGTGCTGATCGATACCCGTGTGCTGGTGGCATGACGACACGGTCACCAGCAAAAGCGGGCTGGACATCGGGCGCATCAGCGCCGGTACGGGTATCGCGCCTGGTTTCTCTTTGAGTCAAGGCTTGACTGTCGACGGCCCGATCGCGTCCTGCTGCCGCACTGATCAAGCCCGCGCTTTCACCTCAACCTCCACGACCGACTCGAGCGCGGAATGGAATGCCGCGTGCAAATAACAGGTGTCAGCGGCCATCTGGACCAGCCGTTCCATGACCGCTTCCGATTCCTCGCCGTGGACGAAGATATGGGTGTCCAGCGCATGGGCGCGCGCAATGCCTCTCGTTACCTCGCAATCCGCGTGCTGCACGATTCGCAGTGCTCGGATCTTCATGTGGTGATGCTCGACGTATCGGAGAAGCTGGGTCATCAGACAAAAGGCCACACCCGCAAACGCGTAGGCAAGACCGCTCGGAGCATGGTCGTTGCTGCGACTGGCGGCGCTTTGAAGCGCAAAGCGCGATCCACCCGGCAGATTGGCCCAGGCGGTTGAGCGTGCGCTCTCGCCTTCCAGCGCACAGGAGCCATGAATGGGGATCTCCACGCGTCCCGATTGCCAGCTGGGAGGCGTGATCCCGGCGGGCAGTTCGGCTGGCCCCAGCCTCTCGATAAGTGGGTGGACTGGGGGAGCGGCATCCAGGGGGCGTGGCACGTCCCGCCATGCCTTCAAGGGGTCGATCGCGTCCGGCGCGGGGCTCGTCGCCAGATGGGGAAGCCCCCTGCGGTGCCCGTTCGCATAAAGCGCAAACGTGTTCACAAGGGGTGCTTGCCAGGCGGCAAGGATGGGCGATGCCGCAACCGCCCGAGCCACCAGCGCGCGCACGCGCTCTGCAGAGGTGTCGGTGGTTGCGCGGATGACGATGCGCGGTGGATGAGCGTGTCCCCGTCCGGTACCCTTGAAAAACGAGCCCTCGAATGCGTAATGGTTGGTGAGATCGCTTTGCAGGTGCTCGAGGCGGATATGCTCGGCCGTGGCCAGCTGGGACAGCCGGCTGAGCAGATCGGCCTGCAGGCCAGCCGCCATGAAGCCAAGCGGAAAGGGCGCAAGATCCGTCCCCTTCAGCCCCGCCCCCTCATCGCTCACCATGCGCCAGGCCGAGCCACCAGCGCCCTCGGTAACCACCGCCTCTTTCTGGTGCCCACCCATCGCTCGCGCCTGAACGGTGAACCGGTCGTGTGAATCGGCGAGACCCAGTACTTCGGGTCTGGCTTCGCCCTGGAGGACCTTGAAGCAGAGCGGAAAGCCGCTCGCTTCGATGGTGTCGGTTACGGGTGCGGAGAGGGCCATGGCTTGGTCCTTTATGAAGATGCGGCCTTCAATCGCCATAACGAGGTGACCTCGGCTCTGCGCGCGGCGTGCAGCGGGTCGCCCGCGTCGAACGATCGGGGGTGCTGGGGTCGGACATCATGACGTGCGGCAACCGTCAATCCTGCGGCGTTGATCTGAGCGAGCAGCGCCTCGCGGGTTCGCAGACCCAGGCGCTCGGCCAGGTCTGAAAGGATCAACCAGCCTTCGCCCTCTGGTGTGAGATGCGCGGCGAGGCCGCTCAGGAAGCCCTGCAGCATGCCGCCGTTTTCGTCGTAAATGCCGCGCTCCAGCGGCGAACCGGGGCGTGCGGGCACCCACGGCGGATTGCAGATCACGAGGTCGGCTCGACCCTCTGGAAAAAACGCGGTCTGCGCCACCTGCACGCGCTGTGACAGCCCGAGACGGTTGATGTTTTCGGTTGCGCACGCGATTGCCCGCGGGTCGGTGTCGGTGGCCACGACCCGGAGCGCGCCACGTCGAGCCAGAACGGCGGCCAGCACGCCGGTGCCGGTTCCCACATCAAACGCAAGACCGAGCCGGCCCGCGCCGGCGGGCCAGGGGGCCTTCGCAACCAGATCGACATAGTCGGTGCGGGTGGGGGTGAAGACGCCGTAGTGCGGATGAATGTGTCCGCCCGCGGCGGGTATCTCGATGCCCCGCAGGAACCACTGATGGGCGCCAATCACGCCCAGCAGTTCACGTAATGAGACCACCACCGGGCCTGCGGCTGGTCCGTAGGCGTGATGGCAGGCAGCCTTCACGTCCGGAGCGCGGCGGAGCGCGATTCCGTAATCGGCGTCGAGTTCAATCAGCAGCATGCCCAGCGTGCGGGCGCGCTGCGAACGCGCCTGCCGAACCCGGTTGAACGTGTCTGCGGTGATGGCTTCCGATGAGGCGGGCGCACGACTTTGCGCAGCCTTGCGGTCGACACGGCTGGCGAGCGCGGTGAGCAATTGGCGCGCGTTCTGGAAGTCGCTTCGCCAGAGCATTCCAACGCCCTGACACGCGAGGCCGTAGGCGTCGTTTGCGGTGATGCGGTCATCGGTAGCGATGACGTTTTTTGGGGGCGGCGAGCCGCGCTCCGATTGCCAGCGGGCTGTGCGGGTCTCGCCCGCTTCGTCCCAGGCCACCGATGGGAGGGCCTCCGGTGCCAGCGAGGTCGGTGCGGTCAAAATTTTTCGTCCCATCGAAGATAGCGCCACTTGCCAGGCGGCATGGGGCCGAGCGGCACGCTGCCGCTTCGCACGCGCTTGAGGCCGGTCACGGTGAGCCCCACCAGTTCGCACATGCGGCGAATCTGGCGCTTGCGGCCCTCGCGCAGAACGAAGCGAAGCTGATGTTCGTTTTGCCAGGACACGCGCGCAGGTTTGAGGCGGACGCCATCGAGTTCCAGCCCATGCTGAAGGCGCTTCATGTTTTCTTCCGACAACGTGCCTTCCACCCGCACCAGATACTCTTTTTCAACCTCGGAATCCTGGCCAATGAGGCGCTTGGCCACCCGGCCGTCCTGGGTAAAAACGAGCAGGCCGGTTGAATCGATATCCAGCCTGCCTGCAGGCGCGAGCCCCCGAAGATGGCCAGGCTTGAACGTGATGTGCGAAGTGTCGCCTTCCCAGCGGTTCTCGGGACGGATGAGGACGACCGCCGGCTGATAGCCGTCTTCAGCCTGCCCTGACACATAGCCAATGGGCTTGTTCAGCAGGATCGTGACCTGCTCACTCTGGTGACGCGCGGCCGCCGGGTCGATGTCGATCCGGGCTGAGGGGGATACGCGAGCGCCCAGGGTGTTGACCACCTGACCGTCGACCTTCACCCAGCCGTTTTCAATCCATTCATCGGCCTCACGCCGCGAGCACAGACCCAGTTCGCTCATGCGCTTGGACAGGCGCGGGAGATCGGTGCTTGCGGGCGGTGAGGCACTGCGCGTCGGCGGCGAGGTGGGCGGTTGACGGCTGGTCTTGAACGCAGGCGCTCCTGCGGGGCGCGGGCCCGATGAACGTGGTGCGGACGGGCGTGGGTCGGAAGGCCTCGGGGATGACGCGCGCGGCGCTGCGGGACGAGTCGTAGGACGTGGCGACCGAGCGGGCGGTCTGGTCATGGGGCGGTGGTGAGGGGAGAAAATAGAGTCCAGATCATACTCGTATGCTGCGAGGCGCCAGCCCAGCCATACTCGGTTTCGCTTGACGATTGCGGGACCGCTGCCGGACTCGTGTCCCGTGAGCATCGGCGCAGCGGGGTTAGGGCGGCGGACGAGGCCGCCGATCGTGGTCGATCTTGCCGAGTTCTATGATGGGGGGTTGCCGCTCGGCACCGTCAACTTGGCAGATCGATGTAGCGCTCTCCAAACACCACATAGGTTTGCGATTTGGGTTTGGATGCATCCTCGGGCCGCACATAGCGGATTGAACTCTTTCCCTTGCAGGCACGCGGCAAGAGGAAGCAGCGGATGAATGACGTAGGCTCGCGCTCGGTCGTTGGGGCGAGCACTGGTTCATGACCGATTTCAAGCCAGGCCTGACCCGGGCCATGTACCGCGCGGTGGCCGCCGGTCTCGATCGTGATCTCGCCGTTGAGACAGCATCGGATGCCTGGCCCTTGATGAACATGGGTCAGCGCCACGCCGCCGGCTGGGAAATTCACCCGATCGCATCGAATCAGCCAGCGTTGGTCGGGATCGAGATCAAGCGGGGCTGCGAGCTTGAGCGTGGATTGGGCGCCGGGGTTTGAACGCAGCAAACCATCCGACGCGGGATGCGCGCCCACGAGTTCCCAGCGCCAGATCCGGGCACCTTTGGCGCCAGCCACGCAGGCCACAGCCTCGCTTCCGATCCAGACACTGTCGGCGGCCTGGTGCGCCGCGCCCTCTTCGAACTCAACGGTGAGTGACCCGTCGACCACGTAGAGGGCGCGTGTGGTGGCGGGGAGGTAGATCGGTGCGAGAGACGGCGGCAGCACGTCTTCAATCAGTCGAAACACGGTAGGCGACATGGGCAGGCTCCGGGGTGGCGCCCGACTTTAACCCGATCCGAAGGGGGCGGAAAGCGTGATGTCCCATGCCACGAAACGATGGGCTCCTTGAAATCGAAGACGAAGGGTCTGGGCGCGCGTGGTGTGCGTTGACAGTCGTTTCCGAGGCTTCCAAACTGTCAGGCAGCGTCCACAACAACCATCCCGCTCAGGAGACATCGCACGATGAAAACGCATTCATGGCTGCGCGCCGCAGCGCTTACGCTTGCCTTCACCGCTGCCTCGGGCGCTGCGCTTGCCCAGGAAGTCACCTTGAAACTCGGCACCGGTTTTGCCGAGAACTCCATGTATGTAAAGCGCCTGCTTGATTGGGCCGCCAAGGTCAACGCCGAAGGCAAGGGCCAGCTGCAGATCAATTTCATCGGTGGACCCAAGGCGATTCCAACCTTCGAGGTGGGTAAATCGGTGCGCTCGGGGGTGATCGATCTGGCGCTCAACACGGGCGCGTTCTACACCAACGTCATGGTCGAGTCCGACTTCCTGAAACTCACGCAGATGCCGATTGCCGAGCAGCGCACGAACGGCGCGTTCGAGGCGATCAACGCGGTCTGGAACGAAAAGGGCGGCATGCAGTATCTGGGCCGCTTCGTGGAGAACCAGCCGTTTCACATCTATCTCACCAAGCGGATCGACAAGCCCGATCTCACCGGTCTCAAGATCCGCATCACGCCGGTTTACCGCGACTTCTTTCAAGCGCTCGGCGCCACGGTCATCACCACCGCGCCGGGAGAGGTCTACACCGCGCTTGAACGCGGGGTTGTAGACGGCTATGGCTGGCCCATCGGTGGCATTTTTGATCTGGCGTGGCACGAAAAGACCAAATTTCGGGTTGAGCCCGCCTTCTATGACGCCGAAGTTTCAATCATCATGAACCTGCAATCCTGGAACAGGCTGAATGCAGCCCAGCGCGCGCTACTCACGCGCAGCATCATTGAATTCGAGGCCGGCAATAGTTACTGGAATCAGTACGCCGCGGAAGAGTCAG
Organism: Betaproteobacteria bacterium; assembly: GCA_009921765.1. The sequence continues at coordinate 1,133 of RFXC01000095.1, read as the reverse complement.
AGCGTCAGGCCAAGGCGGGTATCCAGACGATCCGGTTTGACGACGCCACAGCCCGGGCCTTCCGGGAGCGCGCCTATGAAGTGGCGTGGGCCGCTGCAGCCAAGCAAAGCCCCGATGTGGCGGCGCGGTTCCGTCCGCTCTTCACAAAAAAATAATCACCCGCGATTCAGCCGAAGCGAAAAGCTGAGACCGTGGTCTGCATGACACGGTCGCTGAACACGCAACGACCGGCGTCGCCCTGCGCGGCGCCGGCGGCCACCATGAGCGGCAGCAGGTGCTCTTCGGCGCGTGGCGGATGGCAGTGCCTCGCCTCCGGGGCCCGATCCCATTGAGTGAGGGCATGTTCACGCTCGCCGGGGGCCGATTCCACCGCGCTGACCAGCCACGCGTCAAAGCGGTCGGAGATCGGTGCATAGCGCGGGTCTCGGTAACCGCGCATGTTGTGAAAGCTCATGCCGCTTCCCACAATCAGCACGCCTTCGTCGCGTAGCGGCGCAAGCGCGCGCCCCACCGCCAGGTGGGCAGCGGGGTCGAGCGAGTCAAGGAGCGACAACGGAATGACCGGGATGTCCGCCTCGGGAAACATGAGTAGAAGCGGAACGAACACCCCGTGGTCAAAGCCGCGCCCGGTATCGGCATGCGAAGCGATCGCGGCCGAATCGAGCAGCGACCGGATCCGTGCGGCAAGCGCCGGATCGCCAGGCGCCGGATAGCGCAGCTGGTAGGTGTGCGGTGGAAAACCGTAGTAATCAAAAATCATTTCCGGGCTTTTCACCGCCGCCACCGCCACATCCGATGACAGCCAGTGCGCCGAGATCATGACGATGGCTCTTGGACGGGCGGGCAGGCTCTCTCGGAGGCCGCGCAGGAACGCGCCCATCCGGTCCCATTCGTGCGGCGGGTCCCAGTCCATGAAGAAACAGGGTCCACCACCATGGGGAATGAACCAGGTGGGCATGCGGGAAGTGGCGGTTGTCATCATGGCAGGCAATTGAAAGACGATGTAGGCCGCGAGCGGGCTGCCCGCGGCCCCGGCGGGCTCAGTTGCTCGCGACCCCGGCGGGCTCAGCTGCTCGCGACCTGAATCTGTGCGAGCTGCGGCATGATGCGATGCGCGTTACCGGAATCAATGG
>RFXC01000094.1 GCA_009921765.1 Betaproteobacteria bacterium | reverse complement strand
GAGCGCGAGCACCTGATCGGCCGAGCGCAACATCACTGCGCGCCACCTCGGCCCGTTATCGCACCAGGCGTGCGCGACGATGTCGTCAACCGAGAGCTGAAGTCCCCGCGCAATTCGATCCACCTCCTCGGGCTCCAGCGGGCCGCTGCGCACCCGAGGCGGGGCGGCAAACCAGAGCCGGCCGGCTGCGCGACGAATCGGGATCAGACCGGCCTCGCACTGCTGCACGATCACCTCGCCGCGAGGCTGACCACCCGCGGCGAGCCACGCGTGGCAAGTGCCCAGCGTCGGATGCCCCGCAAAGGCGAGTTCGCGACCGGGGCTGAAGATCCGGACCCGGTAGTCAGCGTCGGGGGATTCGGGCGGCAACAGGAATGTCGTCTCGGAGAGGTTGGTCCAGTCGGCAAAAGCCTGCATCCGGGCGCTGCTCAGGCCCTCGCCATTGAGCACCACCGCCAGGGGATTGCCGGCATAGGGGCGATCGGTGAAAACGTCGACCTGGCGAAACGCGCGACGTCGCAACCCGTCCTCGCGGGATGGGCTCATGGGTGGGCTGCCGCCACGCGCAACCGCGATCCGGCGGGAACCCCAGCCATCAGAAACTCCATCTGATCGGCCAGGATACGGCGATTTCGCAAAATGAAAGCCTCGTGCTGGCTCGGCACATAAGGCACGTAGAGCAGCGGCATCCGGGCTTGCTCGGGTGTGCGGTCGCCCTTTCGGAGATTGCAGGGCTTGCATGCGCTCACCAGGTTGGTCCAGGTGTCGCGACCGCCCTTGCTTTGCGGCAACACATGCTCGGCAGTGAGATCAGCCACCCTGAACCGCCCCCCACAGTAGGCACAGACATGGCAGTCACGGGCAAACAGCATTTCACGTACAACGACCGGCGCGCGATCGCGAGAGGCGCGCACCGCCGTCTCGCCACGGAGCGCCACAATCGACCGCAGCGTGAGCTCCGAGCGATGCCCGCTTGCACGACTGATTCCACCTCGCAGAACAAACGCATGGTCGCCGAGATCCCACGCCACCGCCCCGCGCACGTAGAGGGTTGCTGCCTCTTCCAAGCCGATCCAGCGCCGGGGATAGCCCCCGGGATCGAGCGCGAGAATGGCGGGCGGATCGGTGTATTGCATCGGACCGGAACGCATCTGCATCGGACCCCCAACGATTGACCACGGATCCCGTCGACCTCGCGGCGCGGGCTCTGCCGAAACACTCTACACTCGCGCCATGAATCTTCCCATCTCGATTGATGATGTTGAGGCAGCAGCAGCCCGTCTGGCGGGGGTCGCAGTGCGTACGCCCGTGCTCACCAGCGACGCAGCCGACGCCATGGCGGGTGCCCGCGTGTTCTTCAAGTGCGAGAACCTGCAGCGGATTGGCGCCTTCAAGTTTCGCGGCGCCTTCAATGCGCTCAGTCGGTTCGATGAATCAGCCCGCCGCCACGGCGTCATCACCTACTCCTCGGGCAACCATGCACAGGCCATCGCGCTGGCCGCCAGGCTTCTTCACATGCCCGCCCTCATCGTGATGCCGGCCGACGCACCCGCCATCAAGGTGGCGGCCACCCGATCGCATGGCGCAGAGATCGTGTTTTACGACCGCTACACCGAAGACCGCGAGGCGCTCGGCAGCCGGCTTGCCGCCGAGCGTCAGATGACGCTGATCCCTCCCTACGACCATGCCGACGTCATGGCTGGCCAGGGCACGGCTGCACTCGAACTGATCGAAGAGGTCGGACCCCTCGATGCGCTGTTTGTGTGCGTGGGCGGAGGTGGTCTCATTTCCGGCTGCGCGGTGGCCGCAGCAGCGCGGTCCCCCGGATGTCGGGTCATCGGCGTCGAGCCGCAGGCAGGTGACGATGTGCGCCAGTCGCTTGCCCGAGGTGAACGGATCAGAATCGCCGTGCCGCAGACGCTTGCCGATGGCGCACAGACACAGTCACCGGGCGAACTCACCTTTGCGGTCATGCGTGCGCTGGTGGCCGAGGTGGCCACGGTCGACGATACGGCGCTGGTGAGCACCATGCGCTGGATGGCCGAGCAGCTGAAACTCGTCGTCGAGCCCACCGGCTGCCTGGCAGCGGCCGCTGCCCTCACGCCCCGGCCGGAACTCGCCGGCCGGCGCATCGGGGTTGTGTTGAGCGGCGGCAACGTCGATCTGGCCCGGTTTGCCGCGCTGGTGGGCACGCAAAACTGAAGCGAATCTCAACCGAAGGGGCGCACCCCGATCAGGCTCGCGTGCAGGTGAAACGCGAATGCCCCGTAGAGCGCCAAGCCGATCACGATTACCGCAAGATCGGCCAGCCTCGATGGGGCGACCACAGCCCGGTCCTGCCCCCGGCCATCGGACTCGGTATGGAGGATCTGCTCGCGCGCACGCGCGTCTCGGCGCCGCGCGGCTCGGAATGACAGCACCGCCCACACCAGCAGGCTGCCAAACAGCACCAGATCGGCAAGCGTGTGATTGGCGATCAGGTGCCCCAAGGCCCAGATCTTGATGCCCAGGACCATTGGATGCCCCAGTCGAACCCGCAGGGTATTTCGCGGAACATAGGCTGCGACGACGAGCACAAACGCAACCAGCGAGAAAAGGGCTGCGATATGCCGCCCGCCGCTCCATGGGGACCAGAGCGCCACCGGGTCAGCGCGCGCCATCCCGTAGCCCTTCACCACAAGCACCAGACCCACGAGCGACACCAGTGAGACCAATCCTTTGTAGGCGAGCGGCCCCAGGCGGGCTACCAGCCTGTCTCGGGTGGTCTCGGAAACAAGGCGCACGGCGTGCGCGCCAATGAATAGCACCAGGCCGGCAATGAGGGTCTGCATCGTGTTGGGCCTCCGGAGTCAGTGCGCCCGTCGATCGGGCGCGACCACCGAGCATACCCCGGTGAATAGCCAGATAGCCCCGCTATTGCCGATAGCCCCGTTATTGCCCACCGATGACGCGCCGAGGGCCCCGGTGGACTGCCCGCGCGAGCCGGCAGTCCTGGGCCTTGCCGGGTGATCAGGCGGGCTGCGGCGCCGGATTGGCGGAAGCCCCGCGCAGACGCGAGCTGTCGATCAGCTGTTGGAGCGAGACCGTATCGAGATAGTCCATCGCCTGCGTGCGCAGCTGCTCCCAGACCTGTCCGCCTGGCGCGGCAAGCGCAGCCTCGCGCTCGGCGGCACTCTGCGAGTCGAGCTGATCCACGCAGTAGACGATGTCACCCACGCTGATGTCACGCGCGGCGCGCGCAAGCACATAGCCGCCGCCTGGCCCACGGAAGCCTTCCACCAGCTCATGACGGCGCAGCAATGCAAACAGATGCTCGAGATGAGAGAGCGAAACATCGAGCCGCGTGGCGATGTCGGCCAGCCTGGCCGGATGGGTTGCCCGGTGCGCACCAAGCTCGACCAGCGCAGCGGTGGCGATCCGGGCCTTCGTCGAAACCTTCATGGGAACCTCTTCGCGGAAAAAAGATGACAGAACGGAGCGTACCGATGCACTTAATTTCGGTATATTCGTTTGTTCCGTGTCTATTTATCGGTTTATCCGAATGATTAACTACAAGCACCTGCAGTATTTCTGGCGGGTTGCACGCGCCGGCGGCCTGGCGCGCGCAAGCGACGAAGCCCATGTCACGCCACAGACCATCAGCGAGCAACTGCATGAACTCGAAGCGTCGCTCGGTGCGCAACTATTCGAACGACGCGGCCGCCGCCTCCAGCTCACCGAGTCCGGGCAGGTTGCCTTCGACTATGCCGAGCGGATTTTTTCGCTGGGCGCCGAAGCCGAGGCGGTGCTGCGCGGCAGCGCGGGGTTACAGTCGGTCCATTTCCGGGTAGGGGTCGCCGATGTGGTGCCCAAGGCGGTCGCACACCGGCTGATCGAACCTGCCATGAGGATCGGCAAACCCGTGCACCTCACCGCGCGCGAGTGGAAGCTCGACGGATTGCTCGCAGAACTCTCGGTTCACCGGCTCGATATGGTGATTGCCGACACCCCCACGCCGCCCGGCACCGGCGTACGCGCTTTCAACCACCGACTGGGTGAAACCGGGCTCTGCTTTCTTGCCGCTCCTGCCCTGGCCGAGCGGCTGACCGGCGATTTTCCGGGCTGCCTGCACCGGATGCCCATGTTGATGCCCGGGCAGGACACCGCGCTTTACGGGCGGCTGGTTCGATGGTTTGAGCGACACCACCTTGCCCCCGAGCTGGTGGCCGAATTTGACGACGCAGCGCTCATGAAGGCCTTTGGTCGTGCGGGCCTCGGGGTGTTTTCATCGCCGGCTGCGCTCGCCGACGAAATTGCCGAGCAATATTCGGTTCTCCCGATCGGATCAACCGATGAGGTAAGACAAGAGTTCTTTGCGATCTCGGTTCAGCGGCGCACCACCCACCCCTGTGTGCGTGCCATCTTCGACCACGCGGGCAGCTCGCTGCCCGCGATTGCCGTCGAGACGCCTAGCGCGGTGAAGAGCCGGAAAGTTCGGCGAGCGTTGCGTCAATGAGCGCGCGGGCGATGCTGAGCCGTGGCGGTATGCCCGGCAAGGCCTCGGGATCGAACCACTGCGCATCGGCAAGCTCGTTGGGGTCAATCCGGATCTCGCCTCCTGCCCATTCGGCACGAAAGGCGATCATGAGTGAATGCGGAAACGGCCAGCTCTGACTGCCGAAATAGCGGAGATCGCGGATTTCGATGCCCGCCTCCTCCCGCACCTCGCGCACCACCGCCTGCTCGATGGTCTCGCCGGCCTCAACGAACCCGGCAAGCGCGCTGTAACGACCGGGCGGGAAATGCAGGCCCCGACCCATCAGCATCTGCCGGCCGCGAGTGACCATCACCATCATCGCTGGTGCGATTCGCGGATAGGTGGACAGGCTGCACGAGGGACAGCGCCTGGCCCGCTCACCGGGCATGTGTTCGGTCCGCGTGCCACAGGCGCCGCAGAAGCGGTGTGTGCGATCCCACTCGAGGAGCTGGATTGCGCGCATGGCAATTGCCAGATCGGTGTCGTTCAACTCGCCAAACCACTGCCGCAGACCGGCCGCACGCAACCCTGGCGGGAGCGTCACTGCGCCGGCTGCCGACGCTTCGAGCGACACCGCAACATGATCCCGGCCCTGGTGTCGTCCGATTGAGTGCACGCGGCCGGCTTCGATACCCAGCATCCGATAGTGCCGCCAGGGCATCGCACGCGGCTCGCGTTCGGCAAGCACCAGCGCATCGCCGGTAAACACATAGGCAAGCGCATCATCATGAAGCGAGAGCTCGAGCGAGGGCTCGAAGTCGTCGGGCGATCGGATCATCCGAGAATCTCCCCGTGCTCGCGGGTGGCAAGAAAGCGCACCGACGGCCACGCCTCCATGGTCACCTGCAGGTTGTATCGGTTGGGCGCCAGATAAACCGGGTTGGCATCGACATCGAGTGCAAGCCGCACAGCCTGCTCACGCTCGAATTTTTTGCGTGCAGCATCATCGGGAAACACCAACCAGCGGGCCAGCTGAATATCGCTGGGATCGTAGACCGCATCGACCTGATATTCGGTTTGCAGCCGATGCGCCACGATTTCAAACTGGAGCGGGCCCACTGCGCCGAGTAGCGTGTGACCGAGTGCGTTTTCAAAGACCTGAATCGCACCCTCCTCGCCCAGTTCCTTGAGGCCTTTGCCGAGCTGTTTCGATTTGAACGGGTCGCGGGCGCGTGCGATCCGGAACAGCTCGGGCGCGAAATACGGGATGCCCAGGAAGGCGAGCTTCTCGCCCTCGGTGAGGGTATCGCCGATCTGAAGCTGACCGTGGTTGTGCAGTCCGATGATGTCGCCCGCCACCGCTTCTTCGCTGGCCACCCGCTCGTTTGCCATGAAAGAGAGCGCATGAGCGATCTTGAGTTCTCGGCCGGTGCGCTGATGCACCACCCGGGCACCCGGTCGATAGCGGCCCGAGCAGATTCGCACAAAGGCAATTCGGTCACGGTGCCGGGGGTCCATGTTGGCCTGGATCTTGAACACGAAGCCTGTGAGCGCCGGCTCGTCGGGGGCAACGCTGCGGGTGGTGGTGGTTCGCGAAAGCGGTGCCGGGGCCCAGTCAATCAGCGCCTGCAGAATTTCCCGGACACCAAAATTGTTGATGGCCGATCCGAACAGCACCGGCGTCTGGCTGGCGGCAAGAAACCGTGCGACCTCAAACGGCGCACTTGCCGCCCGCACGAGCTCGACGTCATCGCGAAGCGCCTTGATCTCGTCGGGAAACAGCGTATCGAGCCTGGGATTGTCGAGGCCTGCAATGACTTCCTCATCCGCACTGATCCGGTCTTCGCCGGCGGCAAACCGGATCAGCTGGTCGCGACGAAGATCAAATACCCCCCGAAAGCGCTTACCCATGCCAAGCGGCCAGGCAAGCGGTGCACAGTCGATTTTCAGCACCGACTCGACTTCCTCGATGAGCGACAACGGCTCGCGCACCTCGCGATCGAGCTTGTTGATGAACGTGATGATGGGCGTATTGCGGAGCCGGCAAATCTCGAGGAGCTTGATGGTTCGCTCTTCAACCCCCTTCGCAGCGTCGATCACCATGACGGCGGCATCGACCGCGGTGAGCACCCGATAGGTGTCTTCGGAGAAGTCTTCGTGACCCGGGGTGTCGAGCAGATTGATGGTGTGGTGCGCGTATTCAAACTGCATCACCGAACTGCTCACCGAAATGCCACGCTGCTTTTCCACTTCCATCCAGTCGGAGGTGGCATGGCGAGCACTCTTTCGCGCTTTGACCGTACCGGCCTGTTGAATGGCGCCGCCGAAGAGCAGGAGCTTCTCGGTGAGCGTGGTTTTACCCGCATCAGGGTGAGAGATGATGGCGAAGGTGCGGCGCCGGTGCACTTCGTCGGCGATCGAAAGACTGCTCATCGGGAGAGCCGCTCAGGCATCGATATTTCGTGCGCCCAGCGCATTCTTTTCGATGAACGCACGCCTGGGCTCAACATCGTCGCCCATCAGCGTGCTGAAAATCTGATCGGCTGCGATGGCGTCTTCGATCTGCACCTTGAGGAGGCGCCGCACCTGAGAGTCCATGGTGGTTTCCCAGAGCTGCTCGGCGTTCATTTCCCCCAGTCCCTTGTAGCGCTGGCGGGTCACAGACCGGTCGGCCTCCGCAAGCAACCAGCGCATGGCGCCGCCAAACGAATCCACCAGTTGCATACGTTGCCGATCGCCCTCGCCGCGTCGAATCTGAGAGCCCGGACTGACCAGCCCCGCGAGCGTGCTCGAACACTCGACCAGCGTCTGGTAATCGATACTTTGAATGAAGTCGGCGTCGAGATGAGACACCTTGACATTGCCATGCACGCGGCGCTCGAACACCAGCGCGCGGCGCTCGGTGCGCGGATCAAAACGAGAACTCACCACGGGCAGTTCGGCGGTGGACGCACCGCGCGTGCGCTCAAGCCAGGCGGTGATCGTGGCCGCCGATTGTTCAGCGGTTTCATCTGAGCTCAGATCAATCGCGCAACCGTCGAGCACGGCGCGCAGCGCATACGAATCAACCACCCGCGAGACCCGGTTGATGACTGCTTCGGCGACCAGGTAGCGGCGGGCGAGTTCACCGAGCGCATCTGAGGCGATTGGTTCGCCATTGACGGGCGTGAGCACCGCGTTTTCCAGTGCCACCTTGAGCAGTATCTGCTCGAGCTCATGGTCGTCTTTTACATAGCGCTCCTCGCGACCGTGCTTGATGCGATAAAGCGGCGGCTGCGCGATGTAGACATGGCCACGCTCAACCAGCTCGGGCATCTGCCGGTAAAGAAGTGTGAGGAGCAGCGTTCGGATGTGCGCGCCATCCACATCGGCGTCGGTCATGACAATGATGCGGTGATAGCGAAGCTTGGCAACATCAAAGTCGGGGCCGATAGAGGTGCCAAGCGCAGTGATCAGTGTGACGATCTGTTCTGATGACACCAGCTTGTCAAAGCGCGCCTTCTCGACATTGAGCACCTTGCCGCGAAGCGGAAGAATTGCCTGATATTTCCGGTCGCGACCCTGCTTGGCAGATCCGCCCGCGGAGTCGCCCTCCACGATGAAGAGTTCGCTCTTGGCGGGATCTTTTTCCTGGCAGTCTGCGAGCTTTCCGGGAAGCCCCACGCCGTCGAGCACGCCTTTTCGGCGAGTCATCTCGCGGGCTTTCCGCGCCGCCTCACGGGCCCGGGCAGCCTCCACGATTTTGCCGCAGATGATCTTCGCGTCTTGCGGACGCTCCTGAAGAAACTCTTCGAGCGCTTTGGCGACCGCCTCTTCCACCGGTGCACGGACTTCCGACGACACCAGCTTGTCCTTGGTTTGCGAGCTGAATTTTGGCTCGGGCACCTTCACCGAGAGCACACAGGTGAGTCCCTCACGCATGTCGTCGCCAGCGGTCTCGACTTTGGCTTTCTTTGCGAGCTCGCTTTCTTCGATGTATTTGTTGATGACCCGCGTCATTGCGGCACGAAGACCCGTGAGGTGCGTGCCGCCATCGCGCTGCGGAATGTTGTTGGTGAAGCAGAGCACCTGCTCGTTGTAGCCATCGTTCCACTGGATGGCAACCTCGACACCGATCGAGGCGCCCGCGTCGGTGTTGCGCGACGCTACAACATGAAACGCATTGGGATGAATGACGGTTTTTGTTCGGTTGATGTATTCGACAAAACCGCGCACCCCCCCTGCAAACGCGAAGTCTTCTTCCTTGCCCTGACGCTGATCGATCAGCTTGATTTTCACGCCGTTGTTGAGAAAGGAAAGCTCCCGCAGCCGCTTGGCGAGGATCTCGTAGTGATATTCAATGTGTCCGAAGATGGTGTCATCGGCAAGAAAGTGGACCTCGGTGCCACGAAGATGCGTTTCGCCCTGCACCTTGAGCGGCGAAACGGCGGTGCCCTGTTCGGTTTCGAGAAGCCGGTTCTGGGCGACGCCGCGATGAAACTCCATGAAGTGCACCTTGCCATCTCGGCGAATGGTGAGGCGCAGCCATTTCGAGAGTCCGTTCACGCAGGACACCCCCACCCCGTGCAAGCCCCCCGAGACCTTGTAGCTGTTCTGGTCGAACTTGCCGCCAGCGTGGAGCTCGGTCATTACAATTTCAGCTGCACTTCGCTTGGGTTCATGCTTGTCATCCCACTTGATTCCGGTCGGAATGCCGCGGCCGTTATCAATCACCGAGATCGAGTTGTCGGTGTGGATGGTGACCACGATTTCGTCACAGTGGCCAGCGAGCGCCTCGTCGATAGAGTTGTCCACCACCTCGAAGACCAGATGGTGCAGACCGGTGCCGTCGGAGGTGTCGCCGATATACATGCCCGGGCGTTTGCGAACCGCTTCCAGCCCTTCGAGAATCTGGATGGATGACGAGTCGTACAGGTTGTCTGACATATCGTTTCTCAGATGCGCATGGGCATGACGACGTACTTGAACTGGCTGTCACCAGGAACGGTGATCAGTGCGCTGGTATTGGAATCGCCGAACTCGGCCTGGATCTGTTCGGTTTTGAGGTTGGCGAGCACATCCTGCAGGTAGCCGACGTTAAAGCCGATTTCCAGCCGCTCACCCTGGTAGTCGGTTTCAACCTCTTCCTGTGCTTCTTCCTGCTCTGCGTTGTTGGCCTGGATCTTCAGCGCACCCGGCTCAAGCGTGAGCCGCACGCCGCGAAATTTGTCGCTGGTAAGAATCGATGCGCGGGAAAGCGACGCGGCAAACGATTCGCGCGGAATGAGAAACCGTTTGGAGTGCGCAGAAGGAATGACCCGCTGGTAGTCGGGAAACTTGCCCTCGACAAGCTTGGTGACAAACTCTACCTCGCCAAACCGGAGCCGCAACTGGTTTTCAGCAAGATCGACATCCACCGGTTCATCGGTATCAGAGAGCAGTCGCTGCAGTTCAAGAACGGATTTCCTCGGGATGATGACTTCCCGGGTGGCAAGACCAGGAGCGTCGATTGCTCCCTCGCAGTAGGCGAGCCGATGACCGTCGGTTGCAACCACCCGCAACCGATCGCGAGAGGTAACGAGCAAGAGCCCATTCAGGTAGTAGCGGACATCCTGGACCGCCATCGAAAAGTGAACCATCTGAAACAGATGGCGTAGCTGTTTCTGAGGCAGGCGGAACCCAGCCGGCCAATCGTGATCGGTGTTAACTGTGGGGAAGTCTTCCACCGGCATCGTCTGAAGCGTGAAACGGCTTCGACCGGCGGACAGCGTGGCCCGCTTGTCGTCGACACGAATCGTGACATCGATGTTGTCGGGAAGTGCCCTCAGGATGTCGATCAGTTTTCGTGCGGATACCGTGGTGGCGACTGTCTCGGCAGAGCGACTCAGTTCAGCGGTGGTACTGATCTGGATCTCCACGTCGGAGGCAAGGAAGGTGACCCGCTCGGCGTCCTTGCGCATCATTACATTGGCAAGAATGGGCAGGGTGTGTCGCTTCTCGACGATTCCCGCCACCATCATGAGAGGCTTCAGAATCGCGTCGCGGCTCGCCTGGATGAATGACATGGTTCAGGCTCCTGTTGAATTTGATATCAATGTTGTTGTTAATGAATGACTGGCGAACAACTCTGTGGAAAACCTAGGCTTTGTTGTGTTGTGTCAAAGGCTTGCGGCGTGAATGGGGTTGCGCTCAAGCTGTACCGGTTGCTGGGGATGCGGTGGGACAACTTTTCAATCGCCGGTAAAACCCTGTATTGATCACATTTGATTCCATGGGTTGTGGGCGGGCTGTCCTCAGCTTGTGGGTCGGGTTATCGGCCTGTTGTCCACAGACCGGGTTGGGCAGGTGGCTCATCCTCGCAGGGTCTGCTCGAGCACATGGAGGTGGCGGTTCATCTCCTGGTCGTGTTGACGCATCTCGGCAATGCGCTTGACCGCGTGCATGACCGTGGTGTGGTCCCGACCTCCAAAGGCTTCCCCGATTTCAGGAAAGCTCTTCTGGGTGAGTTCTTTTGCGAAGTACATGGCAACCTGGCGGGCGCGGGCGATGTGAGCCGGACGGCGCTTGCTGTACATGTCGGCCACCTTGATCTTGAAGAAATCCGACACGGTCTTCTGAATCGACTCGATCGAAACCGGCGCCCGGTTGAGCGCGAGGATGTCCTTGAGTGCCTCGCGGGCCAGTTCAGCGCCGATGGGTTTGTTGCGAAAGCGCGCAAAGGCAATCACGCGAAGCAGAGCGCCTTCGAGTTCACGGACGTTCGAGCGCAGGTGCCGGGCGATGAAGAATGCGACCTCTTCGGGAAGCTGCTCGCCCGAGAGCTCGGCCTTCTTCAGGAGAATGGCTACCCGCATTTCAAGTTCGGGCGGTTCGATTTCAACGATCAGCCCCGAACCGAAACGGGAGACCAGGCGCTCTTCAATGCCGGAGAGCTCTTTCGGGTAGCTGTCGCAGGTAAGGATGAGTTGCTTTCTTGCTGAGAGCAGAGCCTCGAAGGTGTAGAAAAATTCTTCCTGTGTGCGGTCCTTGCCGCCCAGGAATTGAATGTCATCGACCAGCAGAAGATCCAGCGACTGGTACTTGGCCTTGAACTCGGCAAGCGATTTGCGCTGGATGCCGCGAACCATCTCGTCGAAATAGTCCTGGGCATGGATATAGCGAACCCGCACCCGGGGATCGCGCAACCGGAGCGCGTTGCCTGCAGCGTGCAATAGGTGGGTTTTGCCCAGGCCGACACCCCCATACAGAAACAGCGGGTTGTACTGGGTGCCGGGGTGCTCGACCACCTGGAGGGCGGCAGACCAGGCCATCTGGTTGGCCTTGCCGTGAACGAAATTGTCAAAACTCAAGTCTGCGCGCAGTCGCGAGGTGCTTGCATCATTGACGGATTCAGGGTCGGGGCGATGCGAGACAGGGTGGCCTGCGATGGCGCGTCCGGCAGCGTCGGATGATGCGGATGCGGGGATGCCCGGGTCGTCTGCAGCGGGCGCGGCGCCCGAGGCAGAGATGAGCTCGAAGGTCACGGTGACCGGGCAACCGTAAACGGTTGTAGCAATGGCGCCAATGCGCGACTCGAACTGATTGCGGATCAGATTGAGCTTGAACTGACCCGGTGCGCCGAGCCGCAGGCGTTGCGAATCGGGTTCGTAGCCCAGAAATACGAGGGGCTTGATCCAGGGTTTGAATTGCTGCGCGGGTAGCTCGGATTCAAGCCGTGCCACGCAGTCGAGCCAACGATCCTGCATTGTATGTGCCGGCTCCGGACCGGCGCCTATCTGAATTGCCCAAATTGGCGAACCTTAAATTCTAACCCGACATGCCCCGGGCGAACGAGTGGGCGAATTGACAGGGAACCTGGTAATGCGTTGTAATGAAAGGCTTTTCCCTCGAAGTTTCTCTGGAAGTTTTTTATGACGCCCACTTGGTGTGGGCGCGCAAGGACAGATGATGAAGCGCACCTACCAGCCCTCAGTGACCCGCCGCAAGCGCACGCACGGATTTCTTGTGCGCATGAAAACTCGCGGTGGTCGGGCGGTGATCCGGGCCCGGCGTGCCAAAGGCCGCAAGCGTCTCGGTGTCTAAACAACAGGCCGTACAGGTGCTTGGGCAGGTGCCTGGTCAGGAGCCTGGTGGGGCGGAGCCAGGTAGGCAGGCTTCCGGCCTGGAAGCGTCGGGCCCGGAAGTGTCGGGCCTGGAAGCACCAGGCGGAACGGCTGCGTCAAACGCCGCCGGGCGTCCGGTACCTGGCCGCCGGGTCAATGCGAGCGCTCTCCTCAAGACGCGTCCGGTGGCTTCCACTGCGTGCTTCGGATTGCATAGCCGCCCCACCGGTTCCCCGGATGGGTCCATTCTCCTCATGTCGGTGCCGCGGCGCGTACTGAAACGGGCGGTGGATCGCAACACCGTGAGGCGGCTTGCCCGTGAGTCGCTGCGGGCGACCGGCAGGCAGGCGTCAGGGTGCGCCCTGCTGCTTCGTCTCAAGCGAATGCCAACCGGGTTTGAGGTGCTCTCCCAACGCGCGCGCAAAGCAGCCTGGCGGGCTGAGCTCGCGCGTCTGTTCAGCCTGGGCGCAGGCCGCGCGTGACGGCCGCTGCGCGTCATCCGGGCCGATCATTGGTGGCGGGCCTCCTGCGCGGTCTGGTACAGGTTTACCGGGCGGCCATCAGTCCGCTCATCGGGCCGCGCTGCCGTTTCCTGCCCACGTGTTCTGACTACGCGCTCCAAGCGCTATCGACCCATCGGCCCCTGCATGCGCTGACCCTCATCGCGCGGCGCATGGGCCGATGCCACCCCTTTGGCGCGAGCGGGATCGACGAGGTGCCTCCGGTGCTTGGCTGCCGGTGTGCAACTCACGCCAGATCCGCCGTGCTGTTTCCAAAAGATTCCACCGATACCCGATCATGCCCACCCAGCGTCTGATTCTCTGGATCATCTTCTCCATGTCGCTCCTGTTCCTCTGGGACGCCTGGCAGCGTCATCAGGGGCAGCCCACCCTGTTCGGCCCGCAGCCGCAGAAGGCCGAACCTGGGGCGGGTGCGTCGGGCGGCGCAGCGTCGCCTGCGAACACGACGGCGCCGGCGCGCCCATCAGCAACCGGAACCGATCCCAGCATTCCAACCGGACCGGCGCCGGCAGCGGCGGCGGCTGCACAAATTCCGGGGGCGGGCGATGCGGCCTCGAGCCGCACCGATTCGATCCGGCTCAGTAACGACGTGCTCGCGCTGGACATCGACCCGATGGGCGGTCAGATCCGCCGTGGTGAGCTGCTGAGGCATCGCGACACCATCACCCGTAGCGGCAATGTATTGCTGTTTGATTTGCGTCCCAACAGCACCTACCTTGCACAAAGCGGCCTCATTGGCGCACCAGAGGGTCAGACCTTTCCGAACCATCGCAGCCCGATGCAGGTCTCGGAGGCGGGGTTGCCGCGCGAGCTGGGCGCAAGCGGCGAGGCCGCCGGTGTAAAGCTGGTTTCCGAAAGTGGCGGGGTCCGGTTTGAGCGCACCTTGCGGCTTGCCCGGGGATCGTATGTGCTCGAGGTGAGCGATCGCATCACCAACACAGGTGGACAAACCGTGTCGCCTGTCCTGTATCTGCAGCTCACCCGCGACTCCAATCCGCCACCAGGGGGATCGGATTTCTACAGCACCTATGTCGGGCCCGTGATCTATACCGACAAGGAGAAGTTTCAGAAGGTTGATTTCGCCGACATCGAAAAAGGCAAGTCCAAGCATCCGAGCAGCGCGAGCGACGGTTGGCTTGGCATCATCCAGCACTACTTCGTGTCAGCCTGGATTCCGGCGGACAAGCTGGCCCGCGAGTACTACACCCGCAAGGTCGATACCAAGCTCTACTCGGTGGGCGCCAAGATGGGCCTGGGCGAGATCGCACCCGGCGCTTCCACGACCGTGTCGTCCAGGCTGCTTGCCGGTCCTCAAGACCAGCGGATGCTGGAGGAGATCGCGCCGGGCCTGGAGCTGGCGGTCGACTACGGCTTCCTCACGGTGATCGCCAAACCGATTTTCTGGCTCCTCGAGAAGCTCCACGGGCTGATTGGCAACTGGGGCTGGGCGATTGTGCTCCTCACCATTGTGATCAAGACCATTTTCTATCCGCTCCAGGCAGCGAGCTACCGCTCGATGGCCCGCATGAAGGCGGTCACGCCCCGGTTGATGGCCCTTCGCGAGCGCTATGGCGATGATCGCGTGCGGCTAAACCAGGCGATGATGGAGCTCTACAAGACTGAAAAAATCAATCCGCTGGGTGGCTGTCTGCCGATCGTGGTGCAGATCCCGGTGTTCATTGCGCTCTATTGGGTGCTGCTGTCGTCGGTCGAAATGCGTGATGCGCCCTGGATTGGCTGGATCCAGGATCTGGCTGCGCCCGATACGCTGTTTGGCACCATCCCCGGTCTGGATATGCCCGTCGGTCTGCTGCCCATCCTGATGGCCGTCACGATGTTCATCCAGACCAAGCTCAATCCCACGCCGCCCGATCCGGTGCAGGCCAAGCTCATGATGTTCATGCCGCTGATCTTCTCGGTGATGTTCTTTTTCTTCCCCTCGGGACTGGTGCTGTACTGGCTGGTGAACAACATCTATTCGATCATCCAGCAGTGGCTGATTACGCGCAGCATCGAAGGCGCGAAGAAGGCCGGCTGAGGCGGCCGGGTCGCACGGCGTGGGTGCGCAGATGATGGACGCGCGCCCGATTGCTGCGATCGCCACCGCGAGCGGGCGTGGGGCAATCGGCGTAGTGAGGGTATCGGGTGCGGGCGTGGCCGCC
>RFXC01000093.1 GCA_009921765.1 Betaproteobacteria bacterium | reverse complement strand
GGCCCCCAGGCGAGCTTTCCCCCCATGCCGGCAAGCACAATTGTCGACACCCTGCTCAGGCACCGGTCGGTGCGCGCCTTCAGCGACCGAGCGCTTCCCGATGGCACGCTGGAGATGCTGGTCGCAGCCGGTCAGTCGGCAGCGAGTTCATCCAATGTTCAGGCCTGGAGTGTCATTGCCGTGCGCGACCCTGCGCGAAAGGCCCGGCTATCCGTGCTGGCAGGCAATCAGGAACACATCCGGCGCTGCCCGTTGCTCCTTCTTTGGGTGGCGGATCTCGCCCGACTCGACCGCATCGCGGCCTCGCGCGACATCGAACCCCATGGCACCCGCTATCTTGAAATGTTGCTGGTGGGCGTGATTGACGCGGCACTCGCGGCGCAAAACGCCGTGCTCGCCGCCGAGTCCATCGGCCTGGGTACGGTCTATATCGGAGCCATGCGCAACGAGCCTGAACAGGTGGCGGCCGAAGTGGCCCTGCCCCCCGATGCCATGATCGTCTTCGGGCTGTGCGTGGGCTTTGAAGATCCCGCTGCCCAGGCCGCCGACATCAAGCCACGGCTGCCGCAGCGCGCAGTGCTCCATCACGAGCAGTATTCGGCCCAATCGGAGCCGGACGACGTCGGTGCCTATGACCAGACGATCGCCGGATTCCAGGCCTCACAGGGCATGCGGGCCGCCGACTGGAGCCTGCAGACTGCCAAGCGGGTACATGAACTGCGCGGCCGCGAGCGGCTGTCCGAGGCGCTGCGGGCGCTTGGCTTCGGCATGCGCTGATCGAACCCGACATGCTGGTTTTTTCTGCGCTGCTGACCGCGCTGATTTCGCCGCTCGGGAGTGCCCTCGCGCTGGGTCTGATCGCGCTTCTTCTGGGGCTCATGCAGTGGCGGAAAACCGCGCTGGTACTCGGACTGGCAGCGTTGGGCTGGCTGGCTGTCTGGTCGCTTCCGGTCACCGCCAACTGGATACAGGCCCATGTCAGCCGCGACCAGGCTCCGGTGGTGAGCGATGAACAGATTGCGGCCATTCCGAGGGCCGGCGCCATCGTTCTACTGGGGGGCGGTGTGTCGCCGCCCACCGACGCGCGCCCGTGGCCCGATCTGGCCGAGGCGTCCGACCGGGTCTGGCAGGCGGCCAGGCTCTGGCACGCCGGGCGGGCGCCGCTGATTCTGGCCAGCGGCGGTCATGATCCGGCCACCCACACGCAATCGGAGGCCGAGGCCATGCGCACGGTCCTCCGCGCCTTCGGCGTGCCGGATGCGGCCATCGTGCTCGAGGCCCGCAGCCGCAACACCCGTCAAAACGCCACCGACAGCGCGGCGATCCTGGCCGAGCGCAATATCCGCCGGGTGCTGCTGGTGACCTCGGCCTCGCACATGGCGCGCTCGGTGTCCCATTTCCGCGCCGCTGGCCTCGAGGTGGTGCCGGTAGCCACCGATTTCGAGAGCATCGACTATGCCGATCTGCGGCGGTTCATTCCAACCGCCAGCGCGCTTGATCTGAGCGCGCGCGCGCTCAAGGAATGGGTCGGCCAGATCGTCTGGTAGCGCGCTCGCTCAGACCAGCGCGAGCAGCGGCTCGCCCTCGCCAGGTGCCACCACTTCCCCCACCACCGTAGCCGCCACGCAGCCCAGCGCGTGAAGGGCAGCCACGCACTCACGGGCACGGTCGGCGGGCACGCCTGCCAGCAGGCCACCCGAGGTTTGCGGGTCAAAGAGGAGTTGCACGCGGGGATCCTCCGCCAGGCGTTCGAAGCCACCCACCAGCGGCGCGATGCGGAGGTTGCCCGCATGGAGCGAACTGCGGTGCCCGCTTGCGAGCGTGGACAGGGCGCCGGCCAGCGCAGGAATGGCACCCAGTGACAATCTGGCAGCCACGCCGCTTGCACGAACCATCTCGGACAGATGGCCCAGCAGACCGAAGCCCGTCACGTCGGTGCAGGCACGGACACCATGCGCGCGCAGGCACTGCGCCGCCGCCTGATTGGACTGAAGCATGCTCGCCAATGCCTCATCGATCCAGCCGCCGCGCGCAGCAAGCATTTCACGCGCGACCAGCAGGGTGCCGGTACCGAGCGGTTTGGTGAGCACCAGCGCGTCACCCGGCATGAGCCCGGATTTCCGCATGAGCGCTGTGAGCGATGCCGGTGTCGTGCCATTCACCGCAAACCCCATCGCGAGCTCCTGCCCCTCGGCGGTATGCCCACCGACCAGCGCACAACCCGCCTCGCGGAGCACCTGAAGCGCGCCGCTCATCAACTGCACCAGCAGTTCCTCGACTTTGGCATCGAGCGCCGGGGGTACGGTCACGAGCGCAGCCGCACTCTGCGGCGACGCGCCCATGGCGAACAGATCGCTCAGCGCGTGAGTGGCTGCGATCCGGCCAAACAGCCAGGGGTCTTCAATGAACGAGCGAAAAAAATCGACGCTCTGGACCAGCGCCTGCCCAGCAGGCAGCGCAATCACGGCGGCATCATCGGGCGCATCGAGCCCGATCAGCACATCCGGGTGATGAGCCGGATCAAGGCGGGCCAGCACGCGTGACAGGATGTCGGCACCCACCTTCGCGCCGCACCCGCCGCATCGCATGGCGAGAACCGACAGCGCCTGCGTGGCCTCGGCGGGATCAAGAGCGAGCCGATGCCCCTCCGTGGCTAGGGACCGCGGCATGGACTCGCGCGGCATGGCCAATGCCGAGAACCGGCGCATGAAGCGCCGGTCGATCCAGTCTTTCCAGTGCCAGACCCAGTGCCCCGCGAAACCGAACGGCCCGCGCGAGGCGATGGCGTGGCGCCCGCCCGTGGCAAGCAGCGCGAGCCAGTGGCGCTGCGGTCGATAGGGCCTGAGTGGCTCACCGCGCAGCGCCCGACGCAGGTTGTCGGCGAGCGGCCGCCCCATCCGGACTGCAAACACGCCGGCTTTCTCGAGTGCACGCCCAGGATAGGACACGATATCGCCAGCGGCAAACACCGCCGCATCGCTACGCGAGCGCAGACTGCTCTCAACCTCGATAAACCCCTCGCGGTCGAGCGCGAGCCCCGTGTCGCGCAACCACGGCGCGCCCCCCGCCTGGGTCACCCAGATGATCTCATCGTGACTGAACCGCTCGCCACGCCAGACCAGCGCCCCCGCATCCACCCGCGTCACCGGGTCGCCTAGCCGGAGCTCGATACCTCGCGCTGCAAGGAGAGGGCGCACCCGGCGACGGACCGCATCGGCGTGAGTGGGCAGCAGCCGTGGGTCGGCACCATATAGCGCAATGAGCGGGGTATCTGCGGGCCGCCCCAGTTCGCGCAGACGGGCTCCCAGCCGCTCATGAAGCGCGAAGGCGAGCTCCACCCCGGCTGCGCCCGCACCCACCACGGCGATGCTCGCCCGGCGCGGCAGGTCCGAGAGCCTCTGGTAGAGCGAGAGCCAGCGGTTGTTGAATCCGTCGATGGGCTTGACCCCTACCGCATGCTCGGCGGCTCCAGGCACGGCATCGTTTTTTGGCGTCGATCCCAGATTGAGCGACAGAAGATCGTAGGCGATGGGCGGCCGCCCGGCGAGCAGCACGCGCCGCGCAGCACGATCGATGCCAACCACTTCCCCTCGA
The DNA here is from genome assembly GCA_009921765.1 of Betaproteobacteria bacterium. The sequence continues at coordinate 11,887 of RFXC01000093.1, read as the reverse complement.
ATCAGTGTGGCCTGCGCAAACCGGCACAGCCGGTCGAGGTCGATATGCACCTCATCCCACGCATAGTGCCCGGCGATATAGCCGGGCAGCATGCCGGAGTAGGGGCTCGCGGATGCGCGGCTGATCAGCGTGAGCCGCACCCCCGGCTCCGGTTGCATCGCAAAGCGCCGCAACACCCCAACGTGGGCGTGGCCACCGCCCACCAGCACCAGGTCCCGCAGCACGGAGTCAGCCAGCGCGAAGATAGTCGCGCAGCGCCCGCTGCGTGGCGGCTTCGGTCATGACATCGGCGCTGCGAACCGATTCGTCTTTCAGGCGGCTGCGAAGATCCTCGGCAGCCGTCGCCACCGCGGGCTCGGCCTCATCACGCCGCGCGACGCGCTCGGCTCGTCGCGAATCGACCCGTACCGAAGCGACGCGATCATCATCGGAGCGCTGCACGCGCACGCGATCCTCCGACAAGCGCTCGGCGGCACGCATTTCCCCAACGGAGGACCGCTGCCCAGGTTCCGCCTGCGGGGCGGTCTGCGACGCGCGGAGGTCTCGCGACTGCAGCGCCGAGCCGGAGAGCTGATCACGCTGCGAGTCGAGCCGGTTCATGGCCAATCTGGTTGAGGGCGAAAGCCCACCCTCGGGTGCCGCTGCTGTTTTGACCCTGCTCGCCGCCTCCGGCGCAGCCCGCACCGGGTCGCGCGCGGCCGCGGCATCAGGCCGGGCGGCTCGTCTTGCCTCCTCGGCAAACGCCATCTGCTCGAGCCGCTGGCGCATGGTGTCGCCCAGGCGACCGCGATCAAAGATGCTGTCGCTCGCCGAGGGCGCCCGGGGTCCGGCACCCACTCCACCCACAGGCACCATCGTCTCCCTACTTGGCCATGCCGAGAATGGACTTGCCCATGGCACGCGGATCACGCTGCGGCCAGCTGCCTGAATCTACCCAGGACAGGAAATCGCCCAGCTCGCGATTGAACGCGTCCGGTACCTCGATGTTGATGGTGTGCCCTGCATTGGGGATCACCGCCATGGCCGCCGATGAAATGACTTCCTTCATCATGAGGGCGGGCAGCAGGCAAGGCCAGTCTTCATCGCCGTTCAGAATGAGCGTGGGCACCTTGATGCGAGCCATGTCGTCTCGCAGATCGAAAAGCGACGGCCGCTCGCGTTGCACACCCAGCTGCGTATTGGCCGATCCGAGGGCCGAGTGCCGACGAAAGTCGGCCTTGAACTCTTCGAATCCGCGCGGGTCTTTGTTCTGAAACTGCACCCGGGTGGGGCCCAGCGCGTAGCGATCGACAAACGCATCCATGCCCTGCTCGAGCAGCATGGCGGCCGATGCCTCGGACTCACGACGGAACTGGTCGCGTTTGTCGGGCTCAGCACCATACCCACAGCCCGCCACACAGAGGGAAAGCGCGCGATCGGGGTGATGGATACCAAGATGCAACGTAGCAAAGCCACCCATCGACAGGCCAACGATGTGGGCACGCGCCACGCCGAAATGGTCGAGCACGGCGATAGCGTCCTGCACCGCCCGCTGCTGCGAGTAGGAGGCCGACGTGGGCGGGACATCAGACGGCGGATAGCCGCGCGCGTTGTAGGTGATGCAGCGGTAGCGGCGGCCGAAGTGGCGCACCTGCGGTTCCCAGCTTCCGGAATCGCCGGCGAACTCGTGAATGAAAAGGACAGGAATGCCGCTTCCGGTAGATTCGCAGAAGAGCTTCACTCCGTCATCGGTGACCGCGTAGGCCATCGTTCGATCTCCTTGAAAACCGACGAACCTTACTGCAAAACGGACCCCCTTGCCATCGCGGGCTGCGTTCACGCAACCGGCCGGGGGTAGAGTTACGACTCCACTTCCCCCCTGGCTGGAGACACTATGGCTACTGTCGTTGGACTGATCGGCGTCGGCATGATGGGCATTGGCATCGCCGCCAATCTGGTCAAGCACGGCTGCGTCCTGCATGTGCTCAATCATCCAGGCAACCAGCCGATCGATTCGCTGGTGGCCGCCGGGGCGAAAGTCCATGACAGCCCGCGCGCCCTCGCGGCGCAGGTTGATGTGCTGCTCATCTGCGTCACTGGGAGCCCGCAGGTCGAGGCAGCGCTTGCCGGCCCCGACGGCGCGCTCGCCGGGCTGCGCGCGGGGACCACAGTGATCGACCTCTCCACGTCCATCCCCTCATCGACCGAGCGGGTGGCAGCCCTCGTCGCTGCGGCTGGCGGAAACTTCCTCGACGCTGCCATGACCCGTACGCCCAAGGAGGCGGCCGAGGGCAGGCTCAATCTGCTGGTGGGCGGTGATGCCGGTCTTCTCGAACGCTGCCGACCTGTGCTCGCCTGCTTTTCAGAAACCCTATTTCATGCGGGGCCGATCGGTGCCGGACACCGCATGAAGCTGCTGCACAACTTTGTTTCGCTGGGATTGGTCACCCTGATCGCCGAGGCGGCCGCCTGCGCGCAACGCTCAGGCGTGCCGGCCGACGTGTTCGTTGGCGTGCTCGACCGCGGCGGCGGCGGCGGCATTGCGCTCGAGCGCCTCAAGCCCTTCCTGCTGACGGGCGACGTGGGGGCGCTGCGCTTCAGCATCGCGAACGCCTGCAAGGATCTGGGCTACTACGGGACCATGGCGGCCGACACCGGCGCAGACCGCACGGTTGCCCAGGCGGTGCTCTCCTCGCTCCAGAGCGCAGCCGACACCGAGCCGCAGGCCATGCTGCCCGAGCTGGTGCGGCTGATCACGGACCGTTAGCCGCCGAGAACCGGCGGCGACTCCCTCGCCGCCCCCCGTTCATCGAGCCGCCCGTTCAGCACGCAGTTCGTTCAGCGCGCCGCCCGACCGTACGTGTCCTCCAAGCGCACGATATCGTCTTCGCCCAGATAACCACCCGACTGGACCTCGATCATCTCGAGCTCGATCTTGCCGGGGTTGCGAAGCCGGTGTACTTCCCCCACCGGAATGTAGGTCGACTGGTTTTCGCTCAGCAGAAACGTGTCGCTGCCACGCGTGACCTCGGCCGTGCCCTTCACCACAATCCAGTGCTCGGCGCGGTGGTGGTGCTTCTGGAGGCTCAGGCTCGCGCCGGGCTTGACCCCGATCCGCTTCACCTGAAACCGTTCTCCCTGATCGACGCTGTCGTACCAACCCAGCGCTGTCCCTCCAGCCGGGCGACCACGTCCTTCACCTGTTCGGCATGATCGCGGTGCGCGACCAGGACCGCATCGGGTGTGTCGATGATGAGCAGATCGCGGGTACCCAGGGCCACCACCGGCCGGTGCGGCGCGTGAACAAAGGTGTTGTGCGCCTCATGCACCATGCCCTGACCCTGCAGCCGGTTTGACTGAGGGTCGGGCGTCACCAGATCGGCCACCGCGTTCCAGCTGCCCACGTCGCTCCACTGCCCGGCAAAAGGAACGACCGCCACCTGGTCGTGTTTTTCCATGACCGCATAGTCGATGCTCTGGGACCGCGTGGCCGAGAACAGCTCGACCGCAGGGCGCACCAGGGGCACCTGCCCGGCCGGCCCCCGGGCAGGCAGCGTTTCCCGATGCGCGTTCTCGAGCGAGCGCGCGACCTGCGTGACGATGTCCGGCGCATGACGCTCGAGCGCTTCAATCAGGGTGTCCGCCCGCGCGAGAAAGATGCCCGCGTTCCAGAGCACGTTGCCCGCCAGCAGCAGTTCACCCGCCCGCGCGGCATTGGGCTTTTCGATGAATCGTTCGACCTGCCGGCTGCCGTCCGCCCGCGAGGCGCCTTGCCGGATGTAGCCATAGGCGGTGCTGGGAAAACTTGGCATGACACCAAATGTGACGATGGCGCCCGACTGCGCCGCGGCAACGCCTTCGGTCACCGTCGCGGCGAACGCCGCAGCATCCGGGATGTGATGATCGGACGGACAGAACAGCATGAGCGAATCGGACTGGCCGCCCACGCGAAGATAGAGCGCAGCGAGCGCCATCGCCGCGGCGGTATTGCGGGCAGCAGGCTCGAGCAGCATGGCCCCGGTCACGCCTGTCGCTTCCAGCGCCTCCAGCACCATGAACCGGTGCTCATCGGCCGCCACCATCAGCACCTGCTCCCCCAGCGGCGCCACCCGCCGCAGCGTGAGCTCGAGCAGGCTCTGGTCACCGACCAGCGGTACAAACTGCTTGGGGAAGCTCTTGCGCGAGAGCGGCCAGAGGCGGGTTCCCGATCCGCCACAAAGGATGACGGGGGTGATGGCAACAGAGGACATGGGAGACGTCTCCGCGACGCTGGCAATAGTGCCCGAACCCTCAATGATAAGCGGGGTCGTGCGGCCGACGGGACGGTAAACTTGCCAGACTACATTTCAACGCCCCTCCTGGCGCCTCCCAACATGACTGCACAACTTATCCGCAAGGCGGTGTTCCCGATTGCCGGTCTTGGCACACGGTTCCTTCCCGCCACCAAGGCCTCGGCCAAGGAAATGCTGCCGGTGGTCGACAAGCCCCTCATCCAGTACGCCGTGGAGGAGGCCTATTCGGCGGGTATCCGCCAGATGATCTTCGTCACCGGCCGCACCAAGCGCAGCGTCGAGGACCACTTCGACACCGCCTATGAGCTGGAAAACGAGCTCGAGGTGGCGGGGAAGCTGAGCCTGCTGTCCATCGCACGCTCCATCGCACCCGACGACATGCTTTGCACCTACGTGCGCCAGCCGCGCGCGCTGGGTCTGGGCCATGCGGTGCTGTGCGCCCGCGAACTGGTGGGCAGCGAACCCTTCGCCGTGCTGCTCGCCGATGACCTCATGGTGGGCAAACCGCCTGTCATGGCGCAGATGGTGGCCCAGTACACCGAATGGCGGGCCAGCATCCTCGCGGTGCAGGACGTGCCGCGCGAGCACACGCGGCGCTACGGCATCGTTTCGGGCCGCGAGGTGGCCGATGGCATCGTCGATGTGTCGGGCATCGTCGAGAAACCCGAACCGGCGGTCGCCCCCACCACGCTCGCCGTCGCCGGCCGCTACATACTGAGCCCGGGCGTCTTCAAGGAACTCGAGGCGCTGCCACGGGGTGTGGGCGGTGAAATCCAGCTGACCGACGGCATTGCACAGTTGCTGAGGCGCGAGAAGGTTTTCGCGTATCGCTATCAAGGCACGCGCTATGACTGCGGCTCCAAACTGGGCTTCCTGCAGGCCACCGTCGACCTTGGCGAGGAACATGCCGAGGTCGGTCCCGAATTCCGTCAATGGCTCACCGAACGCACGGGCAGCACCACCCGCAAAGCGTAAACTCGCAGGCGCTTCATCCACCGTTTCTCCGGGTCCCTCACCAGACCTTCACTCAGCCGGAACCCCATCATGGACATGCAAGGCAGCCGTCAGCTCGCCGTCACCCGCGAACAGGCCTGGGATGCCCTCAACGATCCCGAGATCCTCAAGCGCTGCATCACCGGGTGCGAAAAATTCGAGCTCACCGCCGACAACACCTACGCCATCGTGGTGGCGATCCGCATCGGCCCCGTGTCCGCGCGCTTCAACGGCAAAGTGACACTCGCCGATATCGTCGTGCCCGAGTCCTACGCGCTCCGTTTCGACGCCCAGGGGGGTGCGGCCGGCTTCGGCAAGGGCGAGTCGCAGGTACTCCTGGTACCCAACGAACAGGGCGTCGAACTTCGCTACACGGTGAAGTCCACCGTGGGCGGCAAGCTGGCCCAGATCGGTCAGCGGCTGATCGATGGGGTGGCCAAGTCGCTCGCCGAAGAGTTTTTCAGCCGCTTCGAGGCCGAGCTCGTGAAGCGCTTTGCGCCGCCGGTCGCCACTGCGGCGCCCGCATCCGAGCCAGCGGCTGAAACCAACGCCCCCAGCGCCGCAGCCGCGCCGGCCACTGCACCGGCCACGACTCAGTCATCGGCGCCGTCAGCCGGCACCTCGAGCTGGGTCTGGTGGGTAGCGATTGTGGCTGCGTTTGCTGCGGGCTGGCTGCTCGGTCGCTAAGCCGGGGGCGGAGCGCCCTGACCAGTTTGCGTGCCGTCAAACATCGGAGAATTCGAAAATAAAAATACTTGACTGAAAACAAATATTTACAGCTGATTTCGAATGTTTTTGCTACACTCACAGGCTTGTCGACACAGTGGATACCTGTTCCCCCGCGAGCAGGTTGTTTCAAATGCTCAAGCCCGTAGTTCTGGTCGTTGATGACGATCCCGTCAGCCTCGGCCTTACCCGACACCTGGTCGAGGGCGTCGGTTATGTTTTTCAAAGCGCGCGATCGGTGGCTGACGCCCTCCGAATCGCAGCGCGCACCCCGCCCGACGTGGCCATTGTCGACCTGGTCCTCGGCGAAGATAACGGCCTCGACCTGGTGCGGCGCTGGCGGGTCGAACAGCGTTTTCCTGTCCTGATTGTGAGCGCACGCGGCGAACCCATCGACCGGGTGATCGGACTCGAAGTGGGCGCCGACGACTACCTGGTGAAGCCCGTCGAACCGCGTGAATTGCAGCTGCGCCTGCGAATCGCGTTGGAACGCAGCAGACCATCGCAGCGTTCCCTCGAGCATCCGGGCAGCTGGGCGATCGGCTCCTGCCTGTTTGACGCGGCCCGACGGGCCATCCGAATCGACGGCGCCGACATTGCACTCACCACGGCCGAGCACCGCCTGATCGAACTCCTGGTGCGAAACGCCAATCAGGTGCTCACGCGGGACCGCATCATGGACGCGGTCCAGCAGCGGGAACGGTTCAACGCAAGTGATCGGTCGGTTGACATGCTGGTCAACCGCCTGCGGCGAAAGGTCTTGGCCGACGACTTCAGCATCCAGTCGATTCGCGGCGCCGGCTACATGCTGTGTGGGGCGATCACGCGGGTTGCCTGAGCATCGCGTCGGCGCGCGCGGAAAAGCTCGCTCTACAATCCGGTCTCAGGCCTGCTTCACCCAGAAAGGCCCGCTTGCCAAGGAGACCACCTACATGCGCCGCTCAATCCGATCCACCGCGCTCTCTGCTGCCCTGCTGCTTGCCGGGGTAGCCCTCATACCCGCAGAAACAAGTGCCCAAGCCTGGCCCAGCCGCCCCGTCCGTCTGGTGGTGACCTTTCCCACCGGCGGCGCGCCCGACATCCTGGCGCGATTGTTCAGCGAAAAGGCGCAACTCGGTCAGCCAGTGGTCGTCGACAACAAACCGGGCGCGGGCGGCAATATCGGCGCCGAGTTTGTGGCCAAGGCGGCGCCGGACGGCTATACCCTGGTGATGGGCACGGTGGGCACACACGCCATCAACGGCGCCCTCTACGCGAAGATGCCCTACGACATGGTGCGAGACTTCACGCCCGTATCGTTGGTGGCGTCTGCCCCGAACCTTCTGGTGGTCAACAACAATCTTCCGGTGAAGACGGTGGGCGACCTGATCAGCTACATGAAAGCCAACCCCGACAAGCTGTCGTTCGGCTCGCCGGGCGTGGGGACCTCTGTCCATGTATCGGGCGAGCTGTTCAAGTCAATGACCGGCACCACCATGACGCATGTGCCCTACAAGGGCCGGCAATTCGCCATTCCCGATCTGGTTGGCGGCAACATCCAGCTGATGTTCGACAACATGCCCTCCGCATTGCCGATGGCACGCGAGGGGAAGATCCGCGCGGTCGCCGTGACCACCCTCAAGCGCTCGCCTTCCGCGCCCGAGATCCCAACGGTCGCCGAGACCATTCCCGGGTTTGAAGCGGTCACCTGGTTTGCAATGTTCGCGCCCGCTGGCACACCGCGTTCAGCGATCGATCGTCTGCACCAGGAGGTCCTGCGCGTCTATCGGCTGCCTGAGGTCCAGGAGCGCTTGCACAAGCTGGGACTGGACGCCCAGCTGAGCACGCCCGAGCAGCTCACCACATATCAGGCCGCAGAGATCAGCAAATGGGGCGATGTGGTGCGCAAGTCGGGCGCGCGAGCAGAGTAGTTCGCGCGACAGGCTGACACCGCCTCCGGGTGCCGGCCTCCCGCACGGCATTTGCAGAGGAGCGCGGCCCGCATTACGGCGGGCCGCTACAACTCAGGGACGGGCGTGCGAGCGCGCTCGCTCGTAGATGCTCAGGTCGAGGTATTTGTCGGGCGCGGGCGGCTTGCCGCCCCATTGCCCTTCGATCTCCGCGCGCAGAGCCAGCACGTTGTTGAAGCCCTTCATGTCGAACTCGCAGTCAGGGGCCAGTCCGCTTCCCTTGGTCATGAGCTCGGTGTAGGTCAGTTCCGCAATCTTGGGCGAGAGCTTCAACTCGCGCTGCAGCACACGTAACACGAGTTCGCGTTGCGACGGATCCTGCGCCAGACGGCAGCCCTCGATATAGGCTGCGATGTAGCGCTCGAGAGCCGGGGTGTTTCGGCCGGCCCAGGCACGCATCACGAAAATGCCGCTTGCCTGATACGGCCCGTAGAGATCAATGGTGCGACCGAGGCTTTTCGCGCCTTTGTCACGCGCGAGAAAATTCCACGGCGGATTGAGCAGCGTCGCCGCCCGCTCGGGCACATTCAAGCCATTGGTGCGCGCCTCGGACCCACCCAACGGATCGAGCTTGTAGTCAACACCTTCGCGAAGACCCGCCTCGCGAAAGATCTTGCGACCGATGAGCGCGTAGGCGGTGTTGGGCGCGTCCACCACATAGGACTTGCCGCGGAGATCGGCGGGCCGGTTGATTTCCGGACGAACCAGCAGTTCGTTCATGCCGCCGTCACCGCCAGCCACGATGATGACATCGGCCTTGGCAACCTCGACCATGGCGATCGCGTTGTCGATGGCAGCATGCGCGATATCGAACCGGCCCGCCGCCAGCCCCTGACGCTGCGCATCGGAGTTCGGGGTGAACTGCATTTCCACCGTGATGCCGCGCCGAGCAAAATAGCCTTTCTCCTGCGCGAGGTAGATCGGCAGGTTGCTCGAACCGCGAAACACGTTGACCTTGAGCGTGACCGGGTCGTTGGGGGGCGGGGGATGGTGGACAGTTGCTGCGCAACCGGCCAGCAGGGCGGCAGACATCAGGGCCAGCGAAATACGAATCATCGGACTCTCCCGTGAAATTGGCGCACCGCCGTCTTGGCGGCAGCGTGGGCACATGCGCTGCCACGGCCTGGCGACGCAGGGCGAGGGGCGAGGCTAAACCGGCGCTGGCGAGTGCGTCAATGATGCCGTGCCCCAAGTGAACCGGGAGGGACGCACGGGTCAGACTGAACCGGCGCCGGAGCCGGAATTCAGGTCGGGTCCCCGCGGGCACCGGGAGCGCTCCCTATAATGCGCTCGCAGCAACCGGCCCCCACCCGACGGTTCACCTTTCATCACGCACCCACCATGACCCAGCACGATGCCCTGCCCGCCAGCGCCCCCCTCAAAGGCATCGTCGTCCTGGAAGCGGGCACGCGCATCAGCGCAGCCGTTGCCGGGTCGCTGCTCGCGCAGCTCGGCGCAACGGTGATCTGCGCAGAATCGACTGAAGAAGGATCGTTCGCGCAGCCCAAATGGCGGCATCGGCTGCCGCTTGCGGCGGGCAAGCTCTGCATCGCCATCAACGCCCGCGAGCCGGCTGACCGTCTGCTCTTGCAGCAGCTCACCGCGGCCAGCGACGTTGCCCTGACCTGCAGCGACGCTGACCCGCTTGCGTATCGGTCCGATTCAGCGCCTGCCAGCTCGCCGCGCGCAGTGCACTGTGACATCACCGCCTTCGGGGCCACTGGCCCCTACGCAGGATGGGCTGCCACGGACATCCAGATCCAGGCATTGAGCGGCATGATGGACGCCACCGGCACACCCGATGCGCCGCCCATGCCCGTCATGCTGCCTCTTCTGGAGCACCTCGCAGGCATTCACGCTGCGGGTGCGGTCATCGCCTCACTGCGCCTGTCCGGTGCCGGGCTCCAGCGCACAAGCGTCGCACTCTACGATGCCGCGTTCAGCGCCATGACCACCTTCCTGCCGGCCGCACTGGGCGGTGTCCGAAAAGCCGCCAATCGCGTGGGTAATCGTCACCCGCTGTCGGCCCCCTGGAACGTCTATCGCGCAAGCGACGGATGGGTACTGGTGTGCGCAGGCAACGACGACCAGTGGCAACGGATTTGTGGCCTGATGGGCCAGACCGGCCGGCAGCTCGCCGCGCGCTTCCCCACCATTGCCGAGCGCATGGCGCACATCGACGAGATGGATGCACTCATCCAGTCCTGGATCGGCGAGCACACGATCACCGCCTGTGTTCGGGAATTTGCCGCGGCGGGTATTCCCTGCGGCCCGATCGCTCCCATCGAGGACTATCCGCGCGAGGCCAATCTCGACCACCGCGCAATGATCCGTCAGGCCACGGATGCGGCCGGGCGTACCGTCCATGTGGCGGGTTCGCCGTTTCGCATGAGTAGGCTGTCCGGCCTTGCACCCGCCGCATTGAGCGCTACCGACGCCGATCGGACGCTGATCCTCGAACTCCTCCACGCCCGCGGGGTGACCGCGGCGCCGTCCGAGCCTGCGGCCAGTTCATCCGAGCGACCGTTGTCGGGCATTCGGGTGCTCGAGATCGGCCACTACACCACCGCACCAGCCGCCTCGCGCCAGCTGGCCGCGCTCGGCGCCGAGGTTATCAAGCTCGAGCCGCCCGATGGCGAGGCGGTACGGCACTGGCCCCCGCTGAAAGACGGTCGGGCGGTGTTCTTTTCATTTCAGAACGCCGACAAGCGTTCGCTGGTGCTGGATATTGCGGACCCCGGCGATCTCGAGCGGCTGAAAACCCTGATCGCGGGCTGCGATGTGCTGATCGAGAACCTCCGGCCCGGGGCGCTGGCCCGCAAGGGCCTCACCCCTGAGGCGCTCCATCGGCTCAATCCCAGGCTGGTCGCCTGTTCGATCTCGGGGTTCGGCGTCGATTCGATCTATCAGGGCCGCCCGGCGTTTGACACGGTCGTACAGGCGATGTCGGGCCTGATGGATCTGAATCGCGCCGGTCACGTGCCGATGAAAACCGGTCCTTCGATCGCCGACGTGATGGGCGCGGCGTTCGCGGCCACTGCAGTACTCGCTGCGCTCGAGGACCGGCGACGCTCGGGCCTGGGCCAATTCATCGATCTGTCCATGCAGGACATCTGCGCCTGGGCCACGCAGATTGCCTGGAATGGTCGGGAGTTGGCGGCACCGCCCGTCGTGCTCGCCGACAGCGCAGGCTATCGTCTTCAGCCTGGAGGGGTTGATTCTGATGACAAGCGGACGGTTCCAGTGCTGGGCATGCTCGATGTGGTGCATGCCCCCCAGACGCTGGCCCGCCCCCTCTGGATGGAGGCACGTGCCGAGGACAACTCCGAGCAGGCCGTGATCCGCTGCCCGGCGCAGTTTGCGTCATGCCCCGAGCCCGTCCCGGTCCCGGCCCGGGCGCTGGGTCTGGATAGCGCAGACATTCTTCGCGAGCTGGGTACCGGCTGAGCCCCTGGCTGCGCCCCTGGGCGGTTCGCTCACGGTCGGTTCGAAGGGGTCTGGGTCGCCGGGTCGCCCAGGCGTTGGGTCGCGCGGGCGCGACACGTTACCGCTGCCGCGTTTGCGCGAGTCACGGGCGCGATCTACATTCGGGGGCTGTCCGTTTTCCTGACCGGATTTCTCCTATGCCCCGCAGCCCCGCCGCCGCACAAGCTCGACGAAAGGCCCCCGAGAAGGCACCCGCCGCTCGGGCCGCTGCGCCTGGCCGGAAAGCCTCGACGAGCCGGGCAGTTACGGTAGCCCCACCGGTCGAGGAGATCTCGGAAGGCGCGCCACCGGCTGCGCGCGCACGCCGGGCCAGGGCGCCTGAGCCCGTAGCTGGCAAACGCAAGGCACCCTCGCGTGCCCCAAAGGCTGCGGGCAAGACCGCCGCGAAACCGGCCCCCCGCAAGAAGCTGGTCGCCTCCGTTGCGCAGCCACCGGTCAAGCCAGTCGCGCCCCGGGGCGCGA
>RFXC01000092.1 GCA_009921765.1 Betaproteobacteria bacterium | reverse complement strand
CTGAAGAACGGCAGCGAGGTGACGCCGGGTCTGGTGCCCTTTGCGAGCCTGTCGAACATTCCGGGGCTCAAGGAATTCGACATGGGCGCCTGGCTGGGCGTGATGGTGCCGGGCGGTACGCCCAAGCCCATCGTTGAGCGACTGGGGGCCGCTGTGCAGAAAATCATGACCGCACCCGAGGTGCGTCAATCGTTCATGAGCATCGCGGTTGAACCCGACTACCGGCCTGGTGACGCCTACGCCCGCTACCTCAGGGACATTCGCGACATTTTCAGCACCGTGATCCGCACCAACAACATCAAGGCCGACTGAAGCTGGGGGCGCGCCATGAATGCTTCGATTCCATCGTCGGTGCTCCAGAGCGTACGGGCGTCCGATCTCATGGCGCTGCCGCTGCTGGAAAAGTGGGTGTCGTTTGCCACGGTGTCCCGCGACAGCAACCTTGATCTGATTGACTGGACGCAAGCGCATCTGCGTGCGCTCGGCCTGAGCGACTTTCGACGGACCTATGACGATTCCGGTCGAAAGTGCAACCTGTGGGTCACCCTGCCAGCGCGGAACGGCGAAACGCGGGTGGGCGGTCTCGTGCTGTCGGGTCACACCGATGTGGTCGGCCGCGGGGTCACCGACATGAAGGGGTTTGGTGCCACCGTGCTTGCGCTGGTGCCTGAACTCCTCCGCCGGGGCCTGGATCGCCCGGTGCACCTTGCCTTCAGCTATGACGAGGAGGTTGGCTGCATTGGCGTGAGAAGGCTGATCGCCGACATTGTCGAGCAGGGCTATCGGCCCGCGGGCTGCATTGTGGGCGAACCCACCGGCATGCAGGTGGTGATCGCACACAAAGGCAAACACGCATATCGCACCGTGGTCCGCGGCTTTGAGGCGCATTCATCACTCACCCCGCTGGGGGTGAATGCGGTCGAGGTCGCCTGCGAATTTGTGGCGCACCTCAAGTCCATGCACCGGCGGCTGGTGGCCAGCGGTCCGTTCGATACGCTCTACGACGTGCCGCACACCACCATCCATACCGGCGTGATCCAGGGCGGCACCGCGCTCAACATCATTCCCCGCCAGTGCGAAATCATCTGGGAAATACGGCACCACCATCTGGATACGCCAGAGGCGCTCTTTGAAGAGGCAAGTGCTTTTGCGCAATCCATGGTGCCTGCCATGCAGGCGGTTCATGCCGACGCCGGTATCGATCATGAGCTCCGCTCGGTGCTTCCAGGGTTTGCCACGGCGCCCGACAGCGAGATCGCCCGCCTGTGCTTTGAGTGTGCTGAACTCGACCCGGCAAGCGGCGTGGGCAAGGTGTCGTTTGGAACCGAGGCCTCGCTGTTTCATCAGGCCGGAATCCCCACCATCGTCTGCGGGCCTGGGCATATTGCGCAGGCGCATCAGCCCAATGAGTGGATTGCTGTTGAGCAGCTTGCCTGGTGCGAGCGCTTCATGCAGCGGCTTGCCGACCGTGTCTGCGTGGCTTAGCGCCCCGCCATCGGCATGATCAACCTCGTGAGAAAGGATCGGTTCAAGATGGATCGTCGACTGTTTGTGTCCGCGGCTGCGGCATCTGGGGTGACCCTGGCGAGCGGCAAGCTTGCCGCGCAGGGGCGTACCGTTCGGGTGGTGGTGCCATTTGCCGCCGGAGGCGTTCAGGACATTCTCGCGCGATCCATTTCCAATGAGTTGCGTGCAGCGTTGGGTCAGACCGTGGTGGTTGAAAACCGCCCGGGCGCGGGGGGCACGGTTGGCACTGGCGCCGTGGCCAAGGCAGAAGCCGATGGCACGGTGATGGTGCTGGCTGCGGCAAGCCACAACATCGCGGCTTCGCTCTATCCCAAGCTGGCCTATGATCCGCTCAAAGACTTTACCCCGCTCGCGCACATCGGTACGGCAAGCTATGTGCTCATGATTCACCCCAGTATCCCGGCGCGCACGGTGGCGGAGTACATCGCCTATGCCAAAGCCAACCCAGGCAAGCTCAACTACGCCACCGCGGGTAACGGCAGCGCCACGCATCTTTCCATGGCCTATTTCAACGGGTTGGCCGGCATCGACGTGGTCCATGTGCCGCTCAAGGCCACCGGTGAAGCGATCAACGAGGTGATCTCGGGCCGCGCGCATGCGGTGATCGCCGCCAGCATCGGAGCGCTCGCGTTTGCCAACGACAGCCGGCTTCGGCTTCTGGGCTCAACCTCCCCCGAGCGAAGCAAGTTTTTGCCGACGCTTCCCACCATTGCCGAGAGCGGGCTGCCCGGTTATCAGTTTGATTCCTGGTTCGGGCTTCTCGGTCCGGCAGGCATTCCCGCAGCTGAGGCCGACCGGATCAATGCCGCAATCGGTCAGTTGCTGCGCGATCCTGCAATTCTCGAGCGTCTGGACCGGCAGGGCGTGGAGCCCCGCGCCATGTCGAACGCCGACTTCGCCAAGCTGCTGGCGGCGGACGCCAAGCGGATGGCGTCAGTGGTGAAGACCTCGGGCGCGAAGATCGACTAGGCCCAGGGGGGCCAGTCGATCAGCCAACCTTCGGCACTCAGCCAGCGTCCGGTTGCTTCGAGGGCGCCGCGTTGCTGAACGCGGGCAAGGTCATGCACTCACGCTCGATTTCGAGAAGCCGTGGCCAGCGGTTCAGATCAACCGCAAAGCGCCGGGCGCTTTCAATCTGCGGCACCAGATACACATCGGCAAGCGTGGGCTGGTTGCCCCAACTGAAGCGGCTGCCGGCCGGCGAGTGCGCGAGGAACGCCACGTAGGCATCAAAGCCGTCGGCGATCCATTGGCCGCACCAGGCATTGACCGCGTCCTCGTTGGCGCCGAACGAGGTGCGAAGCTGATTGAGAATGCGTCGGTTGTTCACCGGGTGAATGTCGCAGCCGACAATGGCGGAGAGCGCCCGCACCCGGGCGCGCGATACCGGATCAGCAGGCAGGAGCGAGGGGTTGGGATGGGTATCCTCCAACCATTCGAGCAGCGCGGGCGACTGGGCGAGCACCAGCGGTCCGTCTACCAACGCGGGCACCAGCCCCTGGGGGTTGATGCTGCGGTACGCGTCACCCAGATGCGCTTCCTTGCGCAGATCTACCGGCACGGTCTCGAACGGCAGCCCCTTGAGGGCCAGCGCAATGCGAAGGCGATGCGAGGTGCCACTTCGGAAAAAGCCATAGAGTTTCATCATGTTGCGAACTCCTTGATGCGCTGGTGCTCGAGGGCGGACAGGCAGTTGCCGGCGTTCCAGCCGTAGAGCCACTCCATCGCGTCGTAAAAGCGCTCGGTGCTGCGTCCACGCCAGAGGTCGTTTCGTACCAGCCGTTCGACGCCCTGCGCGTGATAGATGCGGCCCATGTCGCGCGCGCCGAGCACGACCCGGGCTGTTCGCGCCACGCGGGCGCGCTGATAGAGATCGAACCCGCGCACCATATCGTCGTTGGCCACGCGCAGGGCCTCACCCAGGGTGACCGCATCTTCCATCGCCATGCCTGCGCCTTGCGCCAGGTATTGAGTCATGGGATGGGCGGCGTCACCCAGCAGGGTGACCCGACCGAATGACCACTGGCCGATCGGATTGCGGTCGGCGGTGGCCCAACGCCGCCAGGACTTGGGCAGATCGATGAGTTGACGAGCACGCGGGCAGACGTCCTTGAAGTAGCTCTGTACCTCTTCGCGACTGCCATCGGTGACGCTCCACTGCTCTTGCTGGCGGCTGTGAAACGTGACCACCACGTTGTACTGCTCGCCGCCGCGCAGCGGATAGTGGACCAGATGACAGTTGGGGCCGACCCAGATACTTGCTGCGTTCCATTGGAGATCGGCCGGGAAGTCGTTGCGATCAACCACCGCACGGTAGACCACATGACCGGTCACGCGAGGCGGATCGCCCACATACTGTTCGCGGGCAACCGATTTCACGCCATCGGCGGCCACCAGCGCCGCGCCACGATGTCGAATGCCCTTCTGGTCAATGAGCGTGATGCCCGACTCATCCTGCTCGATCCCGGTGACACGGGTGGAGGTGAGGAAATCGATGCGACCGGTTTCGAGTGCACCTTCCAGCAGCGACGTATGCACATCCACCCGATGAATGACTGCGTAGGGGTTGCCGAAGCGCGCGCGAAAGGCCTCACCGGTGGGAATGCGGCCGACGCAGTATTCGTCGATCGCGTCATGCATGACCAGTTCATCGGTGTAGACCGCGCGACCGCGGGCCTTGGGGCCGACGCCCAGCGCATCGAGCGCATGAAATGCGTTCGGGCCGAGTTGAATGCCGGCACCGATTTCACCGATCTCGGGCGACTGCTCGAGCACACGAACACGAAAGCCGCGACGGGTGAGGGCAAGCGCCGCGGCGAGGCCCCCGATGCCGCCGCCGGCCACCAGAATGGGAAGCGTAGAAGTATTCATCCTGCAAAGGCTAAGCAAATCCGGGGCACTGCGCAAACCCGAGCCCGATCAGACCTGGCATCGCGGTGGGTGCCGGCTGCTGCCTGTGGCTCAGCGCAGCAGAATCATCCGAAGCCCGAAGCCGATCATGACCAGCCCCGCGAGTCGGTTGAGCCACAGGCCGAGCCGAGGCCGGTTGCCCCAGCGTGCAGACACCCGGATCGCCGCACTGCAGAGAATCAGTCCGTAGAGAAAGGTGAGGAGGGCGGCGATGAGCGCCATGACCGCGAAAGTGAAGAGGCCCCGGTGCTGCTGCGGATCGATGAAGAGCGGGAAAAAGGCAAGGTAGAACACGATTGCCTTGGGGTTCAGCACCGTGATCAGCATGGACTGCCGAAAATAATGACCCGCCGGGATCTGGATGACCCCAGCGCCGGTTTCGGTTGAGCGGATGAGGCGCACCCCCAGCCAGATCAGGTAGAGCGCGCCGGCCCACTGCAGCAGACCAAACAGCACCGGCATGGCGAGGAGCAGCGCCGCCATGCCTGCCACCGCCGCCCAGATCAACACCTGGTCGCCAGCGATCACGCCCAGCGTGGCGAGCAGCCCCCCGCGAAGGCCGCCCTGTGCCGTGGAGGTGAGTAGCGCAAGGTTGCCGGGACCGGGAATGGCGAGAAACACGAGCACGGCGAGCACATACGCACCGCTATCGGTCATGCCGAACATGAGCGGTGCCCCTGATGAGATGTCAGCCGCGTCCTATTCACCGGTCCACTGCGGCGGCCGCTTGGCCACAAACGCGGCGACCCCCTCGCGGAAATCGGCGCTGCCATAGGTGAGCCGCACCAGATCATGGTCGTCGGGCAGACTGGCCCCGGCGATGCGGCGTAGCCCCTCTTTGGAGACGCGCTGCGTGATGGGGGCGAGCGCTGCCAGTTTGGCCGCCAGGTCGCGGGCTGCCTGCTCGATGGACTCGGCCGGCACGATTTGCTGCAGATAGCCGCAGGACAACGCCTCGGCTGCCTCGAGAATCTCGGAGAGCAGCAACATGCGCTTGACGCGTTGGGGACCGAAGGCATTCTGCAGCCGGGCGAGATTGGCGATCGACAGGCAATTGCCCAAGGTGCGCGCAATCGGCACGCCAAATTTTGCCGACGGTGTTGCTATCCTGAAATCGCAGCCGGTGGCGAGGGCGAGACCGCCGCCCACCGCCCAGCCCTCGATCACTGCGATGGTGGGCATGGGAAGCGTGGCAAATCCGCGCAGCGTCTGGTCGATTCGCTCCTCATAAGCGATGCCATCGGCACCGGCGTCGCCCGAGCTGCCGAACTCCAGAAACTGCGCGATATCGGTTCCCGCAACAAAGGCCTGTCCGCCCGCACCGCGAAAAACGGCCACCCGCACCGAGCGGTCCGCTTTCAGCTGCTCGCAGATGGCGGCGAGCTGGTTGTACATGGTCCAGGTCATGGCGTTGCGGGCCTGGGGGTCCGATCGTAGCAGAGCCGAGCGCGTTGTTCTGTGCGTGGGCCCGGATGTCCCGGTCAGCCGCGCCTCTTCATCATCAGGATCACACCATGACTGTCATCGATATTCACACCCACATGTTCACGGAAAAATGGCTGGACCTGTTGAAATCGCGGGGCGGCGAATTCAATCTGCAGATCCGGCCCGACGGCAAGCAGGAGATCTTTCGCGGCACTACGCCGGTGGTGATCCCGCAGATCGGGCATTTTGACTACCAGCTCCGGATTCGCGAGATGGACCGCTATGGCATTGACCTGTCGATCGTGTCGCTCACCTGCCCGAATGTGTACTGGGGCGATGAGGCCACCAGCGCACTGGCCGCGCGCGAGTCCAATGACTCGATGGCTGCTGCGCAGTCGCGCTGGCCGGAACGGATCCGCTGGTTTACCTCGCTCCCCTGGGAATATCCGCAGGCTGCGGTCGCCGAACTTCGCCGTACCGTCGCCAATGGCGCCGTGGGCGTGATGGTGCTCGGCAACATCGCCGGGAAAAGCCTGACCGATGAGTGCTTCGCGCCGGTCTGGGCCGAGATCGATGCGCTCGCGCTTCCCGTGCTGGTTCATCCCACCGACCCTCTCGGTGCAGAGAAAATGGGCATCATTCCGCACAATCTCTTCTGGTCGGTGGGTTTTACCTACGACACCACGCTCGCGGTCGCGAAGATGATCTTTCACGGCTTTTTCGACCGCTACCCGAACCTGAAGCTGATTGCCTCGCACGGTGGTGGCATGCTGCCCTATCTGGTGGGGCGGTTCGAGATGGGCGACCGGGTGGAATTCGATCACCTGCGAGAAATCCGCCGCAAGCCCACCGATTACTTGCGCCATATCTTTTACGACAGCATCACCTACGATCTCGCGCCGCTGCGTTATCTGATCGATGTGGCCGGAGCGAGCCAGGTGATGCTGGGTACCGACTGGCCGCATCGCGTGCACGAGGCCGACGTGGCGGCCAAGCGGCTCGATGCGCTGCCCGAGAGCCAGCGGCGCGCAATTGCATCGGGCAACGCGCAGCGGGTGTTCCGGCTGTAGTGTCCAGGGGCGGGCGGCTGCGGCAAGACCAAGGCTTGCATCCGGTTTGCGTTGCTGCCAGAATGCTTTGCATACCTATGCAAAGCCCCCCGCCCATATGCGCGCGAGGTGGCATCTTCGGAGACAGCCTTGCCCGGCGATCGGGTCAGTTCCATTGATGTGGCGCGCCATGCCGGGG
The DNA here is from genome assembly GCA_009921765.1 of Betaproteobacteria bacterium. The sequence goes on along the minus strand of RFXC01000092.1, from coordinate 8,630 downwards.
TCTCGCAATCTGCGGTCAGCCGAACCTTCACGCCCGGTGCGAGCGTAGGCGCTGCCACCCGTGCAAAGGTCTTGCGCGCTGCGCAGGCGCTGGGCTATGAGCCCAATGCGCTTGCGCGCAGCCTCATCACCGGACGATCACGCATCATCGGGCTGGTGGTGTCGCAACTCGACAATCTTTTCTATCCCACGGTGCTTGAGCACCTCAGCCGGCGTTTGCAGGCCGACGGGTTTCATCTGCTCATGTTTGTGGCCGACGAAGCCGATTCCGACGCGCTGGTGGAGAACATGCTCCAGTATCGGGTCGACGGCATTGTGCTGGGCGCGGTCACGCTGTCGTCGGCACTCGCACAGCGCTGCACGGCAGCGGGCATCCCGGTGGTGCTCTTCAACCGGGTGATGGCGCGACGCCGCGACTCGCCCGCAGTGAGCTCGGTGCGCGGCGACAATGTCCGCGGTGGGCGCCTGCTTGCCCAGCACCTGCTCGCGCTGGGTCATTCGAGAATCGCCTTTATCGCTGGCCGCGAAGATTCCTCGACCAATCTTGAACGTGAGCGCGGCTTCGTCCAGGGGCTTGCTGACGGCGCCAGACACCTTTTCGCCCGTGCGGTGGGGGGCTATGACGCCGACCAGGCTGCCGAGGCAACCCGGGCACTGTTTCGCTCCAGTCGGAAGGCTCCGGACGCCGTCTTTGCGGCAAGTGACCAGATGGCGCTCGCAGTGATCGATACCCTGCGCCACCAGCTCTCGGTGCGCGTGCCCGAGGAGGTGTCGGTGGTGGGCTTTGACAATGTGCCGCAGTCTTCCTGGCCCGCCTACCAGCTCACCACCTTCGAGCAGCCCGTTGTGCCCATGGTGGAGGCCACCGTCACGCTGCTCCTTGAGCAGATTCGAAGCGGCGCGCTCCGCTCACAGTCGCTCATTGTCCGCGGCCAGCTCTGCGTGCGGGCCACTACCCGGATGCGCACCCGCGCCACCTCCAGCCGTTTTGCCCAACCTACCGTCCCCCGATGATGACCGCCCTCGACCAGCAGGCACTTGACCAGCGCTTCATTCCGTTTGATTCGCTTCGCTACAGTACCGAAGCGTTCATCGACTATCGCATTCCCGAGTGCTCGCCCAAGTACAACTACGCGCTGATCGGGCCGGGTGTCTCCCAGAACCCGAACCAGCCCATCAGCCTGCGCGAACGTCATGGCTTTCAGGTGGGCGGGGTGTCCATGCCCCACGGCAAGATGAACCCGCCCCACATGCACTTCACCTGCGAGGTTTTCATCTGCGTGCGGGGCGAATGGGAAATCATGTGGGGCTTCAACCCCGATCACCGCAGCGTGCGCATCGGCGCAGGCGACATTGTGAGCGTGCCCACCTGGATCTACCGTGGTTTTCGCAATGTCGGCATCGATGACGGCTTCATGTTCACGGCGCTGGGCGGCGACGACACCGGCGGCATCCTCTGGGGGCCCACCACGCTGGCGGCGGCGGCTGCAAACGGACTTCACCTCACCGACGACTACCGCATCATCGACGAACGCAAGGGGGAAAAGCTCGTGCCGCCCCTGAAGGCGCTTGAGCCGATGACCGATCAGGAAATCGCTGCGCTCCGCGACTGGAGCGAGGCGGAAATGCTCAACCGGATCGTACGTGGTGCGGGGCTGCGCTGGTCTGCGCTGGGCCTGCTTGATAGCGCTCTGCCGGGTGGCGGCGCTCAGCTCGCACCGGTCATTGGTCAGGGCATCAGCGAAGATCGGGATGCAACGCCCCCCATCGCCAACAGTCACGGGGTGTCGATCGAATGGTTGGCCATTCCGGCCGGAGGCAGCGTGGCACGTCACCGGCTCACCGACAAGCAGGTGGTAATTGCAGTGGAGGGCGACCTGGGTCTGGAGATCGACAGCGGCATTGCCCAGACGCATTGCTGCCTGAAGGGACGCGATGCCGCATGGGACAGCTACGCGTTGCCGGGCGATGTCTGGCGGCGCATGTCCAACCAGGGCACCGGGATGGTCCGCGCGCTGCTCCTCACCTCGGGTGACCACCGCAAGCGTATCGAATGGGCGCCTGAGGTCATCGCGGCTGCCGCGCTTGCCGGATGGGCGCGTGATGCAAACGGCCATGTCGCAATGAAGCGCTTTACCGACCGCTCGCAGCGCTGATTCTCTTTCCCACGGAGCTTTCCGAATGCCGCAAGCCTTCTCCGTTACCCATGTAGGAAGCCTGCCTCGCCCGCAGGCCGTGGTGGAATGCCTGTTCGCCCAGGATTCCGGAATGGACTACGATCCGGCGCAGTTTGACGCCACCATCGCACAGGCGGTTGATGAGGTGGTGCGACAGCAGGTGGCGGCGGGCGTTGACGTGGTGAGCGATGGCGAGATGAGCAAAATCAGCTATGCCACCTACATCCGGCATCGCCTCACCGGCTTCAAGATTGGCGAGATGCCGCGTGCAGTGCCGCGCGATCTCGACGATTTTCCTGAGTACAAGGACAGGCTCGCCAAACTGGGGGCCACGCCCAAATACCACCGTCCCATTTGCTCGGGTCCCATTGCGGTGAAAGACCTGAGCGGACTGCACCGTGACATCGAAAACCTGAAGGCCTCATGCGCGAGGCATGGTGCTTCACGTGCATTCATGAACAGCGCCTCACCAGGCGTCGTGGCGGTGTTCCAGCCGAATCAGCACTACCCCACGCAGGAGTCCTACATCACCGCGCTCGCCCACGCGCTGCAGGCCGAATACGAGACGATCGTGGCTGCCGGTCTTGATCTGCAGATCGACGCGCCCGATCTGGCTATGGGTCGGCATATCCGGTTCCGCGACGTGAGCGACGAGGAGTTCCTGCGCAATGCCCATCTTCAGGTCGATGCGCTCAATCATGCGCTTCGCAATATCCCGCGCGAGCGGGTACGCATGCACCTTTGCTGGGGCAACTACGACGGTCCGCATCACTACGATGTCGCGCTTGATCTGATCCTGCCGGTGGTGCTGAAGGCGAAGGTGGGTACGTTGGTGTTCGAAGCGGCCAATCCACGTCATGCGCACGAGTGGGAAATCTGGGCCGAGTCGAATCGTCGAGGCATGCTGCCCGCCGATCTCATCCTTGCGCCGGGCGTTCTCGATTCCACCAACAATTTCATCGAACATCCCAGACTGGTGGCCCAGCGCCTTCAGACCTACGCTCGAATCGTGGGGCCCGAGCGCGTGATGGCAGCTACCGACTGCGGCTTCGGAACCTTTGCAGGATTCGGTGCCGTTCATCCCCCCATCGCCTGGGCCAAGCTTGCCAGCATGGCCGAAGGCGCCCGTATCGCCCGTCGTGCACCCACTGGAGCCCAGCCATGACTACAACCATTCGAATGCCCTTTGATGACCGGCTTCGCGGCATGCTTGCCAGTGGCGAGCGGTTGCGCGGCATCTTTGTGGGCGTGCCGGCGCCTGCGTTGGTGGAGATGTGCGCCTTCGCAGGGTTCGACTTCATCGTGGTCGACAACGAACACGGCAGCGCCGACCTGCAGACCACCGAAAACATGCTGCGCGCGGCGCGGGCAAGCGGGGTGGTGCCTATCGTTCGGTGCCTGCGCCAGGACGTCGCCCGCGTGCTCGATCTGGGTGCCAGTGGCGTACAGGTGCCCATGATCGGCAATGCCGCCGAAGCCGAAGATCTGGTGCGGCGTGTTCGCTATCCGTTGCCGGGTGGCCAGGGCGGCCAGCGCGGGGTGGCGTTCAGTAACCGCGCCGCCGGCTATGGGTCATTCGGTGGCGCTGACCATGTGCGGCGCTCAAACGACGGCATTGGTGTGATCGCCATGATCGAAACCCCGGAAGGGGTGGCCAACGCGTACGAGATCGCCTCGGTACCCGGTATTGACGCGATCTTTGTGGGTCCCAACGACCTCGCCCACAGCATGGGCTATGAGCACCGTTGGCAGGAACCTGAAGTGATGCAGGCTATCGAGCACACGCTGAGAGAAGTGGCGCGCGCGGGCAAGTGCCCCGGAACGCTTGCTTTCACCGAGGCAGAAGAAAACCGGCTCGCCGCCTTCGGCACCCGATATTTCGCGCAGGTGATCACCAATGTGATCGCTCAGGCGCTCAAGCAGGCCTCACGTCGCTAACCCTTCCGCAACGCTTCCACACGCCAACAACCTGAACAAGCCCAACAGGAGACCACCATGAAACGACGCGACCTCATCAAGCTCGCCACCGCTGGCGGACTGCTGCCGGCACCGGTACTGGCCCAGGGGTCAGCCTCGGCGCTGAAGCCTGGCAAGCCCTTCGCTGGCACCACCGTGAACGTCCTGTCGGTCGTCGCACCCCAGTTCAGCGCTCACGAAGCAAAGCTCGCCGAGTTTGAAGCGCTCACCGGCATCAAGGTCCGCTACCAGTATGTGCCGTTTCCCAGCATGCGTGAAAAGCTCACCGCCGAGCTGGTGGCCAAGACTGATCAATACGATGTACTGAGCGCGATGGACGTTTGGGGGCCATCGCTCTACGGCCTGTTTGATCCGCTTAATGCTCGTCTCGCAGAAAAGAAAATCGATGTCGAGTCCCGCTATCCGTACGCGCACCTGCGCGCGGCGCGCGACCAGAACGGCAACGGCAGCAACGTCATGGGACTGCCGATCCGCGGCCATGTACAACTGCTCTTTTACCGCAAGGATGTGTTCTCCCGGCTGAATCTGCAGCCGCCCGAAACCTGGGACCAGATGGTCGACATCGGACGCCAGATCCAGGGCAAGACCGACCTTGCGGGCGTCGCCATGTACTACGGCAAGACCGGTGGCCAGAATCTGATGATCTGGTTCAACTACCTGTGGGGCATGGGGGGCGACCTGCTCGATGCCAAAGGGCAGCCTGCCTTCAACAGTGAACGTGGGGTGGCCGCCACGCAGGCCTATGTTGATGTGATGCTCAAGCACAAGGTGGCGCCCCCGGGATCCGCCACATTCAACGAAACCGACGCCGTCAATTCGGTGGCGCAAGGTCGCTCGGCCATGGTGCCGGTCTGGTGGTGGCGTTATGCCATGCTCACCGATCCGAAAACCTCCACGCTCAAGCGCGACCAGGTAGGGTTTGCGCCGCTACCCGCCATGCCTGGCCGTGATGCCACCACTTACACCAACACCTGGTTCTACGGCATCAATCGCAACAGCCGCCGCAAGGACGCAGCCATGGAGTACCTCACCTGGCTCACCGACCCGGCCATTGAGCGCTCGGTGCTGCTCGATCCCAAGCTCAACGAAGTGGTGGCGGTGCAAACAGGCAATCTGCTCGACGGCGACGTCAATGTGCGCTTCGGTGGCATGCATCTGTTTGGCGCCCAGGCGCTGAAGGGCGCCAAGGGCACGCCACTCTTTCCGCAGTGGGGGCAGGTGAGCGACATTCTGGAGGCCACCATCAGCGATATCGCGGCGGGTCAGGTACAGGTGAAGGCGGGGCTGGATGCCGCTGCGGGCCGCGTGCGGCGGGCGATGCGCGGGTGATCCGACGGGTTCCGATCCATGTGTGGCTGTTGGCGCCAGCGCTGCTATTCGTGGCGGCGATGGCGCTGTTTCCGCTCGGCTACTCGCTTGCGCTCAGCTTTCGCAGTTGGAAACTTGCGCAGCGCGACACGCCGGGCGACTGGATCGGTGCGGCCAACTACACTGACCTGCTGACTGACGATCCGGAGTTCGGCGAGTCGTTGGTGGCCACCGCCATCTTTGTGGTGGCCGATGTCGCGGCCACACTGATGCTCGCGCTCGGTGCGGCGCTGTTGCTGCAGCGCGAGGGGCGTCTGTCCTCGATCGCCCGGGTGGCGCTCATTCTTCCCTTCGTGATGAGCCCGGCGCTGATCGGTATTTCATTTCGCTTCTTTCTGAACCCAGAGTTCGGTGTGGTCCATCACCTGCTTGGGTTTTTTATCCCGGTTCTGGCCGACAAGGTGTGGCTCGCCGATCGGGTGCTCGCCATGGCTGCAGTGGTGGCCGCCGATGTCTGGCACTGGGCGCCCTACATGACGCTCGTGGTGCTGGGCGGGCTGGCGGCGATCCCGCGCGAGACGCAGGAGGCCGCGCGAATTGACGGCGCCTCGCCCTGGGCGGTGTTGCGCGACATCACGTTGCCGCAACTGCTTCCGGTGCTGGGGGTCGTGCTCATTCTGAAGACCGTGTTTGCACTGAAGGCCTTCGACACGATCTACACCCTCAGCAATGGCGGGCCCGGTACGGCCACGCAGACCCTCGCGTATTTCGTGTACCAGACCGCATTCAATTACTACGACATGGGCTATGCGGCTGCTGCGGCATGGCTGCTCACCGCGCTCCTCCTCGGGTGCGCCTACTTCTATCTCAAGCTGGTATTTCGCAGTCGATGAGCCGTCCGCAGTCTGTTTCGAATCCGACTCAGGGCAGGGCAGCCACCACACTCAAGCGCGGGCCGGGCGAGGGCATGCAACCCTCACGCAGTCCGGCACCCGGCTACCGGCCTCCGCTCGCCGAGCGGATCGGGCTTGCGCTTCGGCAGTCGCTGATCCTTGCGGGATTGGCGAGCATTGCGCTTCCCATCGTCTGGATGGCGATCACCGCCTTCAAGCTGCCGCGCGACGTCTATTCGCTTGATGCTGCGCTGGTGTTCACGCCTACATTCGACAATTTTCGTACGGTGTTCGCGCATCCCTGGAACCTGGGCAACAAGATCGCCAACAGCATCCTGGTTTCAGCCGGTACGGTGGTGGTGGCGGTTCCCATGGCCACGCTGGCGGCCTATGCGTTCTCGCGCTTTGATTTTCGCTTTCGTCAGACGCTCTTCCTGCTGGTGATTGCCTCGCAGTTCATCCCCGCAGCGGTGGTGGTCTTGCCGTATTTCCTGATGTTCCGCGATCTGGGGCTGCTCGATACGCGCACTGCGCTGGTGCTCATCAATCTGTCCATTGTTCTGCCGTATGCGGTCTGGATGATCAAGGGCTTCATCGATGCTGTGCCGATCGAGATCGAGGAGTCGGCGATGATTGACGGGGCCGGTCGCTTTCGCGTGCTCGCCGGCATTGTGGTGCCGGCGGCGCTGCCCGGCATCATTACCGCGGCCGTGTTCAGTTTCACGCTCACCTGGAACGAGTTTCTGTTCGCCCTCATTCTGGGCAAGCAGGATGCGCTCACGCTTCCTCTGGGTATCGTGGGCTTTCGCACCGAGCGTGGTGACCTCTGGGAACTGATGGCTGCCGGTGGCCTCATCATCACCGCGCCCATGTTCATGCTCTCCCTCATGGTGCACAGGCAGTTCATCGGCAGTCTCACCGCAGGATCGGTGCGTTAGGACGCTTCATGACCACGGTATCGCTCACTTCTGTCGACAAATATTTTGGTTCGGTTCAGGTGGTGCGTGAGCTCAGCCTGGAGATCGCCGATCGCGAATTTCTGGTGTTGCTGGGGCCTTCCGGATGCGGCAAGACCACCACCATGCGAATGATTGCCGGACTGGAGGCGCCCAGCGCAGGCACGATCGCCTTCGATGGCGTGCGCGTGAACGAGGTGCCGCCGCAGCGCCGGGATGTGTCCATGGTGTTTCAGAACTATGGCCTCTATCCGCACATGAGCGTCGCGGAAAATATCGGCTATCCCCTCAAGCTTCGCGGGGTGCCGGCAGCCGAGCGCGATCAACGTATCCGCCAGGCGGCGGCGCGGGTGCAGCTTGAGCCGTTTCTCGCGCGCATGCCGCGCGAGCTGTCGGGTGGCCAGCGGCAGCGCGTTGCGCTCGCTCGAAGCATCGTGCGAACGCCGCGGGTGTTTCTGATGGACGAGCCGCTCTCCAATCTCGATGCCAAACTGCGGGTGCTGGCGCGGGCGCAGATCAAGCACCTTACCCAGGAATTGCAGGTCACCACCGTCTATGTCACGCATGATCAGATCGAGGCAATGACGCTTGCCACCCGGGTCGCGGTCATGAATGACGGCGTGATCCGGCAGATCGGTACGCCCGAGGACATCTACAACGATCCCGCCGATACCTTCGTTGCAGGCTTCATCGGCTCGCCAGCCATGAACCTGCTGCCGGTGGTGGCGGATGGGCAGGGCACTTGCCGGGCAGGCGATCTGCCCCTGCGCGTATCACCGCCGCGCGCCGGAACGACGGTGCTCGGGATTCGCTCGGAAGATCTTGAACTCTGTTCCGAGAGCGAGGCGATGTTTGGTTGCGAGGTCTACACCTTCGAGCTGCTGGGCGACTCCACGCTTCTCACTGCCATGATCGGGGATCGACTGGTTGCTGCGCGAGCCGGCAAGTCGGTTCGGCTTCAGGCTGGCGCGCGAGTATGGCTGCGGTGCAGCCCCGATCGCCTGTACTGGTTTGATGGCGAAACCGGGCTCAGGCTTCGCTGACCTTTGACCGTTGGGCTCAGTTGCCCGAGGTGCGCTTGCCCCGGGCTCAGGTGCCGCAGAAGGTCTGGTGGCTGCGTCCGCCGTCTGGCGCAGGCTCGGCATAGGCTTCTAGCCCGGGACGCGCCTCATAGGGCTGCCTCACCACCTCAAGCAGACGCTCCAGCGGCCGAAGATCGCCCGCCGGTCCGGTGGCCGCATCGAGTGCAGCCTCCACCTGGTGGTTGCGGGCGATATAGACCGGGTTGATCGCGCGCATCCGGTCAATGCCTGACGTCAG
>RFXC01000091.1 GCA_009921765.1 Betaproteobacteria bacterium | reverse complement strand
GGGTTTTCGGGTGCAGATCGAGGGGACTGCGCCGCCCATTGCGGGCTGAGTCGGCAGGGGGACTGCGCCGCTCAGGCCGATAGCGCGGCGAGCCCGTCCGAGGCGCGCTCCACCCCCCCCCGCTCGGTGATGGATCGCTGCACCGGCATTCGGTCGGACCTTTACCAAACGTCGAGCGTAAGGCCCGCCTTACTTGCCCTGAATACCGATTGATTTGACCAGATCGGCCACCCGCGAGGCGTCGCGCTCCAGAAGGCGCCGGAACCCATCTGGGCCGCGATCGGCCGCCGACGGAATCTCCGAGGCGAACTGTTTTTCCACCCGCTCGACATACTCCGGGCTGTCCGTGACCTGCGACACGGCCGCAGCCAGCCGGTCGAGCGCCGCGCGCGGCGTGCCTTTGGGCGCCACCAGCCCGTTCCAGATCCACAGGTCAAACTGCGGCAGGCCCGCTTCACCAAAGGTCGGTACATCCGGCGGTCGGGGGAGCCGCTGCGGCGCCGATACGGCAATCGCCCGGGCACGCTTGTCGGCGTGGAGCGGCATGAGGGTGACCGTCTGGTCGATGATGCCTTCGATGGTGCCGGCAATCACATCGATCAGTGCCGGCCCGGTGCCGCGATACTGCACCAGGGTGCCCTGCACGTTGGCGAGGTTCAGAAACAGCGCCTGCGCGAGATGCGCTGTGGTACCCGGCCCGCCTGAACCGAGGTTCACCTTCCCCGGGTTCTGCCGCATATGGGCGAGCATGGTCTTCAGATCATTGAAGCCGCTCGCGTTGCTGACGGCGAGCACCATGGGCACGGTGGCCACCGAGGCCACCGGCGCGAGGTCATTGAGCGCCGCCATCGGACTGATCGCCACCCGTCAACGGACCCTGCTCATCATGATTCGACACCGCCGACTTCTTCTCGCCGCCGCCACCAGTTGCGCCAGCCTGTTGATCACCAGCGCCCACGCCCAGGATCTTCCAGACCGGCCGATCCGGCTGGTGGTGCCCTTTGCCGCTGGCGGTGGGGTGGATGTTCTTGCGCGTGCGCTTGCCATTGAACTCGGCAAAGCGGTTAACCGATCGGTCGCGGTGGAAAACCGCCCCAGCGCCACCGGCCAGATCGGCGCGGCCGAGGTGGCCAAATCAACTCCTGACGGCACCACGCTCCTCATCAGTTCAGCGGCCTTTGGCATCACGCCCTCGTTCGTCGCCAAACTGCCCTACGACATCTTCAAAGATTTCGAGCCGGTCACCGTTGTGGCTTCCACCCCGCAGGTGCTGGTGGCACCGGTGGGCTTCAAGGCAAACACGTTTGCCGAGGCGCTCCAGATGGCGCGCGCGGGCACGTCGATCAACTTTGCGTTGCCCGGCAGCAGTGGCATTCAGCGCCTGGCCACCGAACTGCTCACTGCCAATGCGCAGATCAACGTCAACAAGGTTCCCTACAAGGGCGCGGGTGCGGCGTTCACCGACCTGATCGCCGGTCGTGTGGATCTCATGTTCGACAACCCGGGATCATCGATGGTGCATGTGCGAAGTGGCCGGCTCAAGGTGCTGGCCACCACTGGTTTGAAGCGCCTGTCCACCCTGCCCGATGTCCCGGCAGTCGCCGAAACCCTGCCAGGCTTTGAAGCTCTCAACTGGTTCATTCTCGCCGCCCCCGCCGGCACCCCGGCTGCCGTGCTTGACCGGCTGAACAACGGCACCGCGCAGGCCATGAAGACCGATGCTATGCGACAGGTGCTCGAGCGCGATGGACTCGAAGCGGTCGCCAATCCCCGTGCAAGTGCAAGCGCCTTTCTGCGCAGCGAATTCACCAAATGGGACAAGATCATCAAGGACCGCAATCTGAGTGCGGATTGACCGCGCCCGTCTTCAAGCGTGCTCACGGTCGGGCGCGCCCGACAGATCCAACGCTGAGCCGCTTCGTCACCATGGCGAGCGGCGTGGGGCTCAGGCTCTGCCCGCGTGAGCAGCCGGGATCAACTCGGCGCGCGCCGCGTGCCAGCGCGCCATAGCTTGCCTGTGCACGTCGATCGCAGCCGGGTCGAAATCGGCTTGCGGCGCGGGATCAAGATCGAAATGGCCGAAGCGATCTTCCCCCCGAACCAGCGTCGCCGACAGCCTTGCGCTTGCAGAGCATCGGCAGCGCGTGGGGATATAGCTGATCCCCAGACCGATCCGCCGGTCATTCGAGCCGTTGGGCATCGAGTTGTGAAACGTGTGGGTGTGATGAAGAGAAAACTCACCAGGCTCAAGGACCAGCGTGTCCAGCGTTTCCTGCTCCGCCACGGCAATGGTCTGCCCGGTCGCAAACAGGTTCGCCGAACGCGTGAGCTGGTCATGCGGCACCTGGCCACGCAGATGACTGCCTGGCACCACCTGCACGCAGCCGCTCTCGTGACTTGAGGCAGAGAGCGCCACCCACGCCGTAACATGCTCAGCCGGGCTCAGGCCGAAATAGGTGGAGTCCTGATGCCAGCTCACGAAAGCATCGGTGCGAGGCTCCTTGATCCAGAGCGTCATGTGATACACAAGAATATCGGGGCCGATCAGATCTTCCACCGCGTCAAGCACGCGTGCGTCGCGCACGATGTCGTCCATCCACTTGAGATACAGATACATCTTTCGCCGCTGATCCGGGGCGAGCCCATGCGTGCGTTCGCCGGCTTCGAGCAGGGTGCGATACCGGGCAGCCTCGTCCGCGCCGAAAGCGCGAATCGGGCTCAGATAGCCCTGATCCCGGTAAAAACGGACCTGTTCGACGGCAAGCTGTTTCATCACATTCTTTCGCGATACTGACCCGCTCCTATAATACTTTGATGAACGCTTCACATCGCCTGGACGCGCGCGTTGTGCTCATCACCGGTGCAGCCGGTGATCTGGGCCATACGATTGTGATGCGCTGTCGCGCATCCGGCGCGCGAGTGGCTGCCCTCGATCACGCTGGCGACGCCCTCAGGAAACGGTTCGCAGACCACGCCGATGTGCTGCTGCTTGAATGTGACATCTCAAATCGCGACGCGAGCCTCGCCGCGGTCGAACAGGTGGTGGCGCATTTTGGTGCGCTGCATGCGCTCGTCAACAACGCAGCAGTCGCCACGCCGCGCAATCGCGTCGCAGACATCCCGCTCGACGACTGGGATCGCGCAATCAGCGTCAACCTCACCGGGTCATTCCTGATGTCGCGCTGGGCAATCCCCCATCTGATTGCTGCCGGCGGGGGCGTAATCCTCAACATCGCCTCGCAACTTGGTCACGTCACCGCGCGCTCGGGTGCGGCCTATAGCGCGAGCAAGGCGGCGTTGCACTCGCTCACGCGCACGTTGGCGGTCGACTATGCACGCGACAACATCCGCGCGGTAAGCCTGTCTCCCGGCGCCATCATGACCAGCCGTCTCACCGACCGCTATGGCGATGAGGCGGCGGTCAATGCCGCGCTCGCGCCGCTTCATCCGGCCGGCCGGCTCGGGCGCCCCGAAGAAATCGCCGAAACTGCGCTGTTTCTGCTGAGCGACGGCGCGTCGTTCATCACCGGCTCGGATGTGCTGGCGGACGGCGGATACACAGCGGTCTGATCACCAACCTTTCATCGCCTGACGCCTCCCTCCCCCTACCCAGACTCGGCTGCCACCATGCTTGCCTCCATTGCCACCCTAGAGACGCTGCTTGTCCACCTGCCCACGCGACGCGTGCACAAATGGACCGGCCTGACCGAACCCATCGGCCGTTATGTGCTCGTCAAGCTCGGCGACGGCTCAGGCCGCTTCGGCTGGGGTGAGTCGCCCGCACTCAAAGACTGGGGCGGCGAGTTTGGCCGGTATTTCGGCGAGTCGCCAGCCATCGCGCGGCTGGTGATCGAACGCTATCTTCTGCCTGCCATCAAGGGCCACCCGCTGGGCGACTTTGCCGGACTGCACCGCCGGATGGACGCTGCAATCAAAGGTTACCCCTACGCCAAATCGGCGGTTGATTTTGCGTACTACGACCTCACCGCGCAGGCGCTCGGTGTACCCGCCTACACCCTGCTGGGCGGCCTCGCCCGCAGCCGGGTGCCGGTCACCCATTCGATCGGGCTGCTGGCCATCGATGAGGCGGTCGCCGAATGCGCGCGCGTGGCGGCAGAGGGCATCCGCACCATCAAGATCAAGGTCGGGCAGGATCCCAAGCGCGACATCGAGATCGTTCGCGCCATTCGCGAAGCGGTCGGACCGGCCGTCGATCTGTGCGTCGATGCCAACGAGGGCTACGCAACACCTGGCGAGGCCATCCGAACCATCCGTGCCATGGAGCCCTTCGGTCTCAAATACGCCGAGCAGCCCGTGATGGGCATCGAACGGATCGCCGAAGTCTCGCGAGCGATCGACACGCCGGTGATGGCCGACGAAAGTGCATGGAACGCACACGACGTCATCCAGATCATCGAGCGTCGTGCGGCCGAGATCGTGTCCATCTACACCACCAAACCGGGTGGCCTCTATCGCGCGATGGAGGTCGCCGCGGTTTGCAGCGCTGCCGGCATCATCTGCAACGTCAATGGTTCGGTGGAAACCGGTGTGGGCAACCGTGCAAATCTCACACTGGCCGCGGCCGCGCCGGCGGTTACCCTGTCAAACGTCATTCCGGTGTCCACCCCCGCTGAAGCCAACACTGGCCAGATCGGTGGCATCTATTACAAGGACGACCTGCTGATTGAACCCATGCGCCTGGTCGATGGGTTCATTGAAGTGCCCAGCACACCGGGTCTTGGCGCTGCTGTAGACGAAGCCAAGATCGCCCACTACCGCGTTCCCGAATCGGAGGCCTGATGCGCGAGGAAATCGTCAACCGCTGGAAAGCGGCCTGTAAAACCCATGGGCTCGATGCCATGGTGTCATGTTCCCCAGAGAACTTTGCCTACCTCACGGGCTTTGTGGTGCCTTCGCAGCCCCTCATGCGGCATCGTCACGCAATGGGTATCGTCACAGCTGACGGACACACCGCCATCCTGGGTGTGGACATGGAGGCCACCACCATCGGGCGCCGCGAGCCCGACACCAAGACCCGGATCTGGGCGGAGTTCAGCGACAACGCCATGGCGGTGTGCGCCGAGTTGCTCACCGAACTGGGGCTGTCCCGCGCCCGCATTGGCATCGAACTCGACTATCTGCCTGCGAGCGAGTTTGAAAAGCTTCGCGCAGCGCTCCCCGGCGCCACCTTCATCCCCAACCAGCAGATCATCGCGCGGCTGCGCCAGATCAAAACGCCCGATGAGATTGCACTGCTGCGGCGCCTGTCACGCATTGCCGATCAGTCGATCACCGATGCGCTTCGGGCCGTTCAGGCGGGCGATACCGAAATGGATCTGGCGGGCCATCTCACCCGCAATGTCTATTCGCTGGGGGCCGAGCAGTTCAAACTGCTGATCGTGGCCACCGGCGAGCGCAGTCAGCTGCCCAATGTGGGGCCGTCGCTGCGCAAACTCGAAACCGGTGATGTCTGCCGGGTCGAGATCTTTTCAGTCATCTCCGGCTATCAGGCGGGTGTGTGCCGGACTGCTGTGGTTCAGAAGGCGCCACCGCACGCCGAGCGCATCTGGAAGCACCTGGTCGACTGCAAGTACGAACTGCTGGACCGCATCAAACCGGGCGCAAGCTGCCGTGAAATTTACGAGCGCTTCATCCGCAAGCTCGATGAACTCAAGCTCCCGCCCATTTCTTTCGTAGGCCACGGCATCGGGCTCTTCCTTCACGAGGATCCGTACCTGGGCAAGACACCCGAGATCGGTCGCGATGGCGATGCGCAGCTTGAGGCAGGCATGGTGCTGGGTGTTGAGCCGCTCTGCTACCAGACCGGGCATGGCTACGGCATGCAGCTGAAGGACATGCTTCTGGTCAACGACACCGGATCGGAAATGCTCTCCGATTATTGCTCGAACGACGAACTGATCGTGGTTCGCTGAGCCGATGCGCATCGCTGTCATCGGAGCGGGTGCAGGCGGCGCGGCCGCCGCGGTCGAGCTCACCCTGGCCGGCCACCGGGTCAGGCTCTGGAACCGGTCGCCCGACACGCTCGCGCCCTTCATTGAGCGTAGCGGCGTTGAGTATGAAGGCGTACTCGGCGAGGGCTTTGTCCGTCCGGAGCGGATCACGCCGGATCTCGGTGAGGCCATGCAGGATGCCGACGTGGCCCTGGTCTGTCTGCCCACCATTTCGCACGCATCGGTGGCACGAGCCCTGGCGAAGGCAGGACTGCACCATGTACCGGTGGTGCTCAACCCAGGGCACACTGGCGGCGCGCTCGAGTTCGCCACCGCTTATCGTTCAGAAAGTGGCGGCCCCGCCCCAGCAGTCGCCGAATTCCACACCCTCAGTTACATCGCGCGAAAGTATCGACCTGGGGCGGTCACCATCTCGGGCAAGGCGCAGTTTCTGCGCCTTGGCGCATTGCCTGGCGGTGAGGCGGCAGCCGATGCCGCGCAGATCCTTTATCCGGTGAGCGAGCGGGTTGGCGATGTGCTCAATTCCAGCCTGGCCAATCTCAACATGGTGCTGCACGCACCCGGCACCATCCTGGGGGCGGCCTGGATCGAGGCCACGCGAGGCGATTTCACGTTCTATGTTCAGGGCATGACGCCCGGCGTGGTGCGCGTCATGGAGGCGCTTGACGCCGAGCGACTCGCGGTGGCGCGCGCCTTCGGCCATGAACTGCCTGCGCTCGGCGCCGAGATGCAGCGCTATGGCACGGTCGAAGCGTCAGTCACCGACACCACCGATCTGGTTGCCGCGATCAGCGGTGGCAAGGCCAACCAGCGGATCAAGGCGCCCGATTCTCTCAAGCATCGCTACTATCTCGAAGACTTTGGCCACGGCCTGCTGCCCTTCATCGACCTGGCCGCAATTGCCGGCGTTGGCGTTCCAACCGCGCACGCGCTTCTGCACCTGGGCATCACACTCACGGGCACCAACTACCGCGAGGGCGGCCGAACCGCAGCTGCAATGGGCATCGCGGGTATGAGCCGCGATGCGCTCCTCGACCATGTCCGCCACCCAACCTCCAATCGCTTCACATAACGGCTTCCACCATGCAGATCGGTGTCAGTTTTGATGGCTTTGCCCCCTACGGCGAGGCGCTTACTTTCGCTCGCGAAGCGGCAGCGGCCGGCGCGGGCAGCCTCTGGATGGCCGACCATCTCGGCTATCGGGAGCCGATCGTATCCTGCCTGGGCTTTGCGAGCGCCATTGAGGGCGTTCGCGTGATTCCCACTGCGGTCAGCCCGTATCTGCGCCACCCCATGCCCACCGCCATGCAGATGGCCACGCTTGCGGAAGCCGCCCCCGGGCGCGTGGCGCTCGCGCTTGGCACCGGCAACCCCCTCTTTCTCGGCGAGTCAGGCGAATCGATTGACAAGCCCATCGGTGTCACCCGTGACTTCGTCCAGGCGCTGCGCGCGCTCTGGACGGGCGAGCCGGTACACCAGGAGGCACAGCGCTTTCGGCTGCGCGGCGCGCGCATGATGTTCACGCCGCCGCAGCCGATTCCGCTTTATCTTTCGCCCATGAAGCCGCAGATGCTTGCCCTCGCCGGAAAAATCGCCGATGGCGTGGTGCTCTCGGCAGGAATTTCAGCGGGCTTTGTCCGCGAGTCGCTCGCCATCACCCGATCGGGTGCTGAAGAAGCCGGGCGCAACTATGACACGCTGCACACCGCAAGTTACCTGTCCTTTGTCGCCTCGGCCGATCGCGGGCACGCAATCGAACGGGTACGCATGAAGCTTGCATTCATTCTTCGCAACCGCTTCATCGATGATGCCATCGCGCATTCCGGTATCAAGGTGGATCAGGCCGGGATCATCGAAGCCATGGCCCGGCGCGACTACGCAGCCGCAGCCAGCCTGGTGTCCGATGAAGCCGTTGACACGTTCGCCGTCGCGGGTACCGTCCAGGAATGCTGTGACAAGCTCATCGCCTATCGCGACGCGGGGCTCAAGGAACTGGTACTGCTTCTGGCAGGTGACCTGTCGGATCAGCGATACGGACTGTCGGTCATCCGCGAACTGGGTGGCTAGCCCTCAATGAATTCTCATCTTCAGCCAACCCTCTGCAGGAGCTCGAAATGAAAAAGCCGCTGATCCTGAAACTTGCTGCGCTGTGTGTGGCGCTTGCGCCCGCACTCGCGCAATCGCAGTCATTCCCCTCACAGCCGATCACGCTGGTCGTGCCGTGGCCACCGGGTGGCGGCAGCGACACCGCCATGCGCATGACTGCCGAGGCCGCCTCCAAGCGCATGGGCGTGCCCGTGGTCGTCGTGAACAAGCCGGGTGCCGGCGGCACCGTGGGCATCAAGGAGGTCATGTCATCCAAACCCGACGGCTACACGCTTGCGATGATCGCCACAGGCGCCGTGTTCGCGCAGTACAACAACCCCAATGCCAATTCCCTCGATGAGATGGAACCCGTGGTGTTCTTTGGCGACGACCCATCAGCGATCACCATCAACCCCAAGCTGCCCTTCAAGAACCTCAAGGAGCTGGTCGATCACGCCAAAGCCAATCCAGGCAAGCTCAAGAATGGCAACGACCAGCCTGGCGGCTCCTCCCATGTCGCAGCCTCGGTGTTCGAGAAGGGCTTGGGAATCCGCCTCACCAAGGTTCCTTATGCGGGCTTTGCTCCCACCGTGCAGGCGCTGCTATCGGGCGAGGTCGACATGGCGTCGATCGCCCTGCCTGACGTGATCGAACAGCACGCGGCGGGCAAGCTCCGCGTGCTGGGTGTTGCGTCGTCCACCCGCCATTTCAAGGCGCCTGATGTGCCCACCTTCGCCGAGCAGGGCTTTCCGGTCATCTCGGGCCTCTGGCGAGTAATTGCTGCGCCCAAGGGCATCCCCGCTGACCGGCTGAAGATCCTCGAAACCAAATTCATCGAAACGCTCTCCGACAAAGAGTTCCAGGAGAAGGCCCGCGCGGCAGGTTTCCTGGTCACGCCGGGTGGCAACGAAATGACGAAGAAGCGTTGGGCAGAGGATGACGCCGCGATGTATCCGGTGTTTCTCGAAGCGGGTCTGGTCAAGACGCGGCAGAAGAAGTAACCCGGCGCCGCGCGGGCCCTGATGAACCGCCTGGACGATCGTGATCTGTGGGCCGGCATCGTCCTGGCGGCCATCGGCGTCGCTGCGCTCCTCCTCGGGGCCGATCTCACGCAGGGCACAGCGGCCGACATGGGTGAAGGCTATGTGCCTCGCGCGATGGCACTTGCTCTGATCGCGCTTGGCGCACTGATCGGCGGACTCGCACTCCGACGCGGACTGAGCAAGCCTCACGATCGGTTCGAGGGCGTCCGACTGCGGCCCATCGCCTTCGTGTCGGCGGCCGTGCTGGTGTTCGCCGCCACGCTCTCCAGCCTGGGCGTGGTGGTTGCCATTGCAGCCACTGCATTCACTGCCAACTTCGCCGGGCAGCCGCTCTCCTGGCGCGCGCTGATTGCTCTCGTTGTTGTGCTCACCGCCGGCGTTGTCGCAATTTTCGTGTGGGGGCTGGGGCTGCCGCTCCGAATCCTGCCGCCCCTCGCCTGACCAATGGAAGCGCTTTTCTCAGGGCTGATCGACAACATTGGCCTCGGATTCTCGGTAGCGCTGTCGCCCCTCAACCTGGCGCTCTGTCTGATCGGCTGCCTGCTCGGCACGCTGATCGGAGTGCTGCCAGGCATCGGGCCGTCGGCCACGGTGGCCATGCTGATGCCGCTCACCTTTCACTTGCCGCCGGTGGGTGCACTCATCATGCTGGCGGGCGTCTTCTACGGCTCACAGTACGGCGGCTCGACGACTGCGATTCTGGTGAATCTCCCCGGAGAATCGTCGTCGGTGGTCACCACGCTAGATGGTCACGCCATGGCCCGGAACGGCCGTGCCGGCGCGGCGCTTGCGGTCGCTGCCCTCGCCTCGCTCTTTGCCGGCACGGTCACCACCCTGGTGATCGCTGCGGCCGGGCCACCGGTTGCCAAGCTCGCGCTCCTCTTTCAGTCACCCGATTACGTTGCCGTGATGGTGCTAGGCCTGGTTGCCGCCGTGGTGCTTGCACAAGGCAGTCTTGCGAAAGCACTCGCCATGATTGCGCTGGGCGTATTCCTGGGACTGGTCGGCACCGACGTCACCACCGGCATGCAGCGCTACACACTGGGGGTGAATGCACTGTTCGACGGCATCGGCTTCGTGCCGGTTGCCATGGGCCTGTTTGGACTGGCCGAGATCATGCTGAATCTGGAAGCCACCCAGGGCCAGGGCCGGGTGGTGCGGCCAGCCGATCGGCTGTGGCCCTCCCGCGAAGACTTCAGGCTAGCCACGCCGGCGGCGGCGCGCGGCACGGCCATGGGGGTGGCGCTTGGCATCCTGCCCGGCAGCACCACCGATATTCCCGCTTATGCCGCCTACAGCCTGGAGAAAAAACTCTCGCGCGAACCTGAGAAATTCGGCCACGGGATGGTGCAGGGCGTGGCCGCACCCGAGGCCGCAAACAATGCCTCCGCGCAGGCTGGCTTCATCCCGATGCTCTCGCTCGGTATTCCGCCGAACGCCATCATGGCGATGATGATTGGCGCCATGATGATTCACGGCATCGCGCCCGGGCCTCAGATCATCGACAAACAGCCCGCGCTCTTCTGGGGGCTGGTGGCGAGCATGTGGCTGGGCAATGCGCTGCTGGTGGTACTCAATCTGCCGTTGATATGGCTATGGGTGCGGCTTCTCACGATTCCGTACCGGGTGTTGTTTCCAGCGATCATCATCTTTTGCTGCATCGGCTGCTACAGCCTCAAGAACAACCTGTCCGACGTCGTGATCATGGCGATTTTCGGCGTGATCGGCTACGGGCTCAGAAAAATGCGGTTCGAGCCCGCGCCGCTGCTCCTGGGTTTCATCCTGGGCCCGATGCTGGAGGAAAATTTCCGGCGGGCCATGCTGATCTCGGAGGGCGATCTGTCGGTGTTTGTCACACGGCCGATCAGCGCCGGGTTCCTGACCGTGTCTGCGGCGTTGTTGGTGATGGTGCTGCTGCCGTCGATGCGGCGGGCGCGCGCAGCGCCCGATTCATAAGCCGCATCAACGAGCGGGCGCTTCGCACCCGCCCTGCAGAATGCGCGCCCCACTGACGGGGCGCACACGCCGCTCTTACTTCAGTTCGTACAGGTCGAGAATGTCGACCTTTTTATTGCGAGCCGATTGAATGACGACTACCTTGCCGGCCTGATTGTTGGCGTCGAATGTCACCGTCTTGCCGTGCAGCATGGTGAACTTCACTTTCGTGAGGCCTTCACGAATTTTTTCCGAATCAGCGCCGTTCATCAGCCGGATCGCTTCTGCGTAGGCGCGCATGCTGTCGTAGCCCGCCCAGCTCTGCAACGTGGCCACCGTGTTGTGCTTTTTCAGCATCTCCGCGGCGAATTTCTTGTTGGTGGGGTTATCGATATCAGGTGAGTAGGTCCACGCCGTAACGGTGCCCTCCATGCCGCCTGCCGCTACCAACTCAACGATCTTTCCACCCAGCTCGGCTCGGCCAGTGTACGGAATGCGCAGACCCATCTGCATCGCGGTGCGGATCAGGTTCATCTGGTCGGCGCCCAGCATAAAGAGGGCAATCGCGTCGGGCTTGCGCTGAGCGATCCGAGTGAGCACCGGCGTGAAATCGGGGATCATCTGCGGCGTGTAATCGGTTGAGATGACCTGCATGCCTGCCTTTTGCGCGAGGGGCGCGAACGCAGACCCCGCTCCACGTCCGAAGTCGGAGTCTTCACCCAGAATGGCGATGGTCCGGAACGTTTTTTTCTGGCCCAGGTATTCAGTGAGTGCCTGCGCCATCATGAGATCGTCGGGGTTGATACGGAACATGTAGGGGTTGCCGCCTGCCCCTGACATTTCGCCGATCTTCGGACTTGAGGACACGCCCGTGATCAGCGGAATCTTTGCCTCCTGGATGATCGGCATCATCGCCAGCGTGGCACTGGAACAATGCCCACCGATGATGGCCACCACCTTTTCCTGGATGAGTTTGCGGGCGGAGTTGGCGCCCTCGGTGGGGTTGCACCGATTGTCGACGCTCACGATCTCGACCTTGCGACCCACCAGGCCGCCCGATGCGTTGATTTCATCAACCGCCATCTCAACGCCCCATTTTTCCCATTGCGACGCCAGCGCAGCAGGACCGGTGAGTGCGCTTGAAAATCCGATCCGGATGGTCTGGGCGACTGCCGCACCCGATACCAGCGCAAGGCCGGCTGCCATGACTACGACGCTTTTGCGAATCATCAGATTCTCCCTCGTTGTGATCGTTGGCCACTTGGCGCGTGCGCGCGCCCCCGCGGTGGCGGGTCCCGGACGATCATAAGAGGATTGGGTTCGCCTCGGCAAGCGTTTCACTCCCTGCGTTTCATTTCACCAGGCCCCTCGCCAGCGTGCACTGAATCGGTTAACGTAGGCCGGATGAACGTTGAACCGATCTACCTCGTCCAGCTGACCCTGAACGGGCTGATGCTCGGGCTGATCTATGCGCTCATCGCGACTGGGCTGGCCCTCATCTTCGGCGTGCTCGACATCATCAACTTCGCCCATGGCGAACTGCTGATGGTCGGGGCCTACGCGATGGCGTTCGCCTTGCCGGCGCTGGGCGGGCACTATCTGCCATCGCTGCTGGTCGCCATGCTTGCCAGTGCGGCCCTCGGTTTCGTTCTCTATGAGGGCTTCCTGGCGAGGCTTCGCGACAAGGATTTCGAGCGATCCATCCTGATCACCATCGGGCTCTCGATGGTTCTGCTCTACGGGTTCCAGTACCTCTTCACCGCCACGCCAAAAATGGTCAATACGCAGTTCGGATTCGGCGGTGTCTCGATTGGTGACATCCGGATCACCTGGAACCGGATCGCTGCCTCAGGGCTTGCACTGCTCGCCTTCGGTGCGCTCTGGTTCCTGCTGTTCAAAACGCAGTTCGGGCGTGCCATGCGCGCGGTCTCGGTCAATCGCGAGGCTGCGCTCATGGTGGGCATCCAGCCGAGGCGCGTAGCACGAGGTGCGGTCGTTGTCGCCACGGTGCTCTGTGGCCTGGCGGGCGCAGCGCTCGCCCCGGTTCACCTGGTTCAGCCAATCATGGGACAGTTCCTGATCCTCAAGGCCTTTGCGCTGGTCATCATCGGGGGGCTGGGCAGCATTCCTGGGGCGATCGTGGCGGGCATCGGTCTTGGCATCCTGGAGAGCTGGATCGGTGGCTTTTTTGCCATCATCTGGCAGGAGGTCGCAAGCTTTGTGGTCATGATTCTGGTGTTGCTCGTGAAGCCGCACGGCCTGTTCGGCGCCTCGCGGGTGCGAGTGGGCTGATGGAGCAAGCACCCTCATCACGAAACCGAGCCCTTGGGGTCGCGCTATTTGCGCTGGGCCTTGCCGCCACGCTGCTGTTGCCCGCTTTCGCAAACGACTACATCGTTGGCGTGGGGGTGAGCGCCTTCACTTTCACGGCTGCAGCAATCTGCCTCAATCTGGTGTACGGCTATGCCGGGTTACTGTCCTTTGCGCAACTCGCCTTCTGGGGGATTGGCGGCTACTGCACCGCTCTCCTGGTCATGGATGCCGGCGCGTCATTTGGCACTGGCCTGATCGCAGCCGCGCTGCTGAACGCTGTGCTCGCGCTGGTGGTGGGCTGGCCCGCGTTGCGGCTTCAGCGCGATTCGTTTGTTATCGTCACCTTGTCGTTTGCACTCCTTGCCTTTCTTATTTCACGCGACTGGGTCGACCTCACCCGGGGGCCGCTAGGCCTCCCGGGTCTACCCGTGCCAGAGCTGTTCGGAATCCGGTTCGGATCGACCATCGCGATGTACTACCTCGCCATGGGTTGGACCCTCTGTGTCATGGCGGTCGTTTACGCGCTGGTCAGTTCGCGGATCGGTCGAACGTTACTCGCGATCAAGCACAACATGCCCCTTGCGCTTGCGCAGGGCATTTCGCCCACCCCCTATCGGCTTCTCGCCTTCTCACTTGGCGCAGCGCTTACCGGCGTAGCCGGTGGCATTCATGTGTTTTACCTGAAGGTGGTCGACCCCAGCATTCTCGATTTCTACTATATCCAGGCCTGGCTGATCATGGTGATCGTGGGCGGTGCCGGGAGCTTCTGGGGAGTCGTGATCGCCGGGCTCGCGCTCTCTGCCCTACCCGAGATGCTGCGCTTTTCCAATGACCTTCGGATGGTGATTTTTGGCGTGATTCTGGTGGTGGTGGTGCTGGTGCTGCCTCAGGGCGTCGTGGGCTGGTTGCGCGAACGCCGAATTGCCAGACTTCGGGAAAATTTGCGCTAAACCTGTGCTCCTATGACGACTCCACTGCTCCAGGTCACCGGTCTCTCAAAATCGTATGCTGGGGTGATCGCAGTCGATGACGTGTCGTTTCAGGTACAGCGTAACGAGATCGTCGGCATCATCGGACCCAACGGTTCAGGCAAAAGCACCACGATAGACTGCATCACCGGGTTCCAGCCACCCGACAGCGGCCAGGTCATGCTCAATGGCCGGTCCATGGACCACGAGCCCTCCTGGAAAATCGCGCGTGCAGGTCTGATGCGAACCTTCCAGACAGTGCGCGTCTACGACCAGATGACACTCACCGACAACCTGCTCACGGCGATGGAGCCCTTTGACTCGGCCAACTGGTTGGACGCAGTCTTTCGGTCTCCGAGGCTACGCCGTGAAGAGGCGGCTGCGCAGGCGCGAGCAGCGCAACTCATCAGCCTCGTCGGCCTGAAGCGTTATGCAGACATTCCAGTGGGCATCCTGTCGTACGGCCAGAAAAAGCTGGTCGCGCTCGCCGCTGCGCTCATGCCCAAGCCGCTTCTTGTGGTGCTCGACGAACCCGTGGCGGGCGTGAACCCAACCCGGGTGCGCGAAATCGAGGCTGCAATTCGCTCGCTGAAGGAAGCCGGCGAAACCTTTCTCATCGTCGAGCACAACATGGACTTCATCATGGGGCTCTGCGACCGGGTCATCGTTTTTGATCAGGGACGGAAACTGCTTGAGGGATCCCCTGATCTGGTCCACTCAGATCCGCGCGTGCTGGAGGCCTATCTTGGCGTCCGTGCTTGAGATCGACGCGCTCACCGCCGGCTACGGCGATCTCCCGGTGGTGCACGACTTTTCCGCGCGGATCGAGCGCGGCACGGTGACCACGCTGATCGGCGGCAACGGCGCCGGCAAATCCACGCTGCTGCGCGCGGTCTACGGCACCTGTCGACACTTCCGCGGAGAGATTCGTTTCGAAGGCAAGACAGTGCAAGCGCTGCCCCCCTGGGAACGACTCGCCTGCGGCATCGGCTTCGTCCCGCAGGGCCGATGCAATTTTTCAAGCATGAGCGTTTGGGAAAACCTCAAGATGGCGTGCTACACGCTGCCCGCTTCGCGCCACTCGGCCGCCATTGACCGGGTGGTGGATCTGTTCCCGGCACTCAAGCCCCGCCTGAACATTTTTTCCGGCAATTTGTCTGGCGGGGAACAGCAAATGCTGGAAACCGCCATGGTGATGGTGCTCGAGCCACGCCTTGTCCTGCTCGATGAACCCTCGCTTGGCCTGTCACCCAGGATGCAACTCGAAGTCTTCGAACTCGCGCGTACCGTCGCACGCGCCGGTGTCACCGTACTGATGGTCGAACAAAACGCACACGGGGCGCTTGCTGTCTCGGATCGTGCAATCGTGCTGGAACTCGGCCGGCTCTTCATGGAAGGTCCGGCCGTTGACGTGCTCAACGACGCCCGGATTCGACAGGCTTATCTGGGGGGCGATCGCACTCGCCGAAG
>RFXC01000010.1 GCA_009921765.1 Betaproteobacteria bacterium | reverse complement strand
GGCCCGGACCCGGACGCCGAGCGCGTGCGCCGCACGGGCCGGCCGATCGTGAGCATCGTCGAGCCGCATGGCGGGGGGATGGGCGCACGCGCTACGCAGGACGGGGTGAACGGCATCCGCGTGTATGTGGGCAATGCCGGGTCACTGCCGGTGGAGTACATCGAGCAGACCATGCCGCTGGTGGTGGAGGAGTGGGCGCTGGTGCCCGATAGCGGCGGCGCCGGCCGGTACCGCGGCGGACTCACCGCGCGCCGCTCCTATCGGGTGGAGTTCGACACCGCTTCGTTTACCGTTGCGGGTGAGCGTGGCGAATTTGCGCCAGAGGGCTATTTCGGTGGCCGACCGGGCGCGCCCTTTCTTTGTACCGTCACCGACGGCGAAGGACACGTGCGCCGTGTGCCGCCCAAGGGCGCGACCGAGGTATTGAAGCGCGGTGACCGGGTGTCGCTCAATCCGTCGGGAAGTGGCGGCTATGGGCGTCCTGCCGAGCGTGATCGGCAGGCAGTGCTCGAGGATGTTCTGGACGGCTACGTGACCCGCGCGTCTGCCGAGCGCGACTATGGCCTCAAAGACCTTCCGGAGCCACGATGAATCCGCAGAACGCCGGTGATCCCGGGCGGGGCGCGCTTCCCCTGAGCGGCCTCTGTGTGGTCGAAATCGGGCACAGTCTCGCTGCGCCCTACGCCGGCAATATCCTCGCGCAGCTGGGCGCTCGCGTGGTGAAGATCGAATCACCTGGGCGAGGCGATTATGCGCGTGGCTGGGGGCCGCCCTTTACCGGCGACTCGGCCACGATGTTTCATGCGGTGAACAATGGCAAGGAGAGCGTTCAGGTCGACTTCGATGATGCCCAGATGCTTGCGCGCTTGCATACCTTCATCCGCGCACACGCCGACGTCGTGATGCAGAACCTGAAAGCAGGCGCGCTCACCCGGTATGGGTTGGATGCCGAGTCGCTCACCGCGGCCAAGCCTGATCTCATTTATTGCAATCTGGGCGCCTTCGGTCGTGACGGCCCGATGGCAAGCCGACCGGGTTATGACCCGCTCATCCAGGCCTTCAGCGGCATGATGAGTATCCTCGGCCACGACGGCGACGAACCCAGTCGCGTCCCGGTATCCATCAACGATATCGGTACCGGCATGTGGGCGGCGATTGGCATTCTTGCCGCCATCGCTCAGCGCGCGCGGCAGGCTGGCGGGCGGCCGCGCATCGTCGATGTGTCGCTCTTTGAAACCGCAATGGCCTGGATGACCGTGCCGCTCACCGACCGGAACGCAGGCGGGCCCGCGCCGCGTCGCAACGGCTCCGGCAGTCCGAACATCGCGCCTTATCAGGTGTTCCGCTGCGCCGATGGCCGCGTGATGATTGCGGCGGGTAACGACACGCTCTTTGTGAAGCTCTGTTCGGCGCTGGGCCTGTCGCATCTGCCGGCCGATCCCCGCTTTGCGAGCAACGGCGCGCGGGTGGAGAACCTGGCGGCGCTTCTGGCCGTGCTCGAACCTGCGATCGCAATGATCAGTACCGAAGACTGTCTGGCAAGGCTGTCTGCACTGTCGATTCCGTGCGGCCCCATGCAGACGGTCGATCAGGTGCTCGCCCATCCGCAGCTCGCCGCCGTCGGCATGCTGCAGCCCACCCCCCGCGGTGATGTTTCCACCATGGCGCTGCCCATCTCGTTTGACGGCACACGCCCGCCGCTTGCAGGAAACGGTCCGGCGCTTGGGGAACACAACGCACTTCTGGCAGATCGGTCATGACCAAAGTCCACCACCTGTTTCCCGAAGCTCTGGATACCCTGCTGCTCGACTCGCCCCGCGAGGGGCTGCTGCGGGTGCGGCTCAACCGCCCCGAGGTGGCCAATGCGATGAGCACGCAGATGGGCCACGACATCATCGCTGTGTTCTCTGCGCTCGAAGCGGATCCCGAGCGCTATCGCTGCGTGATTCTGACGGGTGTGGGGTCGCGCTTCTGCGGCGGCGCCGATCTCAAAGAGCGCGATGGCATGACCGACGACCAGTTCAACACTCAGCACTACCTGTTCGAACGAATGATGCGGGCCATCTACGACTGCCCGGTCCCGGTGGTCGCCTGTCTCAATGGCCCGGCGGTGGCGGGTGGGCTCGAACTCGCGCTGGGATGCGATTTCATCATCGCATCCGATCGTGCGCGCTGTGGCTTCACCGAAGTCTCGCGCGGCATCATGCCGGGTGGTGGTGGCACACAGCACCTGCCACGCGCGATCGGCATCCGGAAGGCCAAGGAACTGATGTTCACCGGCGATCTGATCACGGCGGACGAAGCAAAAGCGCTCGGCCTCTATAACCATGTGTTTCCCGATGACCAGGTGTTCGACCGCACGCTTGAGCTGGTCGGACGCATTCTCGCCAACGCTCCGATCTCGATCCGGCAGGTGAAGAAGTCGATCGAATTTGGTGCGCAGATGGATACAGGGTATCCGCGCCTTCAATGAAAAGCGCCCCCCCCGGTTTACCGGGCGCTGAACCGATCAACCGTTTCACACTTTCCACACACCAGGAGGAAACATGACCAACACCCGACCCAATCGCCGTGTTTGCGGCACGACCGGGCCATCGGCCCGCCGATTGTTCGGCACCACTGCACTGACCTTGGCCGCGCTGCTGGGCGCTGCGCCGCTCGCTGCGGTCGCGCAGGGCTGGGCACCCACCAAGCCCATCAAGCTCGTCATCCCGTTTCCGCCGGGCGGCGCCACCGACGTGGCCGCACGCGCAATGGTGGCGCAGCTCGGTAACGCGCTGGGTCAGCCAATGGTGGTTGAGAACCGGGGCGGTGCCAACGGCATGATCGCCTCCGAGATGGTGTTCAACTCGCCGCCCGATGGCTACACCATGCTGATGGCCACTGCCGACACCAACTCCATCAACCCCAACGTCTACACCAAGATGAGCTACCAGGCGCATGAGTTCCGTGCGGTCGCACCGGTGGCGATGGTCAACTTCATGCTGGTGGGACGTCCGGGACTGCCCGCCAAGGATCTGAAGGAACTGGTGGCGCTTGCGCGCGGCGGCAAGCTCAACTTCGCATCGTGGGGGGTGGGCAGCACCTCTCAGGCCGCGATGGAAATGTTCAAGGCCCAGGCCGGCAAACTCGACATCCTGCACGTGCCCTATCAGGGCGCCGCACCCGCCTTTCAGGCGGTCATGGCCGGGCAAAATGACGTGATGATGGCGCCGGCTGTCGTGGTGATCCCGGCGCTCTCCAAGGTCACCGCCTACGGCATCTCCTCGCCCAGCCGCCATGTCGGCGCGCCTCAGGTGCAGACCATGACCGAACAGGGCTTTCCGGTGAATGCCGATGCCTGGGTCGGTATTCTCGCGCCCCCGAAAACGCCGCAGGCGGTGCTTGAGCATGTCTACAAGGGTGTGCATGCGGTCACCTCCAGCAAGGAGTTTCAGGAGCGGCTCACCCAGATCGGGCTCTCGAGTGCGCCCAACATGACGCTCGATGAATTCGGCAAGTACATGGTGGCCGAGATCGCCCGCTGGGGGCAGGTCATCAAGGCAGCCGGTATCACGCTCAACAACTGACAGGGGGCGTCATGTCGCGCATCACCGAGGTCTCGGTCATTCCCTTTCACTTCGAGGTCGCTGATCTGGGCCTGGGCGCGCACGCCGCCATGGGCGTGAGCAATCTGCAGTATGAAAAAGGGGCGAGGCTTCGTGTGATGCGCTATGCGGTCCGTATCCGCACCGACGATGGACACGAGGGCGGATACGTGACCCATTGGGTCGGCACGCAGGGTGCGCTTGGCCAGACGCTGATGCTCGCTCCCCATCTGCTGGGGCGTGACCCCGAGCACCGCGAGCAGATCTACGATGATTTCAAACGCGAGCTTCGTGCCTATGACGGCATGGGGCACGGACCGATCGACATTGCGCTGTGGGATCTGGTCGGCCGAAAATACGGCATGTCGATTGCGACCATGCTCGGTGCGTGGCGAACCCGATTGCGCACCTATGCGAGCACGCACCACGGGCAGGATGCCCCGGGCGGACTCGATTCACCGCAGGCCTTTGCCGACTATGCGGTGGCCTGCGCCGAGCGCGGCTTTCATGGCTTCAAGGTTCATGGCTGGCATGACGGCGACGTGCGGCGCGAATCGGCGACCCTGCGCGCAGTGCGTGCGGCGATCGGCGACCGGATGGAAATCATGGTCGATCCCGGCTGTGAACTGCGCACGCACCTCGATGCCCTAAGGTTAGGTCACGTGTGCGATGAGATCGGTGCGTTCTGGTACGAGGACCCTTATCGGGATTCGGCCCGATCGATCACCGGATCCAAGATCCTGCGCGAAAAACTCAAAACGCCGCTCATGATCACCGAGCACATCCGTGGCGCCGAGATGAAGGCGGCCTATGCGGTGGCGGGCGCCTGCGACATGTTTCACCTTGATCCGGAATACGATCTCGGCATCACCGGCGCCATGAAGTGCGCACACCTGGCCGAGGCGCTGGGCATCGATGTGCAGTTTCACGCCTGCGGTCCTGCGCACCGCGCGTGTGTGGCGGCCACGCGCAATACGCATTTCTATGAACTGGCGCTCACCGGCCCGAGCATGCCCAATCTCATTGCGCCGGTGTACACCTGCGGGTATTCCGATCACGAGGCCGATCTGCCCGCCGACGGCTGTATGCCAGTGCCTGTCGGGCCGGGCCTGGGGGTGGCTTACGACTGGGCCTGGATCGAGGCGCACGCCGACGGGCGGCGGGACTGGCATCTGCGGTGGTTCAAGCCCGGCCCAGATAGGCCTGTCGCACAGCAGGATCGCGCGCCAGATCGCTCGAGCGACCGCTCAGGGTGACCTTGCCGGTTTCCATCACATAGGCCCGGTGTGACACCGCGAGTGCCTGCGTGGCGAGTTGCTCAACCAGCAGAATGGCAAGGCCGTCGCGGTTGAGCGACTCGAGTACTGGAAAAAGCATTTCGAGCACCCGCGGGGCCAAGCCCAGCGAGAGTTCGTCAATCACCAGAAGTTTCGGGCTCGATGCCAGACCGCGCGCGATTGCGAGCATTTGCTGCTCACCGCCCGATAGCGATCCCGCGGCCTGCACGCGGCGCTCGGCGAGTCTGGGAAACAGGGTGAATCCTCGCTCGACGGCCTCATCGATCCGGGCAGGCGTAGCTGAAAACACGAATGCGCCCAGGCGCAGGTTGTCCTCGACTGTCTGTTCGGCAAACACCTGGCGGCCTTCCGGGACCATGGCGAGACCCGCCCGCACCAGGCGATGGGAAGGCAAACCTGTCACGTCGGTGCCGTTGAATTCGATCCGGCCTGCAACGGGCGCGAGCACGCCCGAGATCGCTTTCATGGTTGATGACTTGCCCGCGCCATTCGAGCCGATGACGGCAACGAATTCACCTGCACCCACCTCGAGGCTCACCGACTGTACGGCCCGTACACGGCCATATGCCACGCCGAGATCGGTCACACGCAGGAGCGGGGTGTTCGGGGCGGTCTGCGCACTCATGCGGACTCTCCGGATGCCGTCAGGCTCGCCCCGAAATAGGCTTCGATCACCTTCGGATCGTCCCGCACCGCGGAAGGGGGGCCGGATGCAATCACCTCGCCGTAGTCGAGCACGGTGACGTGGTCGGAGACTGCCATGATCATGTCGACATGATGTTCGACAAGAACCACGGTGAGGCCGAGGCGCTTCAGATCGCGGATCAGCGCGATCAGTTCATCGATCTCGTTGTGGGTCAGCCCTGCGGCGGGTTCGTCCAGCAACAAAATTTCTGGCGACATGGCGAGTGCGCGTGCAATCTCCAGACGCCGCTGGTGGCCAAAGGCCAGATTGCCGGCGGTCTCGTCCCGATACGCGGACAGGCCCACATAGTCGAGAAGGAGCGCAGCGCGCTCGCGCTGCCGGCGCGCTTCGCGATGAAAGCCGGGCAGCCTGAACAGGGTCGACAGAAAGCCAGCGGTGCTGCGCGCATGAAATCCGATCAGGACGTTTTCCTCTACCGTCATGTCGGCAAACAGCTCGGTGTTCTGAAAGGTGCGCGTGAGGCCGCTCCGCGCGATCTGGTCGCTCGAGCGTCCACCCACCTCGTCCTGCAGAAGCGTGACACTGCCCTCGGTCGGCGCGTAAAAACCGGAGAGTGCATTCAGCATGGTGGTCTTGCCCGCGCCGTTGGGCCCGATGATGGCGTGGACCGTAGCGCGCTCGATGTCGAGCGTGACCCCCGATACCGCAGAGAGGCCGCCGAAGCGAATCGTGAGGCCTCGGGTTTGCAGCACCGGGCCGCGGACTCGGGCCTCAACCTTGAGAATCGTATCGATTGCCTCCGAGGGGCGAGGCCAGCTTCCCGCCTCGCGGGTGACCTGAGTCTGGCCGCGGCGCAACCTCATCCAAAGATCCCGTACCGACCCAGCGATGCCCTTGGGCAGAAAGAAGATCACCAGCGCAAGGAGCGCACCGTAGGCGAACAGCTGCCACTTGCCAAACGCCTGCAGCAGATTGGGAATCCAGGTGAGAACGCCGGCGCCGATCAACGGGCCAAAGGTGGTGCCGGCACCACCCAGAATCACCATCAACAGGAAACGGATCGAGTCGGAGAAGCTGAAGGTGTCCGGATTGACATAGCGATTGAGGTAGGCGTAGAGCCCGCCCGCGATACCCGCAAAGACCGATGAGAGTACGAACGCGAGTACGCGCTGGCGGATGGGGTCGATACCGAGCGCGCGCGCTGCGGTTTCCGACTGCGCAACCGCCCGCATCGCGCGGCCGACGCGCGAGTGCATCAGGTTGTGATGGACCACGAACCCGGCGAAGGTGACAGCGGCAATCAGCCAGTAGAGATCGCGGGTGTTGAGCGGCCCTGCGCCCAGATTGATCCGGGGGACATTCGAAATTCCAAGCGTACCGCCGGTCAGGGCGCGCCAGTCGATCGCCACGTTCTGCACGATCAGACCGAACGCGATGGTGACCACGGCGAGGTAGACCCCGCGCACGCGCACGGTGGGATAGGCGAGCGCAACCCCTGCAACCGCGGTAACGGCCATGGCGCCCAGCATTGCCGGGAAAAAGCCTGCGCCGGTTTTGGTGGCAAGGATGGCCACCGTGTAGGCCCCCAGCGCGTAGAGTCCCGCCTGCCCGAGCGACACCAGGCTCACCAGTCCGACCAGCAGATTGAGCCCGAGGGCGACCAGCGCGTAAATGAGGAACAGCATCACCACGCGAAGCTGGAAGGTGTTGGCGACCAGCAAAGGAACCAGGCAGAGCGCGCCGGCAACAGCGACAGAAGAGAGCAGGCCGGGCGAAACAAGCGGGCGCAGCGTCATACCTTGTTGACCTCACGCTTGCCGAACAGGCCGTTCGGAAAGGCAAGCAGCAGCAGGATCATGATGCCGAAGCCCAGCACCTCCCGAAGCGATGTGTTGCCGAACCCCTCGATGAAACGCTCCAGTACGCCGTAGGCAAAGCCAACGATGACGATGCCCCGGGCGTTCGACATGCCGGCGATGATGGCCACCAGAAAGCCTTTGAGACCCAGCAACAGCCCCATCGCGGCCGAGACCTGGATGATGGGGGCGGCGAGAATGCCGGCGAAGGCCCCGAGTGCTGCCGCCGCAGCAAACGACAGCAGCGCCATGCGGCGAACGTCTATCCCCATGAGGCCCGCAGCGACAGGCTTTTGAGCAATGGCGCGCATCGCGCGACCGGTCATCGTGGACCGATAGAACCAGTCGAGGAGGATCAGGAGCGCAATCGCCAGCACTGGTACCAGCAGCTCATGCGGGAAGATGCCGGCACCCGCTATCGCGATCGGTGTCTGCATGAGGGGCGACGGCAGCGACCGCGGATCGGCCCCGAAGGTGACCGTGACGAACGCTTCCAGCATCAGTCCGATGGCGATGGTGGAGAGCATCCAGCCTATCGACGACGGACCATGGTTGAGGGGGCGAACCGCAATGCGTTCGATGAAGAGGCCGAATGCAGCGGTGGCGAGAATGGCAAGCGGAATGCCGATCAGTAGCGGTATGCCCGACCACATCAGGACGACCGACAGCACTGATCCGAGCATCAGCGTGTCGCCATGCGCAAAGTTCACCGCGCGCACGGCCGACCACATGATGTAAAAGCCGAGTGCGACGATCGCGTAGAGGCCGCCGATCACCAACCCGGAGAGCGTGTACTGAATGACTGCAGTCATGGTGAAGGCGCAACCGAATTCCCCGCGCCGGCGGTCGCAACCGGCGCGGGGGTTCGGAGTGCAATGCCCTACTTGCCGTACGGCGTCTGGCCGAGCGGGAGAATCTTGCCGTCGTGCCAAGCGGTCCAGACGTAGTTCTCGGGCAGGATCGCGTTGTGGCGGTCGGGTGCGAACGCCGGCGCGTATTTCTGCACGATGCCTTCGTGATTGACCTTGTACATGGCGTCGCGCACTTTCTTGCGGTCGAAGCTGCCGGCAAGCTTGATGGCTTCGGCGAGGATGTAAACCGCGTCATAGGCGTTGGCCGCGCCTGATCCGTGCTTGATGTCCTCGGGCGACTTGAGCTTGTAGCGACTGACGATTGAATCGAGCACCACCTTCTGGTTGGGTTTCAGGCTGCCCATCCAGGTAAACGTCTGCAGAACGATCATGCCGTTGGCAAGCGGACCCGCCAGCTCACCCAGCGTGCCGGTGTTTCCCCATGCCGAAACGATTTTTGCCGAGTAGTTGATACGCTGCATCGAGCGAAGGATCTGGTTGGCCTCCAGGTCGCGGGAGTAAAGAATGATGGTGTCCACGCCAGCATCGCGAAGCCGGATGAGCTGCGCCGACATGTCCCGGTCGTCCCATTTGAAGACCTCGTAGCCGACCACCTTCGCGCCTTCTGCGCTGGCGCTCGCCTTCAGATCGGGTACCGCACCCTGACCCCAGCCCGTGTCTTCGTACAGCACGCCGATATTGCCCGTCTTGGTCACTTCCTTGCTCTTGCGAACCAGTGCGAGCGCCTGCCAGCGATCGAACATCGAGACGCGGAACATGTAGTTGGGCTTGCGATCGTTCTCGGTGATCCGGGTGCCCGCCGAGATGACAGCGATATAGGGGATCTGGGCGTCGTGCACGGGCTCCACCACCGCCAGTGCAACGCCAGAGTGCCAACCGCCAAACATGGCGATGCAGTCGTCAGACTCTGCGATCCGCCGGGCGTTGTCGACGCCACGCGGCGGCTGGCCGGCATCGTCATAGGCGACAAAGTTGAGGCGCTGCCCCAAAACGCCACCCTTGGCGTTGATTTCGGCCATCGCCACCTCGACCCCCATGCGGATGGAGTCCGCCGCCCAGGCCGTGGGCCCGGTGATTGGCAGTGACGCGCCCACACAGGGCTTCGCAGCCTGCACGGATGCAGTGCCAAGGGCAAGAGACAGACCGGCGGTGCCGATCAAGGCAGAGATCAGACGATGCTTCATTCAGAAACTCCTGTCGGTGGGACGGAACAACACTCTGGGGGTTACCGCAATGTCTGTGCCACGCCGTCGCGAGGTGTGAGGCGCAGCAGCGCGCACCGAAGTGAGGCGGCGCGACCCGATGGCGCCTTGATCTGGTGCATGGCATCGCGCTCGCGATGCCATGCGCGTCACCGAAGTGCAGAGACCTGGGGCTTACTGCGGGCAGATGGCGAGACCGCCGTCGGCCACGATGACCTGTCCGGTCACATAGCGCGCCTGATCGGAGGCCAGAAAGAGAATCACCTGTGCGATGTCATCCGGTTCTCCGACCCGTCCAAGCGGGACGCGTCGGGCGGCTTCCTCCACCCCCGCCGGACCCAGCGAGTGCTCCTCGGAGAGCAGCTGCGCGGTCCGCACGTAACCCGGGGATACCGCGTTGACCCGGATACCGTCCGGGGCGACCTCGGCGGCGAGACCTCGCATGAGGCCGATCACGCCCGATTTTGCGGCCGAGTAATGAACATGCTCGGTCCAGCCCCAGGCGACGCCCATCAGCGAGGTGAGGCACACGACGGAGCCGCTTCGACGCTTGCGCATTGACGGGAGCGCCGCGCGCGCAACGCGGAACATGCCCTTCAGATCAATGTCGATGGTGTGGTCCCATCGCTCGTCGGTCAGTTGGGAAAGGGGTACCTTGTGGGCAATCCCGGCGTTCAGCACCAGCGTATCGATGGCGCCGTGCGCCTCGATCACCGCCTGCACGACCTCGTCGGTGCGCTTGGTCGAGCGAACGTCCAGCGCGTGGAAGCTTGCGCTGCCACCCTCGGCATGGATGGCCGCGACCAGTTCCTGGCCTTCGTTTTCGAGGATGTCGGTAATGACGACGTGATGACCGGTCCTGGCGAACGCGAGCGCCGTGCCGCGCCCAATGCCAATCGCGCCGCCTGTGATGAGTACTGTTCTTGCTTGGTCCATGATGGAATCCTGTGCTCGGGTTCGGTGAATGCTGTGCCGTTCAGCAAGTTCCGAACCATGATCACCATGTCCGAACCTTGTTCCAGGAGAACTGTGTGTCAGCCGACTCCCCGCTCGCGCCCTTGCGTCATCACCACCGATTCGATTACCAGCCCATCAACCGGCGCCGTGACTACACCTGGCCGGGCGGCGCGCGGCTTGCGGTCTATCTGGGCTTCAACATCGAGCATTTTGCGTTTGGCGAGGGGCTGGGTGCCCGGCTGGGGCCGCCTTCGCCCGAGCCAGACGTCCTCAACTTCAGCTGGCGCGAGTATGGCAATCGGGTGGGGGCCTGGCGCTGCCTCGAACTGTTTGACGCGCTCAAACTGCCCGCAGGAACGCTGATCAACACCTCACTCTACGATCATTGCCCGGAACTCATCGCCGCCTGCGTGGCTCGGGGCGACGAACTGATCGGCCACGGCCATACCAATTCGGTCAGGCAGGGCGAGATGAGTCCCGAGGACGAGGCAGCGATGATCCGCGCGTGCCGGGCACGAATTGAGCAGGAGAGCGGCGTGGTGCCAGCGGGGTGGCTGTCTCCCTGGATCTCTGAAAGCGCAGTCACGCCGGATCTGCTGACCGAGGCGGGCTATCGCTACACACTCAACTGGTGCCATGACGACCAGCCGCTGCCCATGCACACGCGTTCAGGTGCGCTATGGGCAGTGCCCTATCCGCAGGAACTGAACGACATCCCGATGATCATCGCGCGACAGATGACGGCGCCGGCGTTCGCCGACATGATCCTCGACCAGTTCGATGAAATGCTGAGCCAGTCGCGTGCCCAGCCGCTGGTGATGGGCATCGCGCTGCATCCGTACATCGTCGGTCAGCCACATCGGCTGAAGCATTTGCGGCGTGCGTTGCAGGCGCTGGCGCAGGCGCGCGACCTTGGGCAGATCTGGTTCACCACCCCCGGGAAAATCCATGAACATGTGGCCGGGCTGGAGCCTGACCGATAACCGTCGTATGCTTCTCCGCTGTTGGACCAACGCCGCACAGACGGCAAGAGGAGACAGGCATGAACGATTTCTTCCAGGCTGGCGGCCCACCAGCCAACCCACGCCGCAGGCAGGCGCTTCGCCTGTCTGCCGGTGCCGCCTTGCCGTTCATCGCCCCGTCGTCACGGGCTCAGGCGTTCCCGTCGCGCCCACTCAAAATCGTGGTGCCCTTTCCTGCGGGCGGGACGACCGATGTGGTCGCACGGGTGATCGGTCAGCGCCTGAGCGAAAACCTGGGTCAGCCGGTGGTCATCGAAAACCGCGCCGGTGCGGGTGGGGCGATCGGCGCCGATGTCGTGGCGAAGGCGCCGCCCGATGGCTACACACTGCTGATGCACAACATCACCTTCCCGCTGTCGTCCGTGGCGCAGGCGCTTGCCAACCGCTCGCCGTTCAATGTGGATACCGACTTTGCCGGGGTCTCGATCGCGGTGTACGTACCGCTGGTCATGACCGCGCATCCTTCTGTGCCGGCACGCGATCTGCGGGAACTGGCGGCGTTGCTCCGAAATGATCGCAGTCTGCAATACAACTTCGGTTCCACGGGCCCGGGGTCGGCAATGCACGTGCTGGGCGAGGCATTCAAGCGAGCGGCCGGCGTCGACATGCAGCATGTTCCCTTCCGCGGCGCCGCGCCGCTCAAGCAGGAACTGCTGTCGGGTCGGATTCAGATCGGGGGGGATCAACTCTCCACATCGCTCGCCGAGATCCGTGCCGGTACGCTCAAAGCGCTGGCCTGCAATGCTTCACAGCGAACGCCTGCCCTGCCCGATGTTCCAACCGTCCGTGAACTGGGCTACCCGGAACTCGAACTGGAGGGCTGGAACGGCCTGTTTGTTCCAGGGAAGACGCCGCGAGACATCGTTGAAAAATTGAGCCAGGAGATTGCGGCCGTGGTGAAGCACCCCGATATCGTCAAGCGGTTTTCCGGCATGGGGGCACAGTCGGTCGGATCGCCGCCCGCAGACCAGGATGCCATCCTGCGGCGTCAGATGGACCAGTTTCGCGACATCATCCGCAGCCTGAAAATCGATCAATGAGCCCCTCCATGATGATCAACCGGTGCAGGTCACTGTCGAACGCCTTTCTCGCCTTGATGGGCTGCGTCATGCTGGGTTCGGCGGCGGTGCCGGTCGCGGCGCAGCCGCTTCAGGTGCTGAGCGCAGGCGCCTTCAAACCGGTGGTGGTTGATATTGCCGCATCGTTCGAGGCCGAACAGCGGCGGCCATTGCGCGTCGACAACGGCACGGCAGGCGAAATCCTGAAGCGCCTGCGGGCAGGGGAAAGCTGGGACGTCGTCATCGCGCCGCCCGGTACGCTCAAGGTCCTTGCGGACGAGGGCCGGATCGACGCTGCCTCGATCCGTCATGTCGCCCGGGTGGCAATCGGTGTCGCGGTCAAGCGAGGCAGCCCCAGGCCAGAGATCCGGACAGTGGAACAGTTCCGCGAGGCCGTGCTGAGTGCGCGCGCGCCTGCGTTCATCGATCCCAAAGCAGGTGGCTCGAGCGGCATCTATCTGGACGGACTGTTTCAGCGAATGGGTATCGCCGAGACCATTCGTCCCCGTGCAGTCCTGGTGCCTGGCGGCCTGGTTGCCGAGCGGCTGGTCACCGGCGAGGCCGATCTTGCGATTCACCAGATCAGCGAGATCCTGCCCGTAGCGGGTGCGGAACTGGTGGGCCCGCTGCCTGACAGCATTCAGAACTTCACGGTGTATGCGGCCGCGCTGACCCGCACCTCCGGCGAAACCGCAATGGGAACGGCGCTGATTGCGCTGTTGAAGGCTCAGGGCGCAGCAGCGGCGATTCGTGCAAGGGGCATGGAACGGGTAGATTAGCGGCCTTTTCAGGAGAACTTATGAAGGCGGAAATCGGCACCAGCGTTCACCTGCCCAGTGCCAAAGGTTTGCTGGATGCGATCGTGCACGCCGAATCGGTCGGAATCCCTGCGTTTTGGCTCACCACGGGGGCCGGACCCGATGCGCTCACCGTGTTTGCGGCCGCCGCGCCTGCCACGCGCAGCATCCGCATGGGAACGGCCGTGGTGCCCACCTTTCCACGCAATCCGGTGGTGGTGGCCCAGCAGTCGCTCGATATCGCCTCGCTTGCCCCCGGGCGCTTCCGCCTCGGCCTGGGCCCGAGTCACGCGCCAACGATACAGACCCGCTATGGTCTCCCCTACGAACGTCCGCTTGAGCACCTGCGCGAATTCGTCGCCATCGTGAAGGGGCTCCTCGCGGGCGGCACGGTGCGCTTTGCCGGCAAGCGATACACGCTGGAGGCGACGCTCTCAAGCGGTGCCGACGTGCCCATCATGGTGTCGGCGCTCCGTGCAGGATCGTTTGAGCTCGCGGGTGAAATCACCGATGGTGCGATCACCTGGCTGTGCCCGGCCCGCTACATTCGCGATGTCGGCATGCCCGCCATGGCACGGGGGGCTGAGCGTGCAGGCCGTGCGCGTCCTCCCATGATCGGTCAGGTGTTTCTCGCACTCACCGAAAACGAGGCGGAGCTGCATGCGGCGGTCGAACGTGGCCTCACCTACTATCCGCGCTTACCCAACTATCAGGAGATGTTCGCTGCGGCGGGTTTGCCCGAGGCACGCGAGGGGCGCTGGTCGCAGGCCATGATCGATGCCACGGTCATTCACGGTGACGAGAGCGCATGTGCGGCGAAGCTCGATGCGTTTATCGAGACCGCCGGATGCGAGCATCTGATCGTGTCGGTGCTCGCGACAGGGTCTGATCAGCAATCGTCGATCCGTCGCTCGCTGGACCTGATCGGCCGCTATGCGACAGCGCGGTAATCGCGCGGGCTCCTGATACTCACTCCGCTCAGTCAGTCCGCTTTGGGCACGCCCGCCCGCTCCACCACCTCGGTCCACTTGCGAATCTCTTCGCGTACGAACCGCTCGGTCTGCTCAGGGGTGGTGGTGACGGGCAGCGCCCCCTGATCCTGGAGGCGCTGTCTCACCTCTGGCAGCTGGAAGATCGCCGCGGTTTCGCGTGCGAGGCGATCCACCACCGCGCTGGGCGTGCCGGCGGGGGCGACCAGGATGGTCCAGGTGGCCACCTCGAAGCCAGGCATGCCAGATTCCGAGAACGACGGCACGCCGGGCAAACTCTCCATGGCCTGTGCACTGCCCACTGCAAGCGCCCGGATCTTGCCGGCGCGAATGTTCTGCATCGATGCAAACAGATTGTCGAACATGACCGGCACATGACCCGCCATCAGGTCGGCAATGGCCGGTGCGCTGCCTTTGTAGGGGACGTGCACCAGAGAAAGCCCATGACGCTGCGCGAGGAGTTCCATCGCCAGGTGCGGCGGCGAGCCGTTACCGGGTGAGGCGTAGCTGATTTTTCCAGGCTGCGAGCGCGCCCAGGCGATGAACTCGTTCAGCGTGTTGACCGGTTGCGCGGGGTTGACGTTCAACACCAGCGGCAGCTGTCCGGTGAGGCTGATCTGCGCAAAATCCCTGAGCGGGTCGTAGGGAAGCTTTCGAAACAATGCGACGTTCGTGGCGTGCGGACCGTTACCGCTCATGAGAAGCGTGTAGCCGTCAGGCCGGGCAGTCTGCACGGCCTGGGTGCCGACAATGCCCGATGCGCCACCCCGGTTTTCAACGACAAATGACTGGCCCAACCGTTTGGTGAACTGGTCGGCCAGCATGCGGGCGATCAGGTCGGTGGCCCCACCCGGCGCGAACGGCACGACGATTCGAACCGTTTGCTGAGGCCAGGTTTGGGCGCTTGCGGGGCTGGCCAGCAGACCGGCTGAGAGGGCTGCCGACAGCAGGCAAAGAAGAGGGCGTCGGGTCATGATGAAAATTCCCTGGGCAGGCGGGCGGGGCGGAATCAGAACGGTGCGTCGCCCTGGACGGTGGTGCGACGCATGAGGCGTCGGTACTGGTTGTCGAATTCCGTGGCGCGATGCATGGTGGACCGGTTGTCCCAGAACACCAGGTCGCGTGGCTGCCAGCGGTGCCGGTAAAGGAAAGCCGGCTGCGTGCTGAAGTCGGTCAGCAGACAGATGAGACGGCGCCCTTCGGCTTCGTCCATACCCTCGATTGCGCGGGTGAGGCCTTCGCTCAGATAGAGCGCCTTTCGGCCACTGACCGGGTGCGTACGAATGATGGGGTGGCTCACGGGCGGGGCCTGGGCTTTTTCATCGTCAGTGAGCGGCTTGCGGTGTGAGAGGTAGGTGGCGTAGTGCCAGGGATAATCATGGATGCCGCGCAGACCGGTGAGCCGCGCGCGCAGCGACTCGGGCAGCGCATCATGGGCGGCGAACATGCTGGCGAACTCGGTGTCGGCACCCTCTGGCGGGCACTCGACACCGTAGAGCATGGAGCCCAGCATGGGCCTCGCCATGTAGGACATGTCGGAATGCCAGATCATGCCGGCCCGGTCAGCACCTATCATTTCGCCTTTGTCGTTCCTGACATTGGAGATGTAGGTCACCTCGGGGAAATCTTCCACCGAAAAACGCTTCACAATGTGTCCGACAAGCGGCCCGAAGCGCGAGGAGAAATCAACATGCATGGCGGGCGGAAGATCCTGGTTGCGAAACACCAGAACGCCATGCTCGACCAGCGCGGCATTGATCGCCTGGAACTGCGCCTCCGAGACGGGGCGGGACAGGTCAACGCCCTTGA
This sequence comes from Betaproteobacteria bacterium, assembly GCA_009921765.1. The sequence goes on along the minus strand of RFXC01000010.1, from coordinate 26,228 downwards.
TTTCGGCGCCGATGTGGTCGGTGAGCGGGCAGACCTGGAGCCCGGAGGACAAGCTGGCAGCGATGGAAGACATGGGTCACTTTGTCGGACAATGTGTCGACAAATCATGCGGCATAGCCCGCTGGAGTGTCAATTGAAATGAGCATTCGCCAGGCCGAGGATCCCACCACCGCCAACCGGATCGCAAGCGTTCTTGCCAGGCGGATCGTCGAGGCCGAGATCGCCCCGGGATCGCGGCTTCGGGAGGTGCCCCTTGCTGCGGAGTTCGGCGTAAGCCGGGGTTCGGTCCGGGAGGCGCTGCGCATTCTCGAGCGCGACGGGGTGGTCCGAATCGAAGCGCATCGCGGCGCTCAGGTGACGCTCCTCAGTACCGATGAACTCATCGAGATTTTTCAGGTGCGCACCGTTTTGCTCGGGCTTGCCATGGCGCTCTTCTGCGAGCGCTGCGAAGCTTCCGACCATGTCTGGCTGAAGGAGCAGATTGGACGGCTGAAGAAAGCCGGGCGCGATACCGATTCGAAAGCCGCGTCGTTGCACGCGGATATTTCCGCAGAGATGGCGGGTTATGCGCTGCGGCGCGGGGGCAATCTCAGGCTTGAGCGCATGTTCATGCAGATGTCGGCCCAGGTGGCCCGCTACACCCGCCTGGGATTGTCGGCAAAGGAGCGGCGACGGCAGTCAATCGATACCTGGCAGCAATTGTCCGAGGCGCTTGGACGCCGCGATCCGTCGGCCGCCGAGCGCTGCGGGCGTACGCTGGTGACCAACACCTTCCGGTTCGCACTCGGCCAGATCGCCGGGATCCGCCCGGATCTGTAGGGCCCCATGGTTGCGGGGCGGGGGCGGGTCGCGCTCAAGGCAGCCCGCACCGTATACTCGCCCCGGAATCCAACCGCTATCCATGAAGACCACCCACGTATTTCATCGGCATCTGCATCATCGTCCGCCTGTCGCGGTGTCGGGGCACGGTGCATGGCTGGTTGACAGCGAAGGCCGTGAGTACCTTGACGCGTCGGGCGGTGCCGCGGTGTCCTGCCTGGGGCATGGCCACCCCGCGGTCCTCGCCGCCATGCATGAACAGATCGACCGTCTGGCCTTTGCGCACACCAGTTTCTTCACCACCGACGTGGCCGAGGAACTGGCAGCGCATCTGGTTGCCCGCGCGCCGGCCGGCATGAGCCACGCCTACTTCGTGAGTGGTGGCTCCGAGGGGGTGGAGGCCGCCCTCAAAATGGCCAGGCAATATTTTCTCGAGATCGGCGAGCCGCAGCGCACCCGCTTCATCGCCCGCCGGCAGAGCTACCACGGCAACACCCTGGGGGCGCTCGCTGTGGGCGGCAATGCCTGGCGGCGCGAACCCTTCGCGCCCATCCTGATGCCGGCCACCCATGTGTCGCCCTGCTATCCCTATCGCGAACAACGGGCAGATGAAACCCTCGCGGGTTATGGCGAGCGGCTGGCGCGCGAGCTGAACGAGACGATCGAGCAACTCGGCGCCGATCAGGTGATCGCGTTTGTCGCGGAAACAGTGGGCGGCGCCACCGCCGGCGTACTCACGCCGGTTCCCGGCTACTTTCGCGCGGTTCGCGAGGTCTGCGACCGCCACGGCGTGCTTCTGATTCTTGACGAGGTGATGTGTGGCATGGGGCGCACCGGCAGCCTTCATGCCTGCGAGCAGGAAGGCGTGGTGCCCGATCTGCTGGTGATCGCGAAGGGGCTGGGGGGCGGCTATCAGCCGATTGGTGCTGTGCTTGCCCAGCGGAAAATCGTCGAGGCCATGTCTGCCGGGTCAGGGTTTTTTCAGCATGGCCACACCTATCTCGGCCATGCCGTGGCCTGTGCTGCTGCGCTTGCGGTCCAGCGGGTCATCGAGCGCGACGCGCTGCTTGATCGCACGCGGCAGGCTGGCGCGCGGCTTCATCATCTGCTTGAACAGGCCTTCGTCGGGCACCCGCATGTGGGCGACATTCGCGGTCGCGGGCTGTTCTGGGGGGTGGAAGTGGTGCATGACCGCGTCACCCGGCAACCGTTTGATTCAACCCTGCGGCTTCACGCACGAATCAAGCGCGAAGCGATGGCGCGTGGCCTGATGGTGTACCCCATGGGCGGAACCGTAGATGGCCGCTCGGGCGACCATGTGCTGCTTGCGCCGCCCTTCATTGCGACCGACACCGAACTTGAACTGATTGCTGAACGCTTTCAATCGGCACTCGATGCCGCGATTTCCTCTTGTTGATTCTTTTTTAGGAGACCACCCATCATGTCACGTCAATCTTTCCTGGCTGGTGCGTTTGCCGCAGCCGCGCTTGCGGCGGCGCTTCCCGGCGCCTCGGCCTTTGCCCAGCAGAAGTTTGTCACCATCGGAACCGGTGGCGTCACCGGGGTTTACTACGCGGCGGGCGGCGCCATCTGCCGGCTGGTCAACAAGGATCGCGCCAAGCACAACATCCGCTGCTCGGTGGAGTCCACCGGCGGTTCGGTATTCAACGTGAACACCATCAAGGCGGGCGAACTTGACCTCGGCTTTTCGCAGTCCGATGTTCAGTACAACGCCTTCAAGGGCGAGGCGCAGTTCAAGAGCGGAGGCGCCTATGGCGACCTGCGCGCCGTGTTCTCGGTTCACCCCGAGCCCTTCACCGTGCTGGCCCGCAAAGAGCTCAACGCCAAGACGCTCGCCGACATGAAAGGTCGGCGCTTCAATGTGGGCAACCCGGGCTCGGGTACGCGTGCCTCCATGGAGGAATTGCTTGGCGCGATGGGCTGGAAGATGGGCGACTTTTCGCTTGCCGCCGAACTGAAGGCCGATGAGCACGGGCCCGCCCTGTGTGACGGCAAGATTGACGGCTTCTTCTACGGCGTGGGCCATCCCAGCGCCAACATCCAGGATCCCACCACGAGCTGCGGCGCGCGTCTGCTGTCGGTCACCGGGCCTGCCGTGGATCAACTCGTCTCCAGCCGGCCCTATTACGCGCGGGTCACCATCCCGGGCGGTCTCTATCCGAACAACCCTGATCCGGCGCAGACCTATGGGGTGCTCGCCACGGTGGTTGCATCGTCGAAGACGCCTGCCGATACCGTCTACCAGGTCGTGAAGGCGGTGTTCGACAACTTTGACGAGTTCAAGAAGCTGCATCCGGCGCTTGCGCACCTCACGCCCGAGAACATGGTGAAGGATGGCCTCTCGGCACCGCTCCACGACGGCGCGGTTCGTTACTACAAAGAAAAGGGCTGGATCAAGTAATCCGGTCTCGCCCCGAGCCGCAGCAGACGAAGCTCGCTTCGTCTGCTGCGGCTGTGCCTACCCTTGACCCAGGCTCATGGCAACCGACATCGAGAAGGCCCCCGAGGCTCTGCAGCAGTTGGTGGCGGATGCCGACACCGGTGCACGTCAGCCCTCGGGTATCGCCAGGCACGTCATTGTGGTGGCGGCGATTGCCTGGGCGGTTTTTCAGTTCTGGTACGCCTCGCCCCTGCCGTTTGCGCTGGGCTTTGGAATTCTGAACGACACCGAAGCGCGCTCGGTTCACCTCGGGTTTTCGCTGTTCCTCGCCTTTCTGGCCTGGCCCGCACGGCGTCAGTCGCCGCGTGATCGCGTGCCCGCTTCAGACTGGTTGTTTGCCTTTGCAGGCGCCTTCGCTGGCGCCTACCTGCTGCTTTTTTACGCACAGCTTGCCACCCGCCCCGGTCAACCCACCGGGTTTGACGTGCTCACCGCAAGCGTCGGCCTGCTGCTGCTTCTCGAAGCCACGCGGCGCGCAGTCGGTTGGCCCATGGCAGCGCTCGCGGTGCTGTTCATTGGCTATGCGATGGCCGGGCCCTTCATGCCCGAGGTGCTGCAGCACAAGGGAGCCTCGCTCAACCGCCTGATCTCTCACATGTGGCTCACCACCGAAGGGGTCTATGGCATTGCGCTGGGGGTCTCCACCGGTGCAATTTTTGTGTACGTGCTGTTTGGCGCGCTGCTCGACCGCGCGGGCGGCGGCAACTACATGATGCAGGTGAGCTTTGCCGCCCTCGGACACCTTCGCGGGGGCCCAGCCAAGGTGGCGGTGGTGTCGTCGGCGCTGAACGGCATGATCTCGGGCTCGTCGGTATCGAATGTGGTCTCGGGCGGGATCTTCACGATTCCGCTCATGAAGAAAGCGGGTTATGGCGGCGTGAAGGCGGGTGCCATCGAGACCATGAGCTCGGTCAACGGCCAGATCATGCCCCCGGTGATGGGGGCGGCGGCGTTCCTCATGGTGGAGTATGTCGGCATTCCCTACTCCGAAATCGTGAAGCACGCGCTGCTTCCTGCGGTGCTGTCCTATGTGGGCCTTTTCTACATCGTGCATCTTGAAGCGCTCAAGATGGGCATGGCGCCGCTGGTGCAGCGCGCACCGCGGTCGGTATCTGACCGTCTGATCCGTCTGGGGCTGGGCCTGTCGGGCAGCATTGTGGTGGTGGCGCTGATCTATTACCTGCTGCTTGCGGCCCAGGCGCTTCTGGGTGAGGCTGCGCCGTGGGCGGTGGGCGCCATTGTCGCCGTGCTTTACCTGTTGTCGATTCGCGAGGCGGCGCGCTCGCCCGATCTGCCGCAGGACATCGACATTGATCATCCGCAGGTGCTCGACACCTGGGCAACGGTGAAGGCCGGACTTCACTTTCTGCTGCCGATCGGCACCCTCATCTGGTGCCTCATGATCGAGGAACTGTCGCCCTCGCTGTCGGCGTTCTGGGCGGTGGTGGTGCTGATCGCTCTGATGCTCACCCAGCGGCCGCTCATCGCATGGCTTCGTCATGAACCGGGGAAAGGGCGCTGGCGAGACGGTCTGAATGATGTGGTGGCGGGCTTTCACGACGGCGCGCGCAACATGATCGGTATCGGCATTGCCACGGCCACCGCGGGCATCATTGTGGGCGGCATCACGCTCACCGGTCTGGGGCTCCGCATGACCGAGTTCGTTGAGCTCGTCTCGCAGGGCAATGTGATCGTCATGTTGCTCTTCATCGCCTTCGTCTGCCTGGTGCTCGGCCTGGGCGTGCCCACCACCGCCAACTATGTGCTAGTGGCCACGCTGATGGCGCCGGTGGTGGTGGAACTGGGGGCGCAGAGCGGTCTCATCATCCCGCTCATCGCGGTTCATCTTTTCGTTTTCTATTACGGCATCATGGGCGACATCACGCCGCCGGTCGGGCTTGCCACGTTCGCGGCATCGGCGATCTCGGGTGAGGACGCCATCAAGACAGGGATTCAGGGAGCGCTTTATGCGCTGCGTACCGTGATTCTTCCGTTCATCTGGATCTTCAACCCGCAGTTGCTGCTGATCGACATTCACGGCTGGTGGGAACTGTGTCGGGTGGTCCTCGCCTGTACGCTCGCCATGCTGATCTTCAGCGCCCTCACCATGAACTGGTTCAGGGTGCGCAGCCGCTGGTGGGAAAACCTGCTGCTTGCGATGGCCGTGCTGCTGCTGTTCCGTCCTGACCTTTTCATGGACCAGCTGTCGCCCGAGTATCGGGCCGAGCCTGCAGCGAAGGTCTACGACGTGGCGCGTGCTGTCCCCGATCACGACCGCCTGGTGATGGTGATTCGCGGCACCAATATCGAAGGAGATGACATCACCAAGACGGTAGCGATCGGGCTGGGTGCTGCGGGCGAGGACGGCAGGCGGCGCCTGTCGCAATCGGGCCTGCAGCTGATGACGCTGGGTGACCGGGTGCAGATTGGCGCCGTGCGGTTCGGATCACGTGCCCAGAAGGCGGGTCTCGAGCAAGGCTGGGATGTGGTGTCGCTCCAGGTGCCTGCCGATCGGCCCACGCCTCACTGGTTTTACCTTCCGGCGCTGCTTCTGATCGGTGGGGTGTGGCTTTCCCAGGGCGCAAGGATGCGGCGCGGCGCTTTGATGTCCGGAGCTCGGTGAGGCCGCTGCGTGCTGTGCGCCGCGTGCTGTGCGCCGCGTGCTGTGCGCCGATTGAGCGCTCCGTGCATATACCGATTCCTGAACCGTCCCACTGTGTCCCGGCCTTGTCTGGTCATTCCCCCAGGGTTAGAGTTCGCTGTTCAATATTGATAACTCAGGAGGAGACCCATGAAATCAAGCCGCCGACTGGCGCTCGCCGCCCCCCTTGCAGCAGGCCTGCTGCTGGCCTTGTCCGGCCCTGCGGCTGCGCAATGGAAGCCTGCCAAACCCATCACCATCATCGTGCCCTGGGCCGCGGGCGGCGCAACCGATCAGGTGACGCGATTGGCGGCCGCTGAGCTCGAACCGGCGCTGGGTCAGAAGATCGTTGTCGTCAACCAACCAGGAGGCGCTGGCTCCATCGGCACCAAAAATGCCATGGAAGCGCCGCGCGATGGCTATACCTGGACGGCGGGCGCAGCCAAGCAACTGGGTACCTATCCGCTTCTGGGCATGCTGAACAGCAAGGTCGACGACTTTCACCTGTTCCTGTCGGTCACCAATGTGTCGATTGTCGCGGTGAATCCCTCATCGCCCTATCAGACCCTGCCCCAGCTTCTCGAGGCCATGAAGGCCAAGCCGGTGTCGGTCGCCACCGCGGGCAATAGCTCGTCCGGGCACTTCGCAATGGAAACCATCGCCAAGGCCACCGGTGCAAAGTATCGTCATGTCACCTACGACGGCGGCAACCCTGCAGTCGTGGCCACCGTGGCAGGTGAAGCCGAGGTCACCACGCAGCTGGCCGTCGAGATGGCCGAGATGATCAAGGCCAAGCGTCTGCGTCCCCTGGCGGTGGTGGCCGATACCGCGCTCACGATCGAAGGGTTCGGCACCATTCCCCCGATCACGCAATTCGTGCAGAACTTCCCCAAGGTGACTACCGGCTTCGGCATCTTCATTCCCAAGGGCGTCCCCGCAGAAGTCGTCGCCACCGTCGAGAAACTCTGGGCGGAGAAAATCGAAAAATCCGACAAGATCCGCGGCTATGCCACATCGCGCGGCGCGCTCTTTACGCCGCTCTTCGGCAAGGCCGCCTATGACGCGGTCTGGCCCACTGTGGTCTCGGATGCGTTCCTGCTGCAGGATGCGGGCATGGCCAAGGTCACGCCCGAGTCCATCGGTATTCGTCGCTGAGCGAATTGCGCCTGCGATGAGACCAGGCCTCGGTTGGGCGGTGCTGGGCGCCGCGGTGTCAATCGGGGCCTGGCGAATGGACCGGCTCGAGTCGCTCAATATCGAACCATGGTCTGCGCCGGGCCTGGTGCCTGGCGTGCTGGGTGTGCTCATGCTGGTGTTTGGTCTTGCGCTCGCACTTTCACCGGCAAGCGTCGATTCAGACCCCCCTGAACCCATTGCCTGGGGCAAGCTCGCGGGGATCCTGGGCCTGACCGGGATCTTTGTGTTTGGCGCGCTTGGCCGGGTGCCGTTTGCAATCGCTGCAGCGGTCGTGATGTTCGTCTGGATGCTGACGCTCAGCTGGAATGCTTCGCCTGCCCCGCGTGCGCGCCTCGTGCTGCGCATAGCCGTCACCGCGGGCATCGCGGCCCTCGTGATCGCCCATCTGTTCCAGGACGTGTTCCTGGTGCGGCTTCCCTGAAGCGGAGGCGGCGCTGGACGGACTCACGATGCTGTTCGGTTCCCTCGTCAATCTGACGGGGCCCTGGCAGATCGCCTACGCGCTGGGCGCTACGCTGGTGGGGATCGTGATCGGTCTTCTGCCGGGGTTGTCGGCAACATTGGGCATTGCGCTCTTCACCACGCTCACTGTCCGCATGCAGCCGACCGATGCCATTCTGGTGCTGGTCTGCGTCTACGTGGGCGCAATCTATGGCGGAAGCCGAACCTCGATTCTGCTCAACATTCCCGGCACGGCCGCGAATGCAGCCGCCTGCCTCGATGGCAATCAGCTCGCGCGCCAGGGCCGAGCTGGACGCGCCATGGGCATTGCCACCACAGGCTCGGTTGCGGGGTCCCTCTTTGGCGTCTTCTGCCTCGCTGCGCTCACCCCGGTTCTGGCCGAGTTCGCGCTCAAGTTCGGCGCGTTCGAGTTTTTCTGGCTGGGTCTTCTCGGCGTCCTGATGTCCGGAACATTGACCGGCTCGGCACCCATCAAGGGCTGGTTGATGGGACTCCTTGGCCTCTTTGTCGCGGGCATCGGCCAGGATCCCGTTCATGCCCACGACCGGTTCACTTTCGGCTGGCATGATCTGAGTGGTGGCATTCCACTGATTCCCGCCCTGGTGGGTGCGTTTGGCTTTGCCGAAGTGCTGATGGTGATGTCGGCGCCGCTGCAGCGTGCGGTGACCGAGTCGCTGGATTCCGTCCTGCCGCGGCTGCGCGATGTGGTGCAGTACTGGCGCACCATCATTCGCTCGGGGCTGATCGGCGTCTTCATCGGCATCCTTCCCGGCGTGGGGGAAGACATGGCGGCCTGGAGTTCGTATGCCGCCGCGCGTCGCGCGAGTCGCGAGCGCGATCAGTTTGGCAAGGGCTCGGTGGAAGGGCTGATTGCCGCTGAAACTGGTGACAACGCAGCCGTGCCAGGTGCCATGATTCCTGCGCTCGCGCTGGGCATTCCGGGATCTGCGCCGGCGGCGGTGCTGATGGCCGCCATGATCATTCACGGCGCACAACCCGGTCCGATGCTGATGACCACCCAACCCCAGTTCATGTTCGACGTGGTGGCGATTACGCTGGTTGCAACGCTCGCCATTTTGGTGTTCGGCCTCATGATGGTACGACCCATTCTCTGGGTGCTCAGAGTGCCGCGCGAGGTGCTCATGCCCATCGTGTTTGTACTCTGCGTGCTGGGCGCCTACTCCATCAGCCAGCGGCTTTTCGATGTGTGGGTGATGATGGGTGTGGGCGTGGTGTGCTTTTTCCTGCGACGGCGCGGTTATCCGGTAGCGCCGTTTGTGCTCGGCCTGGTGCTGGGCGATATCGTCGACAAGACGCTCCGGCGCGGACTCGTGCTCTCCGATGGCAGTCTGCTGCCTTTCTTCACCCGACCGCTGAGCGCTGCGCTGGCGTTGATCGTCCTGATCGTGCTGCTGTCGCAGGTCCCGGCGGCGCGGCGGCTCTGGCAACGTGTAACCGGCTCCCAGGACATTGCCCGCCCATGAGTACATCTTCTTTCGCCTCACCCGCCAAGGGCTTTGCGAAGCGTCTCTCGCTCTGTAACGAGGTGATTGGCGATATGCCTTTTGATCGGCAATGCGCGTTGGCCGCTGCACTGGGCTATGCCGGGCTCGAGGTTGCGCCCTTCACGCTGGCAGATGATCCGACCACGATCTCCGATCGTGACGCAGTTCAGCTTCGGGCGGTCGCGGCCGATCACGGTCTGGCGATCTCCGGGCTGCATTGGTTGCTGGTGAAGCCCGCTGGATTTTCCATGACCAGCCCGGACGCGTCGACACGGCATCGCACGGCACGCTGGATGGTGAGATGCGTGGAGCTTTGTGCGCTGATGGGTGGCAACTACCTGGTTCATGGTTCTGGCAAACAACGATCGGTCTGGCCGGGCCAGTCGCATGCGGAAGCGCTGGCACTGGCCACCGAATGCTGGGCTGAAGCGGGTGCTGCTGCCACGCAGGCCGGGGTTCAGTACTGCGTCGAGCCGCTCTCGGTTGATCAGACCGAGATCATCAACACGGTCGAGCAGGGGATGGCCGTGGTGCGCAACATCAATCAGCCGGGTTTGCGGACCATGCTCGATACCTGTTCAGGGGGCAAGACCGAAGCGCTGCCTCTCGATCAGGTCATTGATCGCCACTGGCCAAGCGGGCTGCTGGCCCACATCCAGTTCAATGACCGGAACCTGCGCGCGCCTGGGCAGGGTGACGATCGCTTCGCCCCCATTGTGCAGGCGCTTGCGAGACACTCGTACCGTGGCTGGCTGGCGGTTGAACCGTTTGATTACCAACCCGACGGGCCCGGCTCGGCAGCATTTGCCGCGGGTTATCTGCGCGGCACGCTCCAGGCGCTCGGGCTCGACTGATCCGTCAGCCGGGGCAACTCAGCCCGCGAGCGGGCGCATCGCCTGCCAGTCGGGAAACGCCCGGCTCGCGTAGCCCGGAGAAGCGAGCGAGTTCATCTCGATCATGCCCGCACGGATGGCAAGCCGGGTTGCGCCATGACTCTGCTCATAGAGGTCAGGATGCGCGCGCAAAAAGTTCGCCTGCTCGGCGGCGGGCAGATCGGCCATGCCGTTCACATAGTGGTGGCCATTGCGTTCCACATGCGTGATGCCCAGCAGGTTCACGAGCGCGAGGTCCTGCTGCAGTGCAAGCCCCGCCTGAATCGTGAGGTCTTCCCCGCTCATGAAATAGTGACCCGGTTGCCCGCCCTGATTGTTCCAATGGTGGCAGCGTGCCGCATTGATCACCGATCGCCACAGGCCCTTGCAGGTTTTGGAGGACACCCCGGTGTAGCCCAGTTTTCGCGCGCGCACGAACGCATCGAGCGTGTCGTCGGATTCGTCGATGATCACGGGGGCGTGCTGCGCGAGCGTGGCGATGTCGCGGGTGAGCGCATTGGCGCGCTTGATCGGCTGCTCGATGAAGGCCACGCTTTCTGCCAGTCGCTTGAGCCGAGAGTCTCGTTGAATGGCCAGCCAGAGCGCGCTGATGCTCTCGACATCGTCGTATTGCTCATTGCCATCGAGCGAGGCGCGGTAGGGGTGCGGCATGCGGTCGAGCACTGCCGCAATCGCAGCGAGTCGCTCGAGGTCGGCCTGCAGATCGCCACCCACCTTGAGCTTGAACCACCGATGACCATAGCGCTGAACGACTTCCTCCAGGGTCTCGGGGAGCCCGTCTCCCACCGCGGGGATGCCTGCGGGGCGGTCGCTTGCGGTGATGAGATCGACCAGGCCCACAGTGTGCCGTGCCGCGAGCGCGGCAACAGGCTTGAGCGCGGCGAGAAAGGCCGCGATGTCAAAACCTGCGAGGTCGGGCGCGAGCGCTGCGGGCTGCAAGCCGCCCAGGTTTCGCTGCATGGCCTGATAGAAGGAGAGGTTTTCCGCGCGGCACAGCGCATCAAGCGCAGCCCGATCGAGGAGCGCCGGCCCGAAATTGGCGGTGAGCGTGTTCAGTCCGACGGCACTTGCCCGGGCGATGTGATCGAGGTGATGAGTTGCGAAATGCCCCCAGGCGGTATGGCGTCCGCCGCTCCGATACGCCCTGGCGGCGAGCTGGATGGCGGTACGGAGCTGGTTGAAATTATCCTCGTTACTGAGCGCCGGGTTTTTGTCGAACCACTTCGGCGCGAGCAGTTCGGCCGACGCCCCTTCCGACTCGCGACCGTCCGCAAGCCGGATCCTCACGCGCGCGAAGGCCTGAGGCGCCGCCGTGAGCGTGACGATGCCAAAACGAAACGGCATCCTCAGCTGGACGTCGCGTTCGAAGAGGGCGATATCGATGATTTCGAAAGCAGGGGAGGTAGTCATGGCGGGCATCGTAGCTGTGGGTGCCACGGACGCGCAAGCCGGGAGCGCTGGGGGAATGACGTTGCAGCGTTCAGGCAGCAAGCCCATTCAGGAAATCGGCAGCGACTGCGATCAGCTGATGGCTGAGCGTGGTTTTCCCAACCTGGCGCGGCCCAGTCAGGAACACCGTTTCCCGGGCCAGATCCGCCTGCACGCGGTCATCAAGATATAAAAGTCGGATTTATGGGTGAGCGTCTACCGCCTGCCAGCTCGGATCGGGAGGGGGCCGGTGCTATGATCCGGCCGCCGAATTTTCGAGGAGACTCCCATGCTGGATGCCCAATCTCTTGACACCCTTTTTCGCAATGCACGTTCGCAGAACGGCTGGCTGGCGGAGCCGGTGAGCGATGAGCAACTGCGCGCGCTCTACGACATTGTTCAGTGGGCGCCCACCACGATGAACACCCAGCCCATGCGGGTCGTGTTTGTTCGCACGCCGGCGGGCAAGGAGCGGCTGCGCCCGGCGCTCAGTCCGGGCAATCTCGACAAGACGATGGCTGCGCCCTGCACGGCGATTCTCGCGTGGGACACCCGCTTCTATGAACATCTGCCCCGCACCTTTCCGCATCGCCCCGAGGCAAAAGACCTGTTCGGCGCACCGGGCAAGGAACAGTTTGCACACATCAGCGCCTTCCGCAATGCCTCGATGCAGGGCGGCTACTTCATTCTTGCCGCGCGTGCGCTGGGGCTCGACTGCGGACCCATGTCCGGGTTCGATACCGCCAAGGTCGACGCCGAGTTTTTTCCCGATGGCCGATTCAAGAGCAATTTCCTCTGCAATATCGGTCGGGGTGATCCCTCAAAGGTGATGCAGCGTCTGCCGCGCCTGTCGTTTGACGAGGCGTGCACGCTTGCCTGACCGCGCGGGGCGGGGCCGCTCGCGGAGCGGCCACCGGGAAAGCGCCTGGTTCAGTCGGCCTTGAATCCGGTGGCCTTCACAACGGGTGCCCACCGCGCCGTGTAATTGCGCAGGATGGTGCGCAACTCGTCAGGAGTGCTGGCAGCGACCTCCATGCCGAACACGTCGAGTGACTCTTTGACCTGAGGGTGCGCGAGTGCCTGACCGATCGCCGCACTTGCGGCCTGCACCTGGGCCGGCGAGCACTTGATGGGCAGATAGAACCCGAAATAGTCCTGGAACTGCAGATCCTTGAAGCCCTGCTCGGCAAAGGTCGCGATCTGCGGTGTGAAACGGCTGCGCGCCGCACCGCTGGTGGCAAGCACACGGATCTTGCCCTCCGGGATGTGGCGGATGAATTCGCCGATCGGACTGACCATGGCCGGCAACTGCCCGCCCAACAGTTCAGGAATGGCTGCGACCGTGCCCCGGTAGCCAACCTGCTGCATGGGCACATTGGACAGTCGCGCGAGCTCGACGGCTGCGAAATGCATGGGCGAACCCAGTGCCGGCAAACCGACGTTGGCGCGCGACGGGTTGGCTCGTGCCCACTGAATGAAATCGGCAAGCGTTTTCACCTCGGCCGGGACGCCGGTGCCCACCGCGAGCGCAATATCAAACTTCACGCCCAGACTGACCGGCGCGAAGTCGTTGTCGACGTTGTAGGGCAGGGTGTTGTAGGTGAGCGGATAGAGTCCCACTACGGCAAGGGGTGTCATGAGAATCGCCGAGCCATCGGCCGGTGCGGTCTTCACCGTGGTGGCAGCAAGCTGTCCGCCTGCGCCGGTGCGGTTTTCAACGATCACGTTCTTTGCATAGCCTGGGACCAGACGATCAGCGACCCGTCGCGACAGCACATCGGGCGTTGACCCTGGCGGAAAGCCAGTGATGATCCTTGCGGTATCGATCGCCTGTGCTTGGGCTGTTCGAAGGGGAAGCAGCGCGGACGTTGCAAGGCCCAGCGCGGACAGGCATAGATGGCGACGCTGATGATGAGTCATGGTTGTCTCCGGTTTTGTTGTGTGGCCACCTGCGATTGGCCGGAACGGCCATCAGGGCTTCTCTTTGGAAATGTTAAACGCAAGCGTCCCTGCCCGCCAGTCAGCAAGCGGGTGTCTGGGTGTCTGGCAGGTGATCAGGGCCAGCCGTCGTCGGGCAGTGCTGGCGCGGTTGTCGATTCGCGCGCCTCGCGCGTGGCCACCATCATCAAGGTGCCCGAAGGCTTGCGGTAGCCCAGAACGAAAGGCGGGCTTGCGATGCGTGGCTGATGCTCGGTAAAGCTTCGCAGCCGCTTCATCGACTCGGCACCCCGCCACAGTTCGTGGGGTTCGGTGAAACGCCCGTGGACCGCGACGCTGCCAAACGCGGCGAGTGCCTGCACATCCAGACCGGTTTCGTCCTGAACGATGCCGCGCGAGCGCGTGGTGATGATCCGGACCAGATTGGAAAAATGCGCAGCCTGTGGCAGGTGCGAGGCTGACTTGATCAGCACGGCGCCGGTCGCGACGCTTGAGAGCCAGTCGATTTCCGCGCTCTGTGCGCGCAGGCCGGCGTTCGACAGGTCGAGGCTCAGATAATCGATAGTCCGCCTCTTGCCGTGCTCATCAAACATCTCGAATCGCACGCCCGCCGGGCGAGACGTACCGGGCTGGCCGGCCGAGGTTGCCGTGCTGTCTTCAAGCGAGGGCGGTGCAGAGCGAAAAACACCATCATCATCGGCGAGGACCTGTTGGTCGCGTGCGACCTGCAATCGTCCCTCGTCATCAATCCGGATCGGCATGATCGCAGCGGGCAGCATTCCAGCGGCCTCAATGCTCATCAGAAGCAGTGACATGAGACGCGGTGCCGGTCCGTGCTTGCCCTGCAGGTCGTGGGTCCGATAAAAGCCGGTGATGTAGAAAAAATGCTGGGTCGCACATTCGGCGATTTCGGTGCTGGCGGGAACCGGTTGCAGCTGGGCGAGCGATGCCTCCTGGCGAGAGAGAAGCACCATTCGTCTTGCCTCGCCGAACAGCGCGATCAAGGTGGCGGCATCGGGGCCGGAGAACGGATAGAGCACTGTCTCTGCAGTGAGTTGGCGCAGTTCGCGCTGTGCCCACTGGCGGATCGGGAGCAGCACCTGTTCCCGATACCGCCCCAGGGCAGGCTTCAAGCCAGGGCAGATCGCCTGCGGCGCGATCGTGGTCCGGCCAGGCAGATCCTGGGGGCCGGGCGCGCGCAGGCTCACGCGATGGAGTGCTGCCGGGTTCGTATCGCCCGCCTGCGCGGGCGCGGTAGCTGGCAGGCCGATCGCCAGTGCAACCGCCAGGGCAGCCCCCACTCGGCTCACCATTCCCAACGCCGCGGAAGCAATCCGGGCCGAACAGGTCCACATCATGGGCAGCAGTAAAGGCACGGCCGATCAGCAGGACACATACGGCCACTTCATCGTGGCGGCGCCGACAGGTCGTCGCTCAGCATGGGGAAGGCTCCCCAGGTGTGGGTGGGCAGCATGGATTGGCTGATGGCCAGGTGGCTGCGACCCAGATCAGCTCGGATGGCAGCACCCGAGAGCGCCATCGCAATGCGAATCTCGGACTCCAGCAGTTCCAGCAGGCGCAGCAATGTTGGCTTGCCTCCAGCTGCCAGGGCGACGCACTGCATTCGTCCGATTCCCACCAGGTCGGCGCCTGCGCAAAGGGCCTTCACCACATCGGTGCCGCGACAGAACCCGCCGTCAACGATGATTCGCGCTCGACCGCCGACCGCATCGACCACCTCCGGAAGTACCTCCATCGCTCCCTGTCCGTGATCGAGTTGCCGGCCACCGTGGTTGGACACGTAGACCACGTCCACACCATGCTCGACTGCGAGCCTGGCGTCGTCGGCGGTTGCGATGCCCTTGAGGATCAGCGGTACGCGGATCCGCGAGCGAACGCGGCCGATATCCTTCCAGGTGAGCTTCGCCTGCCAGTGCCGGCCTGGCACATTGGCGCGACGGATGTTGCGCTGGGCGAGATCGCGTTCGCGCCGGCTGTAGACGGCCGTGTCTACCGTGAGACAGACCTGTTCGAAGCCCAGATCGATCACCCGGTCAAGCGTGTCGTCGACCCATTGCGGATCGCCATGCACATAGAGTTGAAAGAGCTTCAGCGCCTGCGGGGCGCTACGGGCGACCTCGCCTACATCGCAGGCGCAGACGGAACTCAGCATGTGCGGAACGCCGAATTCGCCAGCGGCCTGGGTCACTGGAATCGGCCCGCTTTCCCAGAAATGTTCAAGGCCGCCCACCGGTGCGAACAGGATTGGCATGCGAAGCCGCCGCCCGAACCAGTCGATGCTCGCGTCGGTATCGCCAACATCGCGGAGTACGCGTGGGCGCAGCGCCAGCCGGTCGATCGACCAGCGATTGCGCCGCATCGTGGTTTCGGTCTCCGCGCCGCCCACAATGTAGTGCCAGGCGTGGTTGCCGAGATTGAGCCGGGCCTGGTGGATGATCTCGTGCAGGGTGAGGTAATCGTTTGCTGGGAGCTGCGCCATGGAGGATCTCTGGATTCAAGGATTCCTGGCCGGACTATGCCGGGCAATCGGCCCGGTTTCGATGTAGATTGCCCGTCCGGTTCTCAAGATTCCCGTCTGAAAGGATTTCTGGATGCGCTCACGCTTACGCCTGCTGGTATCGGGTCTGGTGGTGTCGATTTCGCTCGGCACATCGCTTGCCCACGCTCAGCCGTTTCCGGCCAAGCCGATCCGAATCATCGTCCCGTTTGCCCCGGGCGGCAACGTCGACGTGACCGCGCGGGTGGTGAGCGCGGCCATGAGCAAGGTGCTCAACCAGAGTGTGGTGGTCGAAAACCGCACTGGCGCGGGGGGCAAGATCGGTGCAGAAATCGCCATGAAGTCGCCCGCTGACGGCTACACGCTGATGATGGGGTCGAACAGTTCCCTGAGCGTTGCGCCCAGCCTTTACCGCGACTGGCCCTACGATCCGGCCACCGGTGTTGCGCCGGTGAGCTATCTTGCCGCGGTGCCGTTTGTGCTCATCGCCCATCCCGGACTGGGGGCGGGCGATATCGGTGCCTTCATCGAGCTGGCGCGTCGCAAGGCGGGCGGCGTCAGCATGGCTTCGGCCGGCAACGGCACATCCAACCATCTGGTGGGGGAACTGTTCCAGGCGCTGACCGGTACGCAATTTCTCCACGTGCCCTACAAAGGGGCGGGGCCTGCGCTGCAGGATGTGGTGGCCGGGCGGGTCGATGTGCTGTTCGACCAGGTGACCTCGTCGACTGCCTTCATCGAGCAGGGCAGGGTGAAAGCGCTTGCGGTGTCGTCGGCCGATCGCTGGAAATCGCTGCCCGCGGTTCCCACCTTTCGCGAAGCGGGGCTCGCCGATTTCGTGATCACCAACTTTACGGGTCTGGTCGCGCCGGCCGGAACGCCTGCGGAAGTCATCAATACGCTTCAACGCGCCGCGGTCCAGGCGCTGCAGGACGAGTCTGTGAAGAAAAGTTTTGCCACGATGGGTGTCGAGGCGGTAGGCAGCACGCCGGAGGCATTTGCCCAACTCATTCGCGAAGATCTGGGCCGCTGGGGCCGGGTGGTGCGCGAGAAAGGCATTCGCCTCGAATGAGCGGCCCCGCCATGACGCCAGATACAGCGGGCGCGGCTGCGTCCTATGCCGAGTGTGTCCCCCATGATCCCGCGCCTCGGGCCGCGCGCCTGCGGCTGCCCGCGCACGCCTGTGACGTGCATGCGCATGTCTGCGGGCCGCGTGACCGTTTCCCGCTGGTTGCCAACCGGCTCTACAACCCGCCGGAGGCGTCGGTCGCCGAGTATCTTCACA
Source organism: Betaproteobacteria bacterium (assembly GCA_009921765.1). The sequence goes on along the minus strand of RFXC01000010.1, from coordinate 9,081 downwards.
TGCTCGATACGCTCGGTATCGAGCGCGGCGTGCTGGTGCAGCCTAGCGTCTATGGCACCGACAACAGCGCGATGCTGGAGGCGCTGAGCGCGAGCCCCAACCGGCTCCGTGCGGTTGCCGTGCTGCCCTTCGATGTCTCGCCTGCCGAGGTCGGGCGTCTGCACGCGCTTGGCGTGCGGGGCGTGCGCTGCAATATCGTCGATCTCAAGGAAGGCCGCGGCCAGTTGCCGCTTGCGGGGCTGCGTGCACTTGCCAATACGATCGCGCCGTTTGGCTGGCACATCGAGTTCCTGATGCATGTGAACGAGTTTCCCGATCTTGACCGCCAGCTGCGCGAGCTCCCTGTTCCGCTGGTGTTCGGTCATCTCGGATATGTGCCCTCCCAGCAGGGTATCACCGACGGATTCGAGGCCCTGCTGCGACTCGCGCGAGCGGGGCGCGCCTGGATAAAGCTCACCGCGCCCTACCGGCTCACCGCTGAGCCTTTTCCCTATCCGTCCACGCAGGCGGCTGCCAAGCGCCTCCTCGATGAAGTGCCTGAGCGCCTGCTCTGGGGAAGCGACTGGCCGCATGTTTTCATCCGCAGCGCCATGCCCAACGATGGCGATCTCTTCAACCTGTTTGTCGACTGGCTGGGCGATCGGGCGCTGCTTCAGCAGATTCTGGTCGATCACCCCGCCCAGCTCTACGGATTCTGAGTCCATGCCTCTTCATCCTCATCAGCAGCGCCTGCGCGATGGTCAGACCGTTGTTGCGGTCAACATCGGTGGCCGCAATCCCGATGTCATGGGGGCGCTCGCGCGTGGCGGCGCCCATATTGCCTTCGTCGACTGTGAACGGACCGGCATTGGGCTGGATGCGGCCACCGATCTGATCCGCGCGGCCAGGGTGGCCGGTCTGTCGCCCATGGTTCGCAGCTGGTCGCGGGATCCCGCGGTACTGGTTCAATACCTCGATCGCGAGGCCGATGGCCTCATCATTCCGCACATCGATACGGCCGCCCAGGCCGCCGATGCGGTCGAGGTGGTGCGCTATGCCTGCGGCGAGCAGGCGTGCGACAAGTCGGTGATCGTGCAGATTGAAACCGGGCTTGCCGTCGAGAACATTGACGACATTCTCGGCGTTGCCGGCATCGATGCTTTTCTGATCGGCCCCAATGATCTTGCCTACAGCCTGACCGGCCGGCGCGGCGTCACCACGCCGGAGGTCACTGCCGCCATCGATACGGTCAGTGCCCGCCTGAGGGCAGCGGGGCTGCGCTTCGGCATGCCGGCGAACTGGCAGCAGCTTGCTCAGTTTCAGGGGCGAGGTGCGACGCTTCTGTATTTTCCAATCGAGTGGCTGCTCGAGCGTTCGCTTGCGGAGCTGGGAACCCAGCTGGGTATCCGCTGATTACACACCCCGCCCGATTCCGAGCGGCGCTGCCCGCTTATTTCAGTCGCGTATTGAACTGGAACATGAGGGCGTTCGCGCCCAGCAGGTTGGCCTGAAGCTGGGTGTTCTCGGTGATCGAACGCCCCAGCGACACAATCAGGCCGGGCGACAAGCCGTCCTTGTTGAAGGGCACCTTGTCTTCGTACTTGCCTTTGTAGCCGTACAGGAGGCCGGCAGCCCATTTTGCATACCAGTTTTCGGGCAACACCGTGCTCTCGCCCCACTTGATCGGGCCCTGGTAGGTTTTTCCAAACGGGTAGGCGAACACGCTGGGCTGACCAAACGAGTTGGTGAAAAACGCAACCCCGGCCAGATCTCCCCGCGCCGTCTGTCGCTCGAGGCCGGCCAGCCAGACATGTCGATGCTCCTCGCTGGGCCTGAAATGCACCGTGTAGGGGCTGACGATCAGCCAGTAACTGGCTTCGTCTGCATGCGAGGCGATGGGCGGGAGGCCAGCCAGCAAAAGAAGCCAGCGGGAAACACTGCGCGGTAGCGGCATGGCAAATACGGCTAGTGCGTTAAAGGTGCGCAGCCTACCCCATCCCTTTGCGAAAAACCCCAGAACCAGCATCCGCAGGCGGTGAATCAGCACGGCGGACCAGGGCTTCAGTCAGGAGTCTGAGCGCCGCCCAGGAGGCGTGGGAAAGGGTCAATCGGATGCGCGAAGCGCTCGACGATAGAGCTTGCCCGTGGGACCGGTCGGCAGCCGGTCGACCAGATGGAACATCTTGGGCACCTTGAACGAGGCGAGCCCGCCTTCAAGCCTGCAAAATGACGCGAGTGCCTCGGTTGTGACGGCGGCACCTGCCTTGAGGATCACATGGGCTTCGATCCGCTGGCCCCAGCGGTCATCCGGCATGCCAATCACCGCGGCCTGTGCGACTGCGGGATGCCGGAGCAGCGCGCGCTCAACTTCTTCGCCATGCACCTTCATCCCGCCGGAATTGATCACATTGTCGGTGCGGCCGAGCACAAACAGATCGCCATCGGCATCGACATAACCCATATCGCCCGATCGCCACCAGCCATCGCGAAAACGCTTTTGCGTGAGTGTGTCGTCGCGCCAGTAACCGACGGCAAGCGATGGCCCGGAGACCAGGATCTCGCCGATCTCGCCAGCAGGCAACTGATCGTGAAAATCGCCTTCGGGATCGATGATCCGGATATCGGCGCCGACGACGGGCCGCCCGGTGGTGTCGGGCTTGCCGCCCGAGGCGCGACCGATGCCCAGCGTATCGGCTTCGGTGGCCAGCACTGCCCCGCCGGTGCCCGCCTCGCTCGATGAATAAAAACTCGAGATGCCCCTGGAAACCCGTGCGTAGATCTGCTCAAGATCGGTGCGCGAGGGCGGCTCACCCGAGATGGAAACGTTCCTGATCGACGACAGATCGTAGCGGGAAGTATCCTCGGCGAACATCATGCGCCACATGGTGGGGACCGCAGGCGCCATCGTGATGCGCTCACGCGCAACCGATTCAAGAAACCCCTGAGGTGTGAAGGCGTCGCCAAAGACCACTTTCCCACAGCCCGCCACATAGGGCACCACCACGTTGACCCAGGCGGCAAAAGACGGTTGCATCATCACGAGTGCCGCGTCGCGAGTGGTGACCGTGCCATAGAGCACCTGCCCGGCCTTGGCATTTTCCGCCAGCGTTCGATGCGTGTGCATCACGCCCTTGGGGCGTCCGGTGGAGCCCGAGGACAGAATGATCGCAGCCAGGTGATCGGGCTTGCGCGCGAGCGGGTCGGCGGGGGCTGCGGCGAGCAGCGCCTCCCATTCCGGATCGCCATCGCGCCTGTTCCCCAGACTCAGCCCGAGCGCCGTGTGACCGTGGCGCTTGGCGTGGCGGAGCACGTCTGCCGCGAGCGAGGTGAGATCGGCATCATGAACCAGCGTGGTGGCACCCAGCCAGGACAGGGTCTCGCCCAGCCGCTCGGGGGTCTCGCGGATATGCAGGCTGCACGACACGCCGCCCGCAAGCGGTACGCCAAACCAGGCGAGCGCATGCCTCACCGATGGTTTGCACAGGAATGCAATCCGATCGCCCGCCACCAGTCCGCGGGCCTCGAACGCGCCGCCGATCGCGAGGCTCGCCTGCCAGGCCTGCCGCCCAGCGATGCGCTCGGTGGGATCGGTGAAGAGTTCGAGCGAGCCGCGCCAGCGGCAGGCTCGGGCATAAAGCCCGGCCAGCGTGTCCGGCGGAGGGAGCAAGGTGGGCATCACCATGCGTCAGCCCATCCGCAATACGATCTTTCCCAGATGCGCGGAGGACTCCATCAGCCGATGCGCCTGGGCGGCCTCGGCGAGCGTGAACTCGGCGTTGACTACGGACCGGATCTTTCCGGCTGCGAGGAGCGGCCACACCCGGGCCTCCAGACCCTGCGCGATCACAGCCTTTTGCTCGGTGGTTCGCGGCCGCAACGCCGATCCGGTGATGACGACCCGCCGCATCAGAATGGGGCCCAGATCAAGCATGGCTTCGCGCCCCTGCATGAAGGCGAGCTGGATCAATCGGCCATCCATGCCCAGCAGATCGACATTTTTTTTCAGGTAATCGCCACCGATATAGTCGAGCACCATATTGATGCCGCGAGGTGCAGCGAGTCGTTTGACCTCGGCATGAAAATCGGATTCTCGATAATTGATCACATGATCTGCGCCGAGCGCGCGGCAGAACTGCGCCTTGTCTGCTGAGCCGACGGTGGTGTAGACGGTGGCGCCAAAAGCCTTGGCCAACTGAATGGCGGTGGAGCCGATGCCGCTTGAGCCGCCGTGAATGAGAATGGATTCGCCCGCGCTCAGGTGACCGGTTTCGAACACGTTCACCCAGACCGTGAAGAATGTTTCGGGAAGCGATGCCGCGTCTCGAAGCGACCAGCCGCCGGGAACAGGCAGGCAGTGCGTGCCGTGTACGGCCACGTATTCGGCATATCCGCCGCCGTGCGTCAACGCACACACTGCATCACCGACCTTCCATCGCGCGGTGCCTTCGCCCACCGCCACGACCTGACCGGCGACCTCCAGACCCAGAATCGGCGAGGCATCCTTCGGAGGCGGGTAGCTCCCGGATCGCTGGGCGACGTCGGGCCGGTTCACGCCGGCATAAGCCACCTTGATCAGAACCTGTCCGGCAGCAGGAGTCGGCACGGGCCCGTCAACGATTCGGATCGCCTCTGGGCCGCCGCCCGAGCCATGGTCGGCGTGGCGCATGGTGTGAGGAAGCGTCATCATGATTCCTTCAGAGAAAGGGGCTGCAAGCTTACTCGCGGATACGGAGTCCACCGTCGCCGCCGCGGCGAATCGCCGGAATGGCGAGTGTGATCAGTACGAAGACACCGGTGACAAATTTGAGATCGGACGGCCGCAGGCCCGCTGCCAGCGCTGCCGAGATCACCTGGTAGTAGACGATCGCTCCCACCACAGGCGCGAGCACCTGACGGGCCAGGGTGCGCGTGCCCACCAGCGTTTCGCCAAGGATCAGCGCGGCGAGGCCATTGATCAGCACGCCAAAGCCGAGGTTTACATCGGCAAAGCCCTGGTTCTGGGCGAGCAGTCCGCCAGCGAAAGCGGCCAGCGCATTGGCAAGACCCAACCCCATGATGGTGTAAGCGGCAACGTTCACGCCCTGTGCGCGTGCCATCGGGATGCTCGAGCCCACCGCCCGCATCGCTGCGCCGATGCCGGTACGAAGAAACCACCATAGCGCCGCTGCTGCACCCGTGACCATGAACGCAAGCATGAGTGCCTGCCACAGCGAATCGCCCTTTCGATCTCCCAGCACTACGCTGAACGCGTTCGAAAAATTGAATAGAGGAATGTTGGGTTGCCCCATGATCCGGAGGTTGACGCTGTAGAGCATGGTGAGCACGATGATTCCGCAGAGGAGCGTATTCACCTTGATACGCTCATGAATCCAGCCCGTGGTGCAGCCTGCTAGAAACCCTGCGGCGGCTGCGGCCGCAAGTGCTGCAAAGGGGTTCCAGCCACTCACCGTGCATGCTGCACAGACCGCAGCGCCCAGGGGGAACGTGCCCTCGCTGGTCAGATCAGGAAAATTGAGCGCACGAAACGGCAACCAGATCGCGAGCGCCACGAAAGCGTAGAGCAGGCTCTGGACGAGCGTGACCGGAACCAGTGCGATGAACGACTCGATCATGACGAGGCAAGGAGCATCTTGTCGTCGAGTAAATGAAATTTCTCGACCAAGCCGTCCACGGTCAGTTGGGACTTCTGCTCGCCCGATACGTCGAGAATGATCCGGCCCGCATTCATCATCAGGAGCCGATTGCCGTAGCGCAGCGCATGCGACATGTTGTGCGTGACCATCAACGTTGTGAGCTGCGCGCCTTTGATGGCATCAAGCGTTGCATCCATGACCGCTTGCGCGGTGCGCGGGTCGAGCGCAGCGGTATGCTCATCGAGCAGCAAGAGCGCGGGTCGTTTCATCACCGCCATCAGGAGTGCAAGCGCCTGGCGTTGTCCGCCGGACAGCATCGAGACTTTGGTGGTCAGTCGCGACTCGAGCCCCAGTCCGAGCGAGGCGAGGCGATCGGCGTAGCGCGCGCGCCCCTGGCGGCTGAGGGCCAGGGCGAGGGTGCGTGTCTCGCCTCGCGATTCCGCCACCGCCAGATTTTCTTCAATGGTCATCGATGCGGCGGTGCCGACCAGGGGATCCTGGAAAACGCGGGCAACCCAGCGGGCTCGGCGGTGAGTAGGCAGCGCGGTGAGATCATGTGCACCCACGGCAAGCGTGCCAGCGTCAAGCGCGATGTCGCCAGCCAGAGCATTGAGCAGCGTGGACTTGCCCGCACCGTTCGATCCAATGATGACCGCGAAATCTCCCGCAGCCAGGTCGAGATCGACGCGATCCAGCGCCTGGCGCGCGTCTGGCGTGTCGGGGTTGAAAACCTTGCAGAGTCCGCGTGCCGCGACGCCGCCTGCTTCATCCATGGAGTGGGCGCCGTTTATTGGATGACGCAGCCAGCGCAGGCCTTGTAAGCATCTGGCACAGAAATCTTGTAGCGCTCCATCTGCTTGGCTGAGAAAAAGGCTTCGTGGTCCTTGGGGTTCGGACGGTGGTTGGCCATTTCAGAGGGCTTCTTGCCGCGCAGAATGTCAGCGGCCATACGCCCTGCAATGGTGCCCAGAATTTCATACGACGTACCGTAGCTTGCCACTGCGCCGTGGTCGCGGACGATGGGAAACGACGCAGCAATCAGCGGTACATTGATCTGTCCGGCGGCGGCAGCGATGGCTGGGGCCGCGGGAATGAGGAGATTTGACGGCAGGATGTAGATGAAATCAGTGCCGCGCAGCGATTGAATTCGCGGCGCGATGTCGTTGACCGTATCCACCGCCACCGAGCGCACCTCGATGCCGAGTTTCGCGCCGGCCGCCTTGGCCAACTCGGTGTGCGTGACGTCGTTGGCCTCGCCCGGATTAAAGGGAAGACCCATCGATTTCGCCTTGGGAAACAGGCTCTTCCCGAAGGCGAGCACCGCTTCCATGTCGTGCAGGTTGGACACACCCACGTAGCGGTCACTGCCCTTGTCCCAGGAAGATACCAGCCCTGCCTTGATCGGGTCGGACACGATACCGAAGACGATGGGCAGGTTCTGGTTTTTGACCACGCCTCGAGCAGCCTGCGATACGGGCGTGGTGATGGTGAACAGGAGCGCCGGGTTCCGCGACTCGGCCTGCGCGAGCAGTTGCGGGATGAGAGCGGGGTTGAAATTGCCCATGCTTTGGGTGAAGACGATGTCCTTGCCTTCTGCAAATCCCTGGCGAACGAGTTCCTCGCGGAACCCCTTTTCGGTCTGCTGCAAGGTGGGGTGCGGGCCGTTCACCGCAATGGCGACCACCCGCTGGGCGTTCGCGGGCGCGGTGGTCAATGCTAGAGCCAACGAGGTTGTAGCCAGCGCGATTCGAATGATGCTCATGAGGGTCTCCGTTGGTTTTAATGGTGAGCGGGCACTACAGCGCCCGCCCGATGATTTCGCGCATGATTTCATTGGTGCCGGCATAGATGCGATGAACCCGCGCATCGGCCCACATGCGGGCGATGGGGTATTCCCACATGTAGCCGTTGCCGCCATGCAGTTGCAGGCATGCATCGAGCACTTCATCCTGAACTTCGGTTGAATAGAGCTTCGCCATGGCGGCGGTGTGCATATCGAGCTCGCCCCGTGCGTGCATCTCGATGCACCGGTCAGTGAAAATTCTGAGCGCCTGGGTTTTGGTGGCGCAGCTTGCGAGTTGGAAGCGCGTGTTCTGAAAATCGAACACTGGCTGGCCAAACGCCTTGCGATCCTTCACGTAGCGGATCGTGGCCTCGAGCGCAGCCTCGCAGGTGGAGGCCGCACGCACTGCTACCAGGATGCGTTCCTGCACCAACTCCGACATGAGCACCTTCCATCCGCCATGCTCTTCTCCGAGCATGCTGGAGGCGGGTACGCGAACATTGTCAAAAAACAGCTCGGCGGTGTCCTGCGCCTTGTTACCCAGTTTTTTCAGGTTTCGGCTTTTGCGATAGCCGGGCAGCGAGGTGTCAACCAAAAAGAGCGACACCCCTTTGGCTTTGCGAGCAGGATCCGTCTTGGTAACCAGTACGATCAGATCGCCGACGATGCCATTGGTGATGAAAATTTTCGAGCCGTTGATGACGTAGGAATCGCCATCGCGAACCGCAGTGGTGCGCACCCCCGCCAGGTCGCTGCCCGACGAAGGCTCGGTCATGCCGATCGAGGCAACAGCCTCGCCCGATGCGAGCCTGGGGAGCCAGTGCTGCTTTTGCTCGTCGCTGCCGTGATGCACCAGATAGGGCGCGACGATGCCGGTATGAAGCTCGAACGCAGGCGCTGCCAGACCGACGCGAGCATGCTCCTCGGTGGCAACCGCAAGGAACCGGAAATCATCGCCCGAGCCACCATAGGCTTCGGGAATGCCGGCCCCGAGAATGCCGACATCACCAAAGCGTTTCCAGATTGATTTGGGCACCATCCCCTGGTCTTCCCAGTCGGCCATGCCGGGAACCAGTTCGGCCTCGTAGAAGCGCCTGACCATCTGCCGAAACGCTTCATGGTCGGCATCGTAGAGTGTGCGCGGTACTCGAAGGGGCGGCAGGGCGGAGGCGTGGTCGGTTCGGGCGTTCATGGTGTTTTGTCAGTGAAGAGGTGGGCTGGCGACGCGTCAAGCAAGTTCACCCAGCAGACGCCCGCGATCGATGATGACGCGCCCGTCGAGCCGGATCGTACAGCCCCGGACCGGCAGATCAAAGTGCCCCAGCGTGTGGCGGCCCGCCACTTCGTTGGCGCCGGTTGAATAGAGGAAGTTGCCTGCGAAGGCGCGAAGCTCGGTGCCGTTGAAGTCACGCCGGTCGTAGAAGGTCATGGCGTCCCACCGAGCAGCGGGGTTCATTCCCCAGCCGACATGCGAGACCGCGTAGGCCGCCCGGTCGCCCCAGGCCTCGAAGTAGCCGCGCATCATGTCGGCATCTGCGCCGTGCCCGTCGATGGCGGTGACATGATCGTTTTCAATCACCAGACGGACGCTGTCGGTGAGATAGCGCTTGAAGGTGAGGTTGACGTCGCCTTGCGCCATCACCAGTACGCCGTTTACCGACGATGCCGCGGGGAACGCGAGGCATA
>RFXC01000090.1 GCA_009921765.1 Betaproteobacteria bacterium | reverse complement strand
ATCACCGCGTTCGACAAAAGCATGCAGTGCATCAGACTCAAGCGCCGCGCAAGCCCTGCAGCATGGCCGAGGCCAGCAAATCGCCAGATGCCTCGGCGGCAACCATCGCAAGCGCCAACCCGCCACGCGCATCGTCCGCCAGCGGCGTACGAAGGGGTTCGCCCATCAGCGCACAATGCCCCGCTCGACCCGCGCCAAAAAATCGGAAAGCAGCGCAAGATCCGCACCGCTTTCGGGGTCAGCCGTGCCCCGAAGATCGCTCAAGGCTGCACGCGCCTGCTCAAGCGTCAGTGAGCTGCGGTACAACAGCTTGTAAGCGTTTCGCAGCACCTGGATACGTTGCGCGCTAAATCCCCGCCTCTTCAGACCTTCGCTGTTCAAGCCGTGCGCGCTCGCTGAGTTGCCGGCGGTCATCACATACGGTGGAATGTCATGCAGTACCACGGTTCCTGCGCCGGTCATGGCGTGCGCACCGATCTTGCAAAACTGGTGCACCTGGGTGCAGCCGCCCAGAATGGCCCAGTCGCCCACCTGAACATGTCCGGCCAGATTGGTGGAGTTGGCAAAAATGGTGTGATCACCCACGATGCAGTCGTGAGCGACATGCACATAGGCCATGATCCAATTGTCGTTACCGATCCGGGTTGTACCCTTATCCTGCGCTGTGCCGCGATTGACCGTGACCGATTCGCGAAACGTATTGCCGTCACCGATGACGAGCGAAGTGGGCTCGCCCCGGTATTTCTTGTCCTGGGGCGCGCCGCCGATCGATGCGAAGGGATGAAACCGGTTCTGTCGGCCGATCGTTGTATCCCCCTCGATCACCACATGGGGGCCCACTACACATCCGGCGCCAAGCCTCACCCCTTCACCAATCACGCTGTAGGCGCCCACGACCACGTCATCGTCGAGACAGGCGCGCGGATCGACCACGGCCGTCGAATGAATGTTGGGCATGTCGCGCCTGTCAGCTCTGCGTGGGCGCGGCGTCGCCGCCTGGGCGCGCAGGCGGGTCTATTTCGCGCAAGGTGCACATCAAATCGGCCTCTGCTGCCGTCTGCCCATCAACCGAGGCTCGCCACCGGCCGCTTGAACCGGGCCCCGTCGATACCAACGAAATAGTAGACAGAGCGGTCATCCGACACCCGGCCCATGGTCTGGAACGACAGGATACCGGCCGCCTGGGCGAGCGCTTCGATTTGCAACACACCGGGCATGACCGGCAGATGCGGGAAGTGCCCGACAAAAAACGGCTCGTTGATGGTGACGTTCTTCAGTGCCCGGATTCGTTTGCCTGGCTCGATGTCGAGCACCCGGTCTACGAGAAGGAACGGATAGCGGTGCGGCAGGTGTTCGAGGATCGCGCGAATGTCTAACGAAGGCATCAATTTTCCTTGAGGTGCGACTCGATGCGGCGAAGCCTGGCTCGAAGATCGGGGAGCTTGCGTACCACCACCGCAGCTCGCTCCCAATCGGCATTGTCCATAAGCGGGAAAATTCCGGAGTAGAAGCCCGGTTTGGTGATCGAGGACGACACCAGACTCATGGCAGAAATAGTCACGTCATCGCAGATGTCGAGGTGCCCCAGAATGCCCGCCGCACCGCCGATCATGCAGCGACGACCAATTCGGGCGCTGCCCGCAATACCTACGCAAGCTGCAATTGCAGTGTGCTCGCCGATCTGCACGTTATGCGCGACCTGGATGAGGTTGTCGAGCTTGCATCCATCGCCGATGAGCGTGTCGTCAATTGCACCGCGATCAATGGCGCAATTGGCGCCGATCTCCACATCGGCACCAATCTGCACCCGCCCAAGCTGCGGAATCTTTTCCCACTGCCCCTGGTGCCTGGCGAATCCGAAGCCGTCGGATCCGATCACCGTGCCGGCGTGAATCAGGCTGCGTTCACCAACCACACACCGATGACCGAGAGTGACCCGCGAGCGGAGCTCTGCACCGACGCCCACCACCGCATCATCTTCAATGATGCAGCCAGCACCGATGATGGCGCCGGCCCCCACGTGCGCCCGTTCACCCACCACGACGCCGGGACCCACTACCACACCCTGACCGAGCGTTGCCGACGAAGCGATGACCGCGGTGGGATGAACCGATGGGTTGCCTCGAGGGTTGATCCAGGCATCGAACTGACGCGCGATCAGTCCGTAGGCCCGGTAGGGGTCAGGAACCTCGATCAGCGCTACGTTGGCAGGCACCGCATCCGCCATCTCGGCCGAAGTCACCACCACGCCAGCAGCCGTAGCCCTCGCACGGTCCCGATAGGCTCGACTTGAGAGGAACGCGATTGATGTGCCGTCTGCCGATTCAAGCGTGGCCAGACGATCGATTCGAAGCCCATCCGCTTCGCGGACCAGACGGCCTGCAAGCAGACGCACGATCTCGGAAAGGGGCACGGCATCCGGCAGGCGGAGCATGATGCTCTCCAGCGCTCGGACCCGCCCGATTACTTCGCCGCAGGGTCAGAAAGCGCCTGCAGTACGACGTCGGTGATATCGATACGACCGCTCGCGTAGACCGCCTCCTGAAGGATCAGGTCGAACTTCTCCCGCTCGGCAATCTGACGGATGACACGATTGGCACGCTCAACCACTTGCGAAAGCTCTTCGTTTCGCCGCTGGTTGAGATCTTCGCGGAACTCACGCTGTCGACGTTGAAAGTCTTTGTCGATATCGGCTGCCTCGCGTTGCCGACGCGTGCGCTCAGCCTCGGTCATGACCATGGCGTCCCGCTCAAGGCGCTCGGCCAGCTGCTTGAGACGAGTGCCGACCTCCTGGAGTTCCCGGTCTCGCTTGGAGAACTCCGCCTCGAGCTTTGCCTGGGCTGCCTTGGCAGGCGCTGCATCACGCAGGATACGTTCGGTATTGACGAACCCGATCTTGGGGGTGACCTGCGCAAGCGCTGCACTTGCGCCAAGCAAAAACGCGGCGGCCGCAGACAAGCAAGCAAAACGTCGGCTCAAGGACATACAAATCTCCCGCACAGAAAATCGCACCTGATCAGAAACCGGCGCCCACCTGGAACTGGAAGCGCTGCATACGGTCAGCAGGTGCATACCGTATCGGCCAGCCCAGACTCAGCTTCATCGGGCCGATCGGAGACAACCAATTCAGGCCCACGCCGGCTGCCGCGCGCAGTTCGGAGAACTCGATGTTGGAGTCGGCAAATACGTTTCCGACATCGGTGTAAAGAAAGGTGCGGATGGTGCGGTCTGCGCCTGAACCAGGAAGGGGAAACAGAAACTCTGCGCTTCCAACCACTTTGAGTTGCCCGCCAATAGGCACCTCTCGCGTGCCCCCCGTTTGCAGTGGCTCGATATCCTTCGGTCCGAGTGAACTTGGGTAAAAGCCACGAACCGAGCCAATGCCGCCGGCAAAATAGTTCTTGAAGAGCGGGTACGAGCGCCCCCCGAAACCTGCGCCATAGGCAACGTCGCCATTCAGTGCGATGGTGTAGTCGCGCGATAGCGGCCAGTACAGCTGCTGGACCGCGTTGGTACGCCAGAAGCGCAAATCGCCCGCTGGAACGGTAGCCTCGAAGTTGACGCGCTGAAGGCGACCCGTTGTTGGGGCAAGTGCGCTGTTTCGGGTATCACGCACCCACCCGACGTTACCAAGGAAAGCAGACGCGGACATTCCGTATTCGGAGACCCACTTTGTGTAGCGCTGCGGTGCAAGCGGACCGAGCCAGAGCGAGGTGGACTCGGCGCCAATACCAAAGAAAAACCGATCGACTTCGGTATAGGGAATGCCGAACCGAGTGGTCGCTGACAGCGTTTCGAATTTGTAATCACCCAGCAGCAGTGCTGAAGCATTAAATGACCGGGAGGCAAGCTCAACCGTCTGGCTGATACCGTCGTCGGTGACATACGGGTCGGTGTGACTGAGCACCACCTGACGCGCGAGTCGGCTTGAATTCACCTCGATGCCGACGATCTTGCCCGTTCCCAGAAAATTGTTCTGGCTGAGTGAGGCGGCAAGAATGACCTTCTCGGTGGTGGAAAACCCGATCCCTAGCGAGATCGCCCCGGTGGGGCGCTCAACAACCGTGACCCGGAGATCGACCTGATCTGTCGTGCCCGGCACGGGCTCGGTTTCGATCTTGACGTCGGTAAAGTAACCGAGCCGGTTGAGGCGGTCACGCGACAGCTTGATCTTGTCGGCGTCATACCAGGCGTCTTCAAACTGGCGAAGCTCCCGGCGCACAACTTCATCGCGAGTGCGAGAGTTGCCACCAATATCGATTCTGCGAACGTACGCCCTGCGACCCGGCTCAACCATGACCGTGAAGCTCACCTGGCGGCTGTCGCGGTCGGCCTGGGGAACAGCGTCGACCCGCGCAAAGGCATAGCCGAGGGAACCCAGACGCTCGGTCACGCTCTTGGTGGAGTCGTTCAGTCTGGTTCCGGAGAACACCTCACCCGGAGCGAGCCGCATCATGGCGCGGAATTCGTCGCCTCGCCCGAGCAGTTCACCAGCGAAGGTGATGTCCTTGACGCGAAACTGCTCACCCTCATCCAAAACGACGACCAGGTCGATGGATTCGCGGTCTGGGCTGATGGAAACCTGGGTTGAACGGATGTTGAACTCCAGGAAGCCCCGGTCCAGATAAAACGACCGCAAGGTTTCCAGATCGCCCGCCAGCTTTTCACGCGAGTAGCGGTCAGCCTTGGTGTACCAACTGAGCCAGGTTGGCGTCGAGAGCTTCATTTCGTCGAGCAACGCCTTCTCGGTGAAGGCCTTGTTGCCGACAAACCGGATCGCCGAAATGGACGCCGAGGCGCCCTCTTCGACTGTCATCGCAACCCCCACCCGATTGCGCTCGAGCGGCGTGACGGTCGAGGTGACGCGTGCGGCGTACTTGCCGCGGGACAGATACTGGCGCTTTAGTTCCTGCTCGGCGCGCTCGAGAAGGCTGCGATCGAAAATTCGGGACTCCGAGAGTCCGATATCGCGGAGCGAGCGCTTCAAGGTGTCGGCATCGAATTCCTTGACGCCGGTAATTTCGATTGAACCGATTGCCGGCCGTTCCTCGAGCACCACCACCAATACGTCACCGTCGGCCTGCAGCTTGACGTCACGGAAAAAGCCGCTCGCAAAAAGCGCCTGAATTGCCGCCGTCGCCGAATCGGGCGTGATTCTCTCGCCCACCTTGACAGGCAGGTAACCGAACACCGTGCCCGGCTCGATCCGCTGGATACCCTCGATTCGGATATCGCGAACCACAAAGGGGTCGAAAGCCCTCGCTGCGCCTGGAAACCCGGCTGCTGCCAGCAAAAAATACAGGGAAGCGGATGCTAGGCGGTTCGCACGAATACGGGAAACGACGCTTCGCATGCCTCAGGGCCCGATCAGCCGGGTGAAGTCGTTAAAGAGTGCAAGTGCCATCATGAACACCACCAGAAGCAGCCCGGCCTTTTGAGTAATCGCCATCACCTGATCGGACAGCGGACGGCGTCTGATCGCCTCAAGCACGTAATATATCAAATGCCCCCCATCGAGCACCGGGATGGGCAACAGATTCAGAACCCCCAGGCTTACGCTGATCAGCGCGATGAACCCGAGATAGGACTGTAAACCGCTGCGCGCAGTCTGGCCTGCCATGTCAGCGATGGTGACGGGACCACTCAGGTTTCGCACCGACAGGTCACCGGTGAGCATGCGACCCAGCATTCGGAGCGAGAACGCGCTCATCTCCCAGGTGCGAGCCACCCCCTGAACAACCGAATCGAGCGGGTCAGCCTGAACCACCTCGGTTTTGACTCGGTCCTGGAGCATGGCCCCAATTCGCCCGCGTGGCCGCGCGTCGGTACCGGCTGCGCTCTGGGCTGAGGGAGTAACACGCACAGTGATCTCGTCGGCTCCACGCTGAACCACGATAACCAGGGCTCGACCCGCGCTCTCCCTTACCTGTTCAATCAGGTCACGCGCCCGCCGGACCGGCTCGCCGTTTACGGTGAGCACGCGATCACCCGCCCGCAGTCCCGCCTCGATGGCCGGTTCGCCGGCGATCAGGCTCCCGATCAACACCTCTCCCGGTGCCAGTGCGAGCCCGAGAACTTGAAGTGGGTCGCGATCGGGGACCTCGGACGACATGGCCCCTCGGGTTCCCAGGGTTTGCTGGCGAAGCTGGACGCATCGATGATCTTGAGCCGCAGTTGATTCCACGATTGCAGCGGCGAACCGTTCACCGAGATGATTCGGTCACCGGCAACCAGACCCGCGTCGGCGGCCGCGCTCGCTGCAGGCGGCGTGTCGAGGACAGGAACAGGTTGCTCGGTGCCGCCCCAGGCAAGCGCGGCGTAAAGGACCACTGCGAGCAAAAAATTGGCGAGCGGCCCAGCCACCACGATGAACGCCCGCTGATGCAGCGGGCGCTGCGAAAACGCCCGCGGAAGGTCGGCGCTTGCGATCGGCTGAGAGGCCTCCCGGTCACGCTCATCGAGCATCTGTACATAGCCGCCAAGCGGGATGGCGGCAATCACCCATTCGGTTCGATCAGGACCAAAGGCGCGGGACCAGATCGCCGGCCCGAAACCGATCGAAAACTTGAGGACTTTGACGCCGCACCAGCGGGCGGCCAGGAAATGACCCAGCTCGTGCACGAAAATCAGCAACGTAAGGGCGAGCAGAAACGCGAGCACGGTCTGAACGAATGTCATGAGGCATGTCGCTCCATCACCTGCCGAGCCGCGCGGCGCGCCCTGCCGTCGAGATCGATCACCGCCTCGACATCCTGAGCGGCGCGCTCGCCTCCAAGCCGTTCAAGTACCGCTTCGTTGATCCGCGCAATATCGCCAAACCGGATTCGACCCTCCAAGAAGGCCTCAACCGAGATTTCATTGGCTGCATTCAGCACGCACGGCGCGCCGCCTGCCGACTCCAGCGCCTGGCGGGCGAGGCGCAGGCAAGGAAAGCGAACCGGATCGGGCTGCTCAAACTCGAGCCTGCCGGCCGCAGCGAGATCAAGCGGCGTTACACCACTTTCAATGCGATCCGGGTAGCCGAGCGCGTGCGCGATCGGCGTTCGCATGTCGGGATTGCCGAGCTGCGCGAGCACCGAGCCGTCAACATATTCGACCATTGAGTGCACGATGCTCTGCGGGTGAACCACGACCTCGATGGACGAGGACGCCACATCGAAGAGATAGTGCGCCTCGATGAGCTCGAGCCCCTTGTTCATCATGGTCGCGGAATCGACCGAGATTTTCCGCCCCATGCTCCAGCGCGGATGCGCAACCGCCTGGGCTGGTGTGGCGGACTCGATCGCCTCGAGACTCGCCTGGCGAAATGGACCGCCAGAGGCGGTCAGGAGTATTCGTCTGACCCCACCCCGGCCCCCTGCGGCAGGCAAACACTGGAACACGGCATTGTGTTCGCTGTCGATGGGCAACACCGACGCGCCGCCCTCGCGACACGCGCGCAGGAACACATCGCCCGCCATGACCAGCGCTTCCTTGTTCGCGAGCAGGATGCATTTGCCGGCGCGGGCTGCCGCGATTGCAGACGGCAGTCCCGCAGCCCCAACGATCGCAGCCATGACCAGATCAACTTCAGGCGCGGAAGCAATGGCCTCCAGCGCCCCGGCGCCGCTGTGGACTTCAATCGCCGCACCGTGCTGACCAAACTGCCTGCGCAAGCGCTCCGCCGCAGCCTCATCAGACACCGCCACACACTGCGGTCGGTGTTTGAGCGCAAGATCAAACAGCGAGTCAATCCGGCTATGGGCGGAGAGTGCGTGCAAACGGAACCGCTCGGGATGCCGGGCTACGACATCGAGCGTACTCAATCCGATGGAGCCCGTGGCCCCCAGCACTGTGATTGCCTTCATCGCCCGATTATCGCAGCAGTTGCGCGGCGGCCGCCACGCCGAACTGCCCGATCAGCAAGGCCGGAAGCGCACCCGAGAACAGCGCAAACTGCGCCGACAGGACGCCCAGAACCGCCACGGCCAGCACGCCGGCTATCGCACCTTCCCAGGATTTTCCCGGGCTGATGGATGGTGCGAGCTTGCGACGGCCAAATGCCCGACCCGCGAAATACGCTGCAATGTCGGCAACCCACACAATTGCCATCGCGGTCACCAGCACCGCTGGCCCGCCAGCGCGCAAGTCATAGAGCGCGAGCCAACACGCGCCCAGCAGCCAGAGCGCCAACGCGCATCGCCCTGCGCCGGCCCGATGTGTTCTCAGGCGCCTGGGCGCTTCGACGAGCCAGAAGAGCGTTGCGGGAAAACATGCAGCGATCAGGAGGGGCTGAGGAATCCTGCCGGACGGCAGGATTGCAACAATCGCCAAACCCGAGACCGCCATGGCGGTGACTTGCGACAGGCTCGGGAGCGCACCCGATACCAGCCGACTCCATTCTGCGTAAGCGATAAGAAGCAACAGGAGTGATGCGAGCCCCCAGAGCCAGACCGGCCCCACCGTCACAACCGGAATCAGAACCGCAAGCAGCGCAACAGCGGTCAGAATCCGGGGGATCAGCATGCATTCATCCGGCAGACTGAGCTGCCACCTGGCCGCTGGTCTGGCCAAAGCGACGCTCGCGCTGTCGGTACCACTCGAAGGCCTCCTCGAGGGCTGCCGCATCGAAATCAGGCCAGTAGCGGTCGGTGAAGTACAGCTCGGTGTAGGCCAACTGCCACAAGAGAAAGTTGCTGACCCGCTGCTCGCCGCCCGTTCGAATGAACAGATCAGGCTCCGGCGCATAAGACATGGCCAGATAGGGGGACAAGAGCGCTTCGTCCAATTGCTCGGGATGGCTCGCCAATTGAGGGTGAGCCGCCAGCGCAGCGCGTGTGGCCTGGAGAATGTCCCAGCGGCCGCCGTAGTTCGCAGCAATGGTGAGCGTCATCCGCTGGTTGCCGGCCGTGCGGGCCTCCGACTGCCGAATCAAGGTGCGCAGCCGCGGCTCGAATGCATCAAGATCGCCAACCACGCGAAGGCGTATTCCATTGGCATGCAGCTGATCGACCTCGCGTTCCAGCGCCGAAATGAACAACCGCATGAGAACCGAAACCTCATCGACCGGGCGGCGCCAGTTTTCGGAGCTGAAGGCAAACAGGGTCAGAAATTCCACGCCCGACTTGGCACAGGCCTCCAGGATGGTCCGAACGGCTTCCACGCCGCGCGCGTGGCCTGCCACCCTCGGCAGCCGTCTGCTGGTGGCCCATCTGCCATTGCCGTCCATGATGATGGCGACGTGGCGCGGCACCGCCCCACTTTTCGGGACAGTGACAGTTGAGCTTGGAAAAATCGGCTTCACGCGACAGACGCCAGATCAGACCGTGAGGATTTCCTGCTCTTTTGCAGCGATCAGCTTGTCGATTTCCGCGATGTGACGATCGGTGAGCTTTTGCACTTCATCCTGACCGCGCCGGTCATCATCCTCTGAAATGGCTTTGTCCTTCAGGAGCTTCTTCAGCTGCTCGTTTCCATCGCGGCGAAGATTCCGTACGGCAACCTTCGCCTGCTCGCCCTCTCCACGCGCGACCTTCGCCAGCTCCTTGCGACGCTCCTCAGACAATGGAGGCATGGGTACCCGGATGAGTTCACCGACCGTGACGGGATTAAGCCCGAGATCGGCCTCGCGAATGGCCTTGTCGATGACAAGAACCATCTTCTTTTCCCAGGCCTGAACGCTGAGCGTTCTAGCGTCCATGACCGTCACGTTGGCCACCTGATTGATCGGAACGAGGCTGCCGTAGTAGTCCACCTGAACGTGATCGAGCAGGCCGGAATGCGCCCGACCGGTTCGGATCTTGGACAGCGCAACCTTCAACGACTCGAGCGACTTGTTCATCTTTTGCTCGGTCGAGCTTTTTACGTTGGACAGACTCATCGGATTCCTCTGAAGCGTGTCAGGCGTAGACCAGCGTCCCCTCGTCTTCACCGGTCACGATCCGGCGAAGGGCGCCTTCCTTGAAAATTGAAAAGACCTTCAGCGGGAGACGCTGGTCGCGGCAGAGCGCAAAAGCGGTGGCATCCATCACCTTGAGGTTGCGGCTGATGGCTTCGTCGAAGCTGATGCGCTGGTATCGCGTGGCGGTGGGGTCGAGCATGGGATCGGCGGTGTACACGCCGTCGACCTTGGTGGCCTTCAGCACAATTTCGGCGCCCATTTCAGCGCCCCTGAGCGCAGCCGCCGTGTCGGTGGTGAAGAACGGATTTCCGGTGCCGGCCGCAAAGATCACGACCTTGCCTTCCTCAAGATAGCGCAAGGCCTTGGGACGGATGTAGGGCTCAACCACCTGTTCGATCTTGAGCGCCGACTGCACCCGCGACACCACCCCCTGCTGGCGCAGGGCATCCTGCAGCGCAAGCGCATTCATGACGGTGGCAAGCATGCCCATGTAGTCGGCCGTGGCGCGATCCATGCCGGCTGCGCCACCCGCCACGCCCCGGAAAATGTTGCCACCGCCGATCACCACCGCCAATTCGACACCCAGCCGGGAGACGCCCGCCACTTCGGCACACATTCGTTCGATGGTGAGGCGGTTGATGCCAAAAGCGTCGTCGCCCATGAGCGCTTCGCCCGACAGCTTGAGCAAAACCCTGCGGTAGGCGAGTGGGGGCGGATTCGAGGCAGACGAAGACAGGTCCAAGGTTTAACCTCAGCGCGGTTTACGCCGACCCGGGGCCGATGCCTTCAGTCGGCAAACCCGAGCATTATGCGCCATTCCGGCGGGAGAAGTCGGGCAGGCGGGCGAGTGTCCGCGCTGCCCGTTGCATCAGCGCGCGGCTGCGGCAGCGGCCTGCGCCGCCACCTCGGCGGCAAAGTCGGTCTGCTTACGCTCGATACCCTCGCCCACCAGATAGAGCGTGAACGAAGCCACGCGAGCACCCCGGGATTTCAGCAGTTGCTCGATGGTCTGCTTGTCGTCCTTGACAAAGGGCTGTCCGAGGAGCGTGACTTCCTTCAGGAATTTCTGAACGCTGCCTTCGACCATTTTCTCCACGATCTCTGCGGGCTTGCCCGACTCGGCCGCCTTTTCGCGGGCGATCCGGCGCTCGGTATCGATCAGGTCGGCCGACACGCCATCGCGCGACAGCGCTTTAGGCTTGGCTGCCGCAATGTGCATGGCGATGTCTCGCGCAAGGGTTTCATCACCGCCCACCAGATCGAGCAACACGCCGATTTTTGCACCACCGTGGACATAGCTCACCACGCGGCCCTCAGCCGAGACGCGGTGGAAGCGACGGATCGACATGTTCTCGCCGATTTTGCCGATCAGCGTGGTACGGACCGCCTCAACGGTCGAGCCATCAAACGGCAATGCGGACAATGCGGCAACGTCGGCCGGCGCCGACTCTGCCACCAGCTTCGCAAGCCGCGACGAGAAAGCGAGAAAATCATCGTTTTTGGCGACGAAGTCGGTTTCGCAATTGAGTTCGACGATCGCTGCGTCACGCCCGTCGCCGCTGATGTAAACGCCGACCACGCCCTCGGCGGTCACGCGTGAGGCGGCCTTGCTTGCCTTGTTGCCCAGCCGTACGCGGAGAATTTCCTCGGCTTTCGCCAGATCGCCACCTGCTTCGGTAAGCGCCTTCTTGCACTCCATCATGGGTGCGTCGGTTTTCTCGCGTAGTTCCTTGACCATGCCAGCGGTGATTTCAGCCATCGCCTTGTCCTCCGAATTCAGTGGAATTACTCAAAGCCCTGCTGGGCCGAGCCGGCATGACACCGGGCGGCGCAGAGCGAACATAGAAAAGTGGCGGGCGCCTTGCGGCTACCCGCCAGGGGGCGTCAGGCCTCCTCGCCCTCGACCTCGACGAACTCTTCCTCTTCGCTGGCCGCTTTCACGACCTCTTGGAGTGCGCTGCTGCGCCCGTCGAGGATGGCATCAGCCGCGCCACGTGCATAAAGGCGAATGGCTTTGCCCGAGTCGTCGTTACCTGGAATGACGTATGAAATACCCTCAGGCGAGTGGTTGGTATCGACCACCCCCACCACGGGAATGCCGAGCTTTGCAGCTTCGGTGACTGCAATTTTGTGGTAACCGACATCGACCACAAACAGTGCATCGGGCAGGCCGCCCATGTCCTTGATGCCACCCAGACTGCGGTTGAGCTTGTCGAGCTCACGCTGGAAAAGCAGTGACTCTTTCTTGGACAACCGCTCCACACCACCCTCTGCGATCATCACTTCCATGTCCTTCAGCCGCTTGATCGAGGTCTTGACGGTCTTGAAGTTGGTGAGCATTCCGCCCAGCCAGCGGTGATCAACATAGGGCATGCCGGCGCGTTGCGCCTCTTCGGCCATGATTTCACGGGCCTGGCGCTTGGTGCCCACGAACAGCACCGTGCCGCGATTGGAGGACAGCTGCTTGAGATACTTCATCGCTTCCTGATAAAGCCCGAGGGTTTTCTCAAGATTGACGATATGGATCTTGTTGCGATGGCCGTAGATGTACGGCG
Organism: Betaproteobacteria bacterium; assembly: GCA_009921765.1. The sequence continues at coordinate 3,405 of RFXC01000090.1, read as the reverse complement.
CCATCCGGGGGTTCCAGAACCGCGTCTGGTGGCCGAAGTGAACACCGGCCTCGAGCATTTGCCGCATGGTGGCGGACATAAACATCTCCTTGGGGGTTGAGTCTTACGCTTCTGGCGATCCACCCTGGAAGGAGCGGAAAAACTGCAGAGACCTGAGCACTCCGGAAACGCGTTCAATGAGCGAGTATCCGTGGTGAGAGCCTGTGCAGCACCCTGTTCGCCGAAAGCGCGGGGGTAACAGCTAACCTATAATCTTAGCATGACTATCCAACTCAAATCATCCGAAGACATCGCCGCCATGCGCGTGGCCGGACGCCTGGCAAGCGAGGTGCTTGATTTCATCACCCCGCATGTTCGGCCGGGCATCACCACTGGTGAGCTCGACCGCATGTGCCACGACTACATGGTGAACGTCCAGGGCACGATTCCCGCGCCGCTCAACTATGCGCCGCCCGGCTACACGCCCTACCCAAAATCGATCTGCGCTTCGGTCAATCATCAGGTCTGCCACGGCATTCCCGGTGCGCGGGTGCTAAAGAGCGGCGACATCGTCAACCTCGACATCACGGTGATCAAGGACGGCTTTCATGGCGACACCAGCCGGATGTTCTGTGTTGGCGAGCCTTCTATTGCCGCACGCCGCCTCTGCGACATCACCTTCCGCGCGATGTGGCTGGGCATTGAACAAGTCAAGCCCGGAGCAACGCTTGGCGATATCGGCCATGCGATTCAGCGCTATGCCGAAGGATGCGGGTATTCGATCGTGCGCGAGTTCTGCGGGCACGGCATCGGGCGGCGGTTCCATGAGGAACCCCAGGTGCTTCATTACGGACGCCCAGGCACGGGCGAGCGGCTCGAGCCTGGCATGATCTTCACGATTGAACCAATGATCAACGCCGGCAAGCGTGACGTCCGTGAACTGGGCGATGGGTGGACAATCGTCACCCGTGACCACAGTCTGTCGGCCCAGTGGGAGCACACGGTACTGGTTACCGATCATGGCTTTGAGGTGCTGACCGTATCCGAACAGTGTCCTGTACAACCGGCGAGCGAGTCGGTGGCTTGACCATGATTTCGGCGGCCGAGCTTGGCGAACTGCGGCAGTCGTATCGGGCCGCAGTTGAGTCGTCGGTCGAGCAGTTCAAATCCTCACGAAACCCCGACCGCCTCCTGTCTGCACTGTGCCGGGCGACGGATCGGCTCCTTCGCTCGCTCTGGCAAAGCAGTGCGGTGCCCGCTCGTTTCACGCTCGCGGCAATCGGCGGTTATGGGCGTGGTGAACTCTTCCCTCATTCCGACGTCGACCTGCTGATCATCGCAGACCATCCGGACCAGGACGAGGCTGCGATTCTCGAACGGTTCATCAGCGCATGCTGGGATCTTGGGCTTCAAATCGGCCACAGCGTCAGAAGCGTCGACGAGTGCCTCGACGAAGCGCGCGGCGACATCACCGTGCAAACCAGCCTCATCGAGCGGCGTCTTCTCGCCGGCAAACGAGAGACATTCGACTTGCTGGGAAAGCGAATCGAAGGCGAGCTTGATCCTTCCCTGTTCTTCTCCAAGAAACTCCTCGAGATGCGGCAGCGCCACACGCGCTATGAGGACACGCCTTACAGCCTAGAACCGAACAGCAAGGAAAGTCCGGGCGGTTTGCGCGATCTGCAACTGATTCTCTGGATCAGTCGTGCCGCCGGCCTCGGTGCCAGCTGGGCCGACCTGGCCCGCGGCAACCTGATCAGCGAGGCCGAACTCCGCCAGATCCGCCACAACGAGCGGATGCTCAAGCGTATCCGCGCGTCGCTCCATGTGGTCTCGGGGCGGCGCGAAGACCGGCTGGTATTCGACCTCCAGGCACAGGTGAGCGCGGCGCTCGGATTCGGGGGCGCCGATGCGCGACAGGCATCCGAATCCCTGATGCAGCGCTACTACTGGGCGGCGAAGGCGGTGGTCCAGCTGAGCAGCCTCCTGCTTCAAGACCTGCGCGAACGACTCTCGCCGCCTGCGACCGGCGAGCCCGAGCCGCTTGATACAGAGTTCGTCAACCGCGGCGGCCTACTCGACATTGTCGACCCTGCGCTGTTTGAACGAGAGCCGTCGGCCATTCTGCGGGCGTTCCTGGTGCTCACCCGCCACCGGGAACTGCATGGGATGAGTGCCCTCACGCTGCGCGCAATTTGGCGCGCCCGCACGCGAATCGATGCCGCATTCCGGCAGTCTCCCCAGAACCGGTTGCTGTTCCTGGAATTTCTCCAGGCCGAACATGGCGTCACCCGCGGACTGCGACAGATGAACCAGTGGTCGGTGCTGGGACGATACCTGCCGGTGTTTCGGCGAATCGTCGGCCAGATGCAGCACGATCTGTTTCATGTGTACACCGTCGATCAGCACATCCTGATGGTGGTTCGGAACCTTCGCCGCTTTGCGATGGCCGAACATGCGCACGAATATCCTTTTTGCAGCCAGCTGATGTCCAGCGTTCGCGCCCCATGGCTGCTGGTGGTGGCTGCACTGTTTCACGATATTGCAAAGGGTCGCGGCGGTGACCACTCATCGTTGGGGCGGCTCGATGCGCGCCGTTTCTGTCATGCGCACGGCATCGCCGATGCCGACCGGGACCTGGTGGAGTTTCTGGTGGAGCACCACCTCACCATGTCCTCGATCGCGCAGAAACAGGACCTCTCTGACCCCGAGGTGATCAGCCGTTTCAGCGATCTGGTCAAGAGCGAGGAACGCCTCACCTGCCTCTACCTGCTCACGGTTGCCGATATTCGAGGCACCAGCCCGAAAGTCTGGAACGCCTGGAAAGCAAAGCTCCTCGAGGACCTGTACCGCGCAACCCGTCGCCACCTCGCCGGTGAGGCCCCGAACACAGGGGCCATGCTCGACAGCCGTCGCGCCGAAGCCGTTCGGTTGCTCAACCTGCAGGCGATCGACCCCGAGCGCTACAGTGGCTTCTGGACCCGCCTGGGCATCTCCTATTTTTTGCGCACCGACCCGATTGACATTGCCTGGCACGCCCGGGTGCTTGCGGGCGCTGCACATCGGGACGGCGCCATGGTTCGTGCGCGGATGGCACCCATTGGCGAAGGCTTCCAGGTGGTGGTCTACACCCGCGACCAAACCGATCTCTTTGCCCGGATCTGCGGCTATTTCGACAGCCACAACCTCTCGGTGCTTGATGCACAGATTCACACGACCCCCGACGGCGATGCACTCGACAGCTTCCTGGTGGTCGACCCGCATGCGCAAATGGGCTATCGCGAAAGACTGAGCCTGGTTGAGCGCGAACTGGCGGACGCGCTGCGCGGCCCGGGCGCCCTGCCCGCCCCTGTGCGCGGTCGCCTCTCCAGGCGCTCGCGCTATTTTCCGGTCACCCCAACCGTCGACCTGCGGCCCGATGAACGT
>RFXC01000089.1 GCA_009921765.1 Betaproteobacteria bacterium | reverse complement strand
GGTCCCATCACGATTCCGCTCATGAAGCGCACCGGCTTTCGACCCTCCTTTGCCGCCGCGGTCGAATCGGTAGCCTCCACTGGCGGGCAACTGATGCCGCCCATCATGGGCGCCGCCGCATTCGTAATGGCCGAGTTCCTCGCCGTTCCCTATGCCCAGGTGGCCTTGTGGGCACTCATCCCCGCGCTTCTCTACTACGTGTCGGTATTCGCAGCGGTGCATTTTGAGGCCAGGCGCTACAAGCTTGCCGGCGTGCCCAAGTCTGAGCTTCCCAGGTTCGGTGCGGTCATGCGCGACCGTGGCCACCTGTTCATCCCGATACTCATCGTGCTGATCGGATTGAGCGCAGGCTACTCCGCGCCGCTCTGCGCGCTTGCAGGCGCACTCTTTTGCATACCCCTCGCGCTGCTTCGCGCGAGCACGCGTGCCGACATCGGCTGGCGTACGGTTTTCGAGGCGCTCAACGATGGCGCTCGCAATACGCTTGCGGTGGCGATGGCATGCGCGTGTGCGGGCCTGGTGATCGGCAGCGTCACGATCACCGGCCTGGGTATCGAATTCACGCAGGCGGTGATCGGACTCGCAAAGGACGCGCTCTTTCTTGCTCTGCTGCTCACTGCCATTGCCGGCATCATTCTGGGCATGGGCATGCCCACCACCCCGGCCTACATCGTGATGGTGTCGCTCCTGGTACCTGCAATCATCAAGCTCGGCGCTGTCACGCCCGCTGCCCATATGTTCGCGCTCTATTTCGCCATTCTGTCGGCCATCACGCCGCCCGTGGCGCTGGCAGTTTTCGCGGCAGCAGGGCTCGCCAAGACCAGCATGTGGGCCGCGGGCTTTGCCGCCATGCGCGCAGCCGCTCCCGCATATATCGTGCCCTTCATGTTCGTGTATGAGCCATCAATCCTTCTGATCGTGCAAGACTGGAGCACGCAGTGGTTCCAGGTGCTTCTTGCCGTGGGTTCGGCCACCATCGGCGTCATCGCGCTGGCCGGAGGCCTCTTCGGCTGGTTCGTGGGCCCCACGCGGATGTGGCAACGGGTGCTGCTGGTTGTCGCAGCGCTGGCCCTGATCAAGCCCGGTTCCATCACAGACATGATCGGCCTTGCGCTTCTCGCGATCGTGGTGGTGTCGCAGAAGATGGCGCCGCTGAAAGAGCCAGCCTAGCAGCGCATACGGCTCAGAAATCAAGCGTCTGCTGTTTGCCGATAGCCGACTCGGCGACCGCCGGGTTGGCTGTTGCCGAGACGCGCGGGCGCCTCACACCCTCGCGCGCCGGGTTGCGGCTGCCGTGCTTCTGGGAAATCTGTCGCGCAGCATCCTTTGAGTCCGCATCGTTTCTCAGGCTCCAAAGACGATCACGCGCAAGGCGCGCCGCCTCCAGATGATCAACGATGGGCGCAGGATAGGCAGCGGTTGCGTGCTCGGGCACCCAGCGGGCCACGAATTCGCCGTGCGGATCCTGATCCTGACGCTGCTTCTCGGGGTTGTAAATACGGATCGTGTTGATGCCGGTGGTGCCGCTTTGCATCTGGATCTGCGGCCAGTGAATGCCTGGCTCATAGTCGGTGTAGAGCCGCGCCAGATGCTCGCCGGACAGTTTCCAGTGGAGCCAGAGATGTTGGCTCGCAAAAGAGGTGAGCATCGCGCGCATGCGAAAGTTGATCCAGCCGGTGGACGCGAGAGAACGCATGCAGGCGTCCACGAACGCAAACCCGGTCCGCCCTTCTCGCCAGGCCGCCAGGCGCGCGGACTCGAGTGCGCTCAGCGCACCCTCATTGCGCAGACCGCGCGTGGCGGGGTGCAGACATCGGAACTCGAGTTCGGGTTCGGACTCGAGCTTCTGCATGAAGTGGCAGCGCCAGTGCAGGCGACTCTCGAAGCTCTTCAGGCTAGCAAGCATGGAACGCTGCTGGGGATGACCATTTTCCAACTGCCAATGGGACCGCGCACGCCACAGCGAGGCAAGCACTTCGCGTACCGACAACGTGCCCCAGGCGAGATGCGCTGACAATCGGGAGCATGAGTGCTCTGCCGTCCCAGGACTGCTCATATGCAGGCGATAGGAGGCTCCCCGCCCGGCGAGAAACGTCCTGAGCAGCTCGAGACCCTGTTCGCGGCCGCCCCGCTGGCGACCGGGGCAGGGATCGGTGTCGGCAAGCGCCCGCCACGGCCGGAGCGCGGCTGCCGCAGCGCTCGACGACAGCGCAATGGAAAGACCACTGCCAACGCGGGCCGGCAGCGCGATGAGCCGCGGTGGCGCGAGCACCGGCGCCGACATCCGGGCATCGTGCAATCGCGACCAATCGTCGCGCGATCCGAGCGCGCGCACCACACCGTTCTGCGGCAACTGATGCCAGTCGATGTGGTGTGTCCGACACCAGGCGAGCACTGCACGATCGCGCTGAAAGCTTGCCCAGTTGCCGGTTTCCTCATGACTGTGAAGCACAAAGCTGCCAACTGAATGACGCAGACGCTCGAGGAGTTCCGGCATCTCGGCCGCCTCCACCATCATCGGCAGGTTGACCGTTCGTGCCGCACGCAGCAGATCGTGGACGCTGTCGGCGTAAAAGGCGGCATGCCGCCCGCTCGCATCGGGCAACGCCCAGAGCGAAGGCTCGAAGACCACCAGACCCAGCACCGGCCCCCGCGCAGCCGCCGCAACGAGCGCGGGGTGGTCGTGCAGGCGCAGGTCGCGCTTGAACCAGACGATCTGTAGCGGGGATGAATCCAAGGTCGAGGGCAGAATGCAGACGATGAACGGGATGCAATTGTGGCCGGGCGATCACCGGCTTGAGGTTCAATTCCCTGTCCGGCAAGGGCCTTGCTCGAAAGACGCCTGGGCTGCTCCCCTCGGGCTCTTCGGCGTTGACAACGCCCGCCGGTGTGAACAGACTGCGCCATCGTCAGCCAGCCGCCAGACCGGTCGGTGCGAAGCCATGGTAAGGAGTCGTTCGTGATGCTCAGGGCCCTGATGTGCGCGGTCGTTTCGGCCGTGGTCCCCTTCTCGCATGCCAGCGCGCAGGATTTCCCGCAGCGGCAGCCAGTCAGATTGATCGTCACGTTCGCACCAGGCGGCGGTGCCGATTCCGCAGCCCGAGCCCTCAGCGACAAATTTGGCGAAAAGCTCGGCCAGTCGGTGGTCGTGGAGAACCGGCCGGGCGGCGGCGGCGTCATCGCAACCGGACTGGTGGCCAAGGCGCCGCCCGACGGATACTCGGTTCTGTTCACGGTGTCGTCGCATTCCATCAACCAGGCGATGAACCCGAAACTACCCTTTGACACCGAGCGCGAGCTGCGTGGCGTCACGCTGGTGGGCCTCCTGCCGCAGGCCATCGCAGTTCACCCCTCGGTGCCTGCCAATACCCTTCAGGAGTGGCTCGCGCTTGCGAAAAGCGATGCGCGCTTCGGTCAGTATGCGACGGGCGGCGTGGGCTCACCCGGGCATTTCGCCGGCGCTGTCCTGCAATCGATGAGCGGTCAGCCCCTTACGCATGTGGGTTACAAGGGCGCGGGCCCCGCGATGACCGACGTGATCGGCAACCAGGTACCCGCCGTGCTAGGGACGCTGGGCGGCATGATGCAGCACATCAAGGCTGGGCGGCTCAAACCGATCGCGATCACTTCGCGCACACGCAGCACCCTCCTGCCGGCAGTAGGCACCATCGGCGAAGCGTTCCCCGGTTTCGAGTCCGATACCTGGGTAGGCATGTTCGTGCCAGCCGGAACCCCTGCAGCCGTCATCGCACGGCTGCATGGCGCGGCAGCGGCTGCGCTGGCCGAGTCCGATGTGCGTGGCCGGCTGGAGGCGCAGGGGCTCACGATTGTCGCAGGGCCACCTGCTGATCTCGATGCGCTGGTGTCACGCGAAATCAGGGTGTTCAGTCAGGTGGTGAAGGAGCAGGGCATCAAGGCCGAGTGAGCCGGCCTCGGTGATGACCTCTCAACGCGCGCTCAATTCCCAAGCATCAGTGCCGCGCCACGCTCACCAACCATGATGGTTGCCGCGTTGGTGTTGGCTGACACCACGCGAGGCATCACCGAGGCATCGATCACCCGCAGGCCGGAAACCCCCTGCACGCGCAGTTGCGGATCGACCACCGCCCGGGCATCACTGCCCATCCTGCAGGTGCTGGTCGGATGGAACACCGTGCCGCCAAACCGGCGTGCAAAATCTTCCAGACTGGCCTGCCCGGGGAGCTTTTCCTCGACCCACCGGCCAGCAAATGCCGGCTGCCGGTAAATATCGCGGCACATCCGCAGCCCGTCGACCAGGGTTTTCAGGTCGCGCTCTTCGCGCAGATAGTTGGCAGTGATGCGGGGGGCCTCGGTTGGATCGGTGCTGCGAATCCGGACCGATCCGGTCGAGTCGGGGCGGCACTGGCAGACCGAGACGGTAAAGCCGGGAAACTCGTGAAGCGGCGTGCCGGGTTTGTCGACCGACAGCGGCATCACATTGAACTGAAGATCGGCACGCCCACCCTGAGACTGCGAGGAGCAGGCGAACCCTCCCACCTGTCCTGCCCCGACAGTGAGCGGCCCACGCGCATCGGTCAGCCATTGCCAGCCCATTCGGGTGAGACCGGCAAGACTGCGAACCTGGTTGTTGAGCGAGACCGGATCTTTCAACCGTACGATGGTTCTCGCCTGGTAGTGATCCTGGAGGTTCTCGCCCACTTCGGGGGCGTCATGAACCACCGGGATGCCCAGCGCACGCAGATGATCCGCCGGCCCCACGCCCGACAGTTGAAGCAGTTGCGGCGACTGCAGGCTTCCCGCAGACAGGATGACATCGCCGTCGCAGCGAAGTTCGTGGGTCGCGCCGTTGATGCGTGCCTCCACGCCGACAGCACGCCCCGCCTCGAACAGAACACGCGAGACCAGCACGCCAGTGCGGACGGAGAGTCCGGCATGCCCGCTCACCGGTTTCAGAAACGCCACCGAGGCACTGCAGCGCCAGCGGCCCAGGATCGACAACTGATAACGCCCCACGCCGTAATCGGTCTGCGCATTGAAATCGGCATTGGCGGGCAGCCCGAACTGCTGCGCCGCTTCGAGCCACGCGAGACAGCTCGGATCGTCGTTTCGCAACTCGGACACGCCCAATTCGCCATCGATGCCGTGGTAGTCGGATGCCGAACCATTGAAACGTTCGGACCGGCGAAAGAACGGCAGAACCTCGCGATACGACCAGCCCGTCGCACCGGCACGCGCCCAGTCATCATAGTCGGCATGCTGACCGCGGATATAGATGAGGCCATTGATTGAGCTTGATCCGCCCACGATCCGTCCGCGCGGCCAGATGATGCGCCGATCGCCGGTCTCAGGCTGCGGCTCGACTTCGAAGAGCCGTGCAAACCGCTGATCGAAGATGGTGCGGAAATAGCCGACCGGCAGTCGGACCCAGAACGCGCCATCCGGGCCGCCCGCCTCCAGCAGGAGGACCCGGCGGCCGGCGCGCACCAGCCGGTTGGCCAGCACGCAGCCAGCCGAGCCGGCCCCGACGATGATGTGATCCCAGCGGTCAGCCAGCACGACCTGGCCCTCAGCCCGTCACATTGTTCACGAGAAGCGACGTGTCGAAATAGGTTTTGGCCGGCACAGGATTCTGAATGCCGCCTACCCGCGCATAAAAGTCGGTCACCTGCTGGAGCCACCCAATTGCGGTGCCGTCCTGGTAGAGCTTGCGCCACTCGGCCGCAGGGTAATAGCGCGAAGCCTTGAATTGCTCCTGCAGTTCCTCAAGGGGCACCTGGGCATAGTTCTTCGACTGGATCACGGGCAGGATCTCGGCCGAATTCCGGATCAGGTCATCATTCGAGGCCGCCCATCCGCGTACCACACGCTCGAGAATGGGACGATTTTTCTCGTAGTAGTCGGCACGCACTGCCCAGCCCCCCACAATCGCCGACTTCGGAAAATAGGCTGACGCATCGACCAGCATTTTCGCCGATGGCACCCGGGCCCGGACCTGGATGTTGAACGGCACCCAGAGCGCCACGGCGGGCACGGCGCCCGAAATGAAACTGGTGACCGCGACCGGCATACCCTGATTGACGAGTTCCACATCCTTTGCAGGATCAAGCCCGTTGGCACGCAGGGCCGCGTCGGCAAACACATGGGCGGTCGTGCCCAACGTGGTGGCGATTTTCTTCCCCTTGAGATCGGCCCAGCTCTTCACGCCCTGGTCTTCGCGTACCCACAGCTGTGCGGTCGCGAATTCGATGTTGTTGATGAGAAAGGCCTTGCCCTGGCCTCGCGCGGGGAAGTTGGAGATCACCGCGCCGGTAGACAGCATATCGAGGCTGCCGCCAATCATGGCGTTGAACAGCTCGAGGCCGGTGTTGAATTTGACCGGATCGAACTCGATGCCTTCCTTCGCCCAGTGGCCACGGTGCACACCCGTCCAGATCTGCCCGGTGACGGCGAGTGTATCGACATAGCCAACCCGGATGCGCGTACGCTGCTGGGCAATGACAGGGGCGCCCACGCTCGCGAGCCCCAGGGCCGAGGTACCTGCCACCAGCAGCTGGCGGCGATCCGTTCTGATGTGATGGTTCACGCTGTCTCCCTTTACCGGTCTTGGCCGGCGATGGTGTTAACGAAGCCACATGCTGCCTGTGCGGGCCAAAGATGCATGTCAGGCGGCACCCATACCGGCCGAGCCGAGCTGCTGCTGCACCTCGTACTCGGCCATGACCAGATCGCGCACGTGTGCCTTGAGCGCACCGAATTCAGGTGTCTCGTGAAGACCTTCGTGGCGCGGGTAAGTAAACGGGACATCAATGATTGCCTTGATGCGCGCGGGCCGTGCGGTGACCACCACAATTCGCGAAGCCAGGTAGATCGCTTCATCGACCGAGTGGGTGATCATCATCACGGTCTTGCCCTCGCGCTCAAGCACCTCCAGCAGCAGATTCTGCATCTTGGAACGGGTCTGCGCATCCAGCGCTCCGAAGGGCTCGTCCATCAGCAGAAATTCAGGCTGCGCAGCATAGGCACGGGCGATGGCCAGTCGCTGACGCATACCGCCTGACAGCGTTTTCGGAAACGCCTGGGCAAAATCGGCGAGCCCCATCAGCTGCAGATACTTCTGACACACGCTCTGCTGCTCGGCCGCCGGCACCCGGCTGCTTTTGAGTCGAAGACCAAAGAGGATGTTGTCGCGAACGGTCAACCAGGGAAAGACGCCGTATTCCTGGAAGATCACCCCGCGGTCGCGCCCTGGTCCGGTGACCGGCTGACCGTCAAGCGTGATCCGCCCCGAACTTGGCCCAACGAAGCCAGCCACAATGTTCATGAGGGTCGTCTTGCCGCAGCCCGATGGCCCCACGATGCAGATGAACTCCTGGTCGTGCACCGCAAGCGATACCCGATCGACCACCCGGAGTGGTCCGCGTTCGGTCTCAAAATCAACCGATACATCGTCAAACACGATTCGCGGGGCATTCACGACACGCTCTCCATCACTGCGCCTCGACCCGGTCCTGCCAGCGGATCAGGCGACGCGTGAGCGCGCGCAGCGCAAGGTCCATGCTGAGCGCAACGGTTCCGATGCAGACGATCCCGACATAAATCACATCGATCTGAAAGAACGATCCCGCACTTTGGATGAGCGCACCCAGCCCTTGCTGCGCGGCAACCAGCTCCGAAGCCACCAGCGTCGCCCAGGCGACGCCTAAGGCCACTCGCAGTGCGGTCAGGATATGAGGCATGGTGAGCGGAACGATCACCTTGAAAAAAATTTCACGGTCGCTCGCGCCCAGCGTTCGCGATACCTTGATGAAGATTGGACTGATCTGGGCTACACCCTCATACATGACGATGACGCCCGCGAAAAAGCTGGCGTAGAAAAGGATGATCACCTTGGCCGGTTCGTCGATGCCGAAATACACGACCACCAGGGGGATCAGGGCGATCGGTGGCAGCGCCCTGAAAAAATTGATGAGCGGATCGAGAAACGTCCGCGCGTTTCGATACCAACCGATCAGGAATCCGACCGGAACAGCAAGCAAAATGCCGAGCAGCACGCCCAGCGTGACACGCTGTGTGGAACGCAGGATGTCGATTGCAAGCCTATCCCCGAAAAGCAGGCTCACGAGCTTGCTGCCGACCTGCGCGGGCGTTGGCATGAGGCCTGGATTCACCAGGCCCGAAACGGCAACTGTGTGCCAGACCGCAACCAGCAGGCACCAGGGCAGAATGAGCAGCGCGCCATGGCGCAGACGCTTGAAGATGGCTGTCTCCGGGATTGTTGTGGTTTGGCGGCGAAGATACACTAGAAGCGCTCGCAAAACATCCCGCATATTCAGGTTTGAAAGGCCCGCTGCGTGCCGCGAATCGCACTTCAGGTTCACCCCTCGGACAACGTCGTCACGCTGATCGATTCGCTGGTTGAAGAAACGCTTACGCGCTGCGGGCTCAGGCTGCGCGAGCCGATCGCCTTCGGCCACAAGGCTGCCTCGCGAGACATCGCCGAGGGCGAACCCGTCATCAAATATGGTGTTGTCATTGGCCTTGCCACCCGATCGATCGCGGCGGGCGACCATGTCCATGTCCACAACTGCCGTTGAATCATTGCCAGGGTTTGCCGGCTACCGGCGGGCTGACGGCCGTGTGGGGGTTCGCAATCATCTGGCGTTGGTCTCGACAGTCGCGCTCGCCAATCGCATCGCAGAGCTGTCGGCGGCGCAATTCGACGCATCTCGCCCGCCGGGCACCGATCCGGTCCTGCTGGTGCGAGGCGAGTTTCAGCGCGGACTGCAAACGCAGGATGCGCGGCTGCAGGACGAGGTGTTGCAGAGGCTCATCACTCACCCCAACATCGGTGCGGCGGTGGTGCTCTGTCATGATCGAAGCACGGCGAAGCGCTGGGCACATCAGCTCGCGGGCAGCCACACGCCCGTGCGGGTCCTGGCGGTGATGGATCATCAGGGCATCAACGACGCGATCACTCAAACCGCGAGGGCGCTCACCCTGCTCGCATCAGTCCTGCAGCCCATGCAGCGGGAATGGTGTCCGTTTTCCCAGCTCACGTTTGCGCTTGAATGCGGAGGCTCCGATGCCTCGAGCGCGGTGTGCTCAAATCCAGCCATCGGTCGCTTTGTCGACCGTGCAGTCGAGCTTGGCGCAAGCGTGATTGTGTCCGAAACCGCAGAGTTCATCGGTGGCGAAGACGTGGTGCGCGCGCAGTCTGCCAACGCCGACATCGCCCGACGGATCATCGACCGGATCGCGCTCACCGAATCACGCATGACCAGCGATGGTGACCGCTATCGGGGCACCAACCCGACGGCAGAGAACATCGAGGCGGGACTCACCACGCTCGTCGAAAAAACCATGGGCGCGCTCTGCAAGATTGGTCGTGCGCCGTTTGTAGACTGTCTGGACTTCGGGCAAACACCCTCGCAACCCGGACTGTCCTTCATGGACACGCCGTTTTTCAGCCCCTGCTCGATCACCGGCATGGTGGCAGCTGGCGCGCAGATCACCCTGTTCTCCATGGGCGTGTTCAACCCATCGGGCAATCCGCTCGCCCCCACGCTCAAAGTTTGCGGCAACCCGGACACCGTCAAGCGCTGGTCAGACGGCATCGACGTGGCGCTGGTCGATTTGATCGAAGGTCGGATCAACCTCGATCAAGCGGGTGATCGCGTGCTGGCGGCGGTTCTTGAGGTGGCCGGTGGTGCCCGGACCCATACCGAGTCGTGGGGCGAGGGTCAGTTCATCGTTCCTCGCCTGCTCCCCACCTTCTGAGCCCGGGTTGACGAAGGGTGGTAGTACGCTAGCGACCCTGCCCCGCCTCCGGCGCCATGCCCACAGCCCGATGGGGGCGATGGTGTTCGCGAAACCCCGTGCCGGTTAGCCTTCTTTTTTTGACTGGAGGTCCGTCGTGCGCCGTTCCATTCTCATTGTCGCGAGTCTCATCGGTCTGTCGTGGGCGGGGCCTGCACTGACGCAGCCATTTCCCACCCGGCCAATCAGCCTGGTGGTCCCCGCCCCGCCCGGCGGCATCGTCGACGCGACAGCCCGCATGGTGGCCGACCCCATGGGACGGCTCCTCGCACAGCCGGTGGTGGTGGACAACCGCGGCGGCGCGAGCGGCAATATCGGCTATGCGCACGTGGCGCGTGCCACGCCAGACGGCTACACGCTGCTTACGTCGTATTCGGCCTTTCACCTGGCCAATCCGGTGCTGATGTCGGGTCTCAATTGGGCGCACAAGGACTTCGCACCGATCGGCATGGTGGCGGTGGCCACCAATGTGATCGCGGTGCACCCGTCGGTACGTGCAGAGACGCTCGGCGAACTCATCGAGCTTCTCAAGCGCGAACCCAACAAGCTGAACTACGCCTCGCAGGGCAATGGCTCGCTCGCCCACATCGGAACCGAACTCTTCAAGCTCCAGACCAGCACCCAGATGCTGCATGTCCCGTACCGTGGATCAGGCCCCGCCATGCAGGACCTGCTGGCAGGGCAGGTTCAGCTGTTCATCACCACACCGCCCTCGGCGATGCAGCATGTGCAGAGTGGGAAGCTTCGCGGGCTTGCCATCACGGGCAAGAACCGGCATCCGGGTCTGCCTGCCGTGCCCACCACCGCGGAAGCGGGTCTGGCTGGCTTCGAGCTTGAGGGCTGGGTCGCCTTGTTCGCACCGGCGGCCACACCAGCCGACGCGCTCGCTCGACTCACTTCGGCGCTTCGCGAATCGCTCGAGCAGGACGACACGCGCAAGCGCGCCGCGGCAGCCGGGGTCGAAATCCGATTTATGGGTCCCGAGGCGCTGGCATCGCTGGTACGATCGGAGTCGGAATCCTGGACCCGCGTCATCCGGACGGCGAACATCCGGGCGGATTGAGGCGCCGATCACACGTTGCCACAGGGAGACTTCGTTGAACGCCCGCCTGACTTCTGTCCGTTTCAGTGCCGCGCGACGGCGCTTCGCCAGCGCATCGGCTGCCTCCGCAACCATCGCCGGTTTTCCGGCTATCGTGCGGGCGCAGACCAAGACCATCACCACCACGGCATTCGGCGGTATCTATGAAAAGCATTACCGCACCCATGTCATCGAACCGTGGGAGAAACGCTCTGGCTTCAAGGTCAACCTTATCACGACGGGTGGAGCCGACCAGTGGCTCACGAGCGCAATTGTCAACAAGGCGCGCCCGGAAATCGATCTGCCGTTTCTGTCGCTGCCCGTCACTCATACCGCTATCCGAACTGATGGCGTGTTTCTTGATCTGGACGATAAGCTGATCCCCAATGCCAGCCAGATTGATCCTCTCTTTTTCGATTACTTCGATCGCAAGGCAATCGGCTTCAACTATGCCCCCTACGGCCTTTTCTTTCGTACAGACCTGATCCGCAACGCGCCCAGCAGTTGGAGTGACCTCTGGCGACCCGAGCATGCGGGCAAGATTCTGCTACCCGACACGACCTCGGGCGGGGCGGAGGAAACCGTGGTGATCGCTGCCGGTCTAAATGGCGGCGGCGTAACCAACCTCGACCCGGGGTGGGCGGCGCTTCGTAAGCTCAAGCCTGCAGTTCAACGCTTCTTCAAAAACAATAACGAACCTGTCCCAATATTGCAGCGTGGCGAAGCGGCTATCGGCGCCTGGTACAGCGCACGCGTTTTCATGCTCAAGGACGTCGGCGTGCCGATCGAGTTCGTAACACCCAAGGAAGGCGCACCGATCGGCGTGCTGAGCTTTCATGTCGCACGCAACGCCACACAGCGCGACGCAGTGCTCGATTTCGTCAATTTCGCACTCTCCAAGACGCCACAGGAAGGCTTTGGCAACGCGATCGAATACGGCGTGTGCAACCGCGAGGCGGTCTTTACGGGTCGGGCCCGCGAGCGCGTCACGCCGCACAACCAGTTGATGCGTATCGATTGGAGAAAGGTCGACATCGCAAAAATCAGCGAACGCTTCCGCCGGGAAATCACCAGCTGACCTGAGCATGGCCGCAGAGCGGATCGCAGCCCCCGAGTCGACCTGGCTTGCGCTGCCCGCGACACTGCTGATTGCAGCATTCGTCGCGGTGCCCTGCCTGGGGTTGCTGCTACTCAGTCTGTCCACGGGCTTCCGGCCAGGGGACGGCTGGGAAACGCTCATATCCGGGCCAATGGGGTTGGATCATTACCGACGGCTACTGGGAGACGGGTTTGTGCTCGGCAGGCTCGCGCGCACCCTCGCCATAAGCGCCGCCGTGACTGCGGTCACGCTCGCCATGGGTATTCCGCTTGCTCTGGCCTGCTGGCAAACCCGCGGCCCGATTCGTAACCTGTTGGTCTATGCGTCGGTCATGCCGCTCCTCATCAGCGTGGTGGTAAGCGCCTATGGCTGGAGTGTTCTGCTCGGTCGCAAGGGGCTTATCAACGAGGGCCTGGCGGCCCTTGGTCTCATCAGTCAACCCCTCAAACTGATGCACTCCGATTTGGGGATTGTGATCGGCCTCACGCACATCTTGCTGCCATTCATGGTGCTGAGCATTCTCGCGTCGCTCGAGCGTATCCCGCGGACCCTGCTCGAGGCCGCCTCTACGCTTGGGGCCAACCGCTGGCGAACGCATCTGCTCATCACCCTGCCGCTGGCCCGCGCGGGCCTTCGGAGCGGTGTCTTGCTTGTGTTTACGCTTGCCATGTGTGCGTTCGTGACGCCCGCCGTGCTCGGCGGAAACGGCACGCCGGTCTTTCCGATGGTGATCTATGAACAGTTCTCTGCATCGTTTCAATGGGCCTACGGCGCCGCACTCTCGATCATGCTGCTCATCGTGATGGTGCTGCTGGTCACGGTATTTATGGCGCTCTCTGCATCCAGGCGGCCGGCGTGAAAAAGCTCGCAACGCTCATAGGGGTCGTTTGGCTGAGCGCAGTCGTAGGCTTTGTACTCTCGCCGCTTCTCATCGCGCTGGTAGTGGCGTTTTCGGACAGCGAACTGATCGGCTTTCCGATCAGCAGTTACAGCATCCGCTGGTTCGCTGCCGCATGGCACAAGGAAATTTTCTGGCGCTCTGCACTCAACAGCCTTTGGCTCGCTCTCGCAGCAGTTGCGGTAGCCGGGCCGCTAGGCCTTGCCGCAGCCCTTGCAATTCGACGCGCGCCTGTGCGTATTGCCCAGCCAATCGAAACAATTCTCATGTTGCCGCTGCTGGTGCCGGCAATCGTGCTGAGCCTCTCGCTCCTGGTAGCCTCGGTGCTCACGGGCGTCACAGATGCACCGCTACGACTGTGGGCAGCGCACAGCGTGGTCGTGCTGCCCTACGTGGTCCGAACATGCCTGGCGAGCCTTGGCGGCATGCCCCGCCAGGTGGAGGAAGCGGCGCGAACACTGGGAGCGGACAGCTGGCGCGTGTTTCGCTACATCACGCTCCCGTTGATCAGGCCCGGGCTCTTTGCCGGATGCGCATTCGCATTCATTTTGTCGTTCGACAATGTCTCGGTGTCAATGTTCCTGGTGAACCAGAAAACGCCTACCCTTCCCCTTGCCATCATGAATTACGTCGAGTACAACTTCGACCCCGGCGTCGCGGCAGTGTCCGCCACCATGGTGATCCTGTCACTGGCGGTAGCCTTACTGATCGAACGGTGGGTTGGCATCCGTAAGGTGCTCGGGTGACCGCGCCCGCGCTCAGACTGGAATCCGTTACCAAGCGCTTCGGCAGCACCGAAGCTGTGAGCAATCTGACGCTCGCGGTCGCGCGCGGCGAATTCGTCTCACTGCTCGGGCCCAGCGGCTGCGGCAAGACCACCACGCTTCGCATGATCGCAGGGCTGGAGCGACCTTCGTCGGGAAGCATCCTGATCGCAGGCCAAGACGTATCCACTGTGCCACCCGAGGCACGCGACATTGGCATGGTATTCCAGTCACTCGCGCTCTTTCCGCATATGACGGTGGCTGAAAACATTGCATTCGGGCTTCGCATGCGCCAGCGCGCCACCGATCGGTTGACCGATGTAGTACGGGCGGCACTGGCGAGAGTTCGCCTGCCAGGCTTCGAGGACCGCTATCCTGAATCGCTGTCAGGCGGTCAGCAGCAGCGTGTGGCGCTTGCTCGTGCGCTCGTCACGTCGCCCGCGGTCCTGCTCCTCGACGAACCCTTTTCGGCGCTCGATCGCAGTCTGCGCGAGGAACTCACACTCGAATTCGCCGCACTGCTGCGAGAGATCGGCGCGACCACGGTGTTCGTCACTCACGATCAGGAAGAGGCTTTTTCAATGAGTGACCGGGTCGCCGTGATTGACGGGGGTCGCTTGATGCAGTGTGAGGCGCCCTCCCATGTCTTCAGCCGCCCTGCCAGCGCCCGCGTTGCACAGTTTGTCGGCATGAGCAACCTGCTTCCCGTCACGCATCAGGCGGACGGAGGAATGCTTTGCAAGCTGGGCAGGCTTGATGTCCATTCGGACTCGGCAAGTGGACGTGGTCGCGCGACCCTGGTCGGGTTCCGGCCGGAAGACATCGAATGGGGGGAAAGCAGTCGCGGCGCAGCGGGCCTGCGGTTTACCGCACGCATCAGTCGTAGCGTGTTCCGGGGCAGACAGGTCCAACTCGACCTGGAACCCGAGGCGTGCCCGAACCAAGCGCTTCGGATGATGGTCGAATCGAGCCGTGCCCTGCCAGACCCCGGCTCGGTCGGGGTCTTCACAGTCCCGCAGGACCGCCTGCATCTCATGGAGATCTAGGTGAACGAGAATCGGATAGACGGCTTCTGTGCGCCGGGATTCGAGCCGGTGAAAAAGGTTTTCGAAGCCAATTTTTCCCAGCGCGGCGAGGTCGGTGCGGCGGTGGCAATCGCAGTTCGCGGCGAGCCGGTGGTCGACCTGTGGGGCGGCTTAGCCGATGCTCAAAGCAGTCGCCCCTGGGAGCGCGACACGCTGGTATGCATGATGTCGGTGGCCAAGGGCGTGATCGCGCTCCTCGTGCATCGACTCGCGGGTCTGGGCGTCATTCATCTGGACGAGCCGATTACCCGCTGTTGGCCTGAATTCGGAGCGGGGGGAAAGGCGCACATCACCCTGCGACAGGTCCTCGCGCATGTGGCGGGGTTGCCCTATGCCGATAATCTGCCGCGGGGTTCGCTGTACGACTGGGAGCGCGTCACCACCGCGCTCGCCGCTCAGACGCCAGCTTTCGTACCGGGTGCGGTGCGCTGCTACCACAGCGCCACCATGGGCTTCATCGCAGGCGAGGTCCTGCGCAGGGCGACTGGCGTTCCAATCAATGAACTGTTGCAGTCCGAACTCTGCGGCCCCATGGGAGTTGATTTCCGGATCGGCCTGACGCTTGCTGAGCAGTCCCGATGCGCAACGATGATCCCCTCACCAGGGAACATTCTGGACATTGCACGCTCGAGGCCCGACTCGCTGTTTGGCCGTATGTGGTACCCAATCGCAGACGATGAGGACTTCAACAGTCGCGCCTGGCGAAGTTCGCTCATTCCATCGGCCAACGGCCATGGCACGGCCCGCGGCGTCGCCCGCCTTTACAGCACGGTGGCGAGCGAGCTTGCCTTCGGAGATCCGGGGCCCGTCGAGCCTGGGGCGCTTCGTACCGGAATCGCGGAGCAATGGGCAGGCCGTGAGCACAGCACTGGCATGTTCTGGCGTCAAGGTCTGGGGTTCTTTCTGAATTGGCCGCCCACCCGGCCAATGGGTCCGAATCCTGCAACGTTCGGCCATTCGGGTGCGGGTGGCGCCCAGGGCTTCGGTGATCCCGACAGCGGTCTGGGCTTTTGCTACGCACCCAACCGAATGCACAGCGGTATCGACATCGGACCACGAGCAACGCCGCTCATCGAGGCAGCCTTCGATTGCCTGATACGATCAAGTTGAGGTGCGCGCAAGCGCATCATCATCATGAGTGCTGGCGCAATCG
>RFXC01000088.1 GCA_009921765.1 Betaproteobacteria bacterium | reverse complement strand
AAGTGAGAAGGGCGAAAAAGGCGTTATTACCGCTTCTAATCGGGGTTGGACGGTCTTCGCAGCAGCCCGCGGGTCAGTTGAATGCCAGGGCGTCGGGTTCGCACAAACCCCAGCCCCTGCCGGGCACCAACCACTGCAATCAGCACCAGCGTGTGAAAGAAGAACCGGATCCAGAGGATGTAGCCGGTTGGATAGTGCTGGGTCATGTACTTCGAGATCGCATCGGTGATTGCAAACAGGAACACCGCGATCGCGACCAGGCCGATCCCGCGCAGGATCTGACGTGCCTCGGCGTGGTCACTCTGGCTCATTGAACCTTGGGCCCTCAGGGGACGACCTGCTCATGCTCAGGCAAGGGCTCGCCGCGTTCGGTCCGCATGATGTTTGCCAGCATGCGCGAGATTGTTGGTTGGAAATTGTCGGCAGCGATACCCGCCAGATGCGGTGAGACGACGAGATTGTCGAGTTCGAGGAGCGGCGAGCCGGACGGCAGAGGTTCGATGTCGTACACGTCGGTGGCTGCGCCCAGGATGACGCGCGTCTTGAGCGCCCAGTGAAGATCGCTCTCGTTCACGACCCCGCCACGCGCGACGTTGATCAGCACGGCATGCGGTTTCATGCGCTGCAGTGCATTGCGGTCGATAAGGCCCGCGGTCTCCGCGGTGAGCGGACAGTGGAGCGAGACCACATCCGATTCCGAGAGCAGGCGCTCCAGCGCAACGATTTCAACGTCGTGCTCCGACGCCGGCGCGCCCGAGCGGCGGGTGGCGAGCACGCGACATCCAAAGGCCTTGAGCAGCGTCGCAACGCGTTGCCCAATGGCGCCAAATCCCACCAGACCCACCACCCGCCCATGCAGCATCAGGCTGTCGTGCGGCAGGTTGCGCGATCCCCAGTATCCCTGTTTGAGCTGGGCATGCCCCCAGGCGAGGTTGCGAAGCAGCGCAATCATGAGACCGATCGTGAACTCGGCCACCGGTATGGCGTTGCTGCCCGGCAGGCGCGCGACAGCGATCCCTGCCGCTCGGGCGGCCTCGAGGTCGATGTTGTCGACACCCACGCCCCATTTGTGCAGCAGTCGCAGGCGGGTTGCGGCCTTCAGAAGCTGCGCGGGGATCGGGATCTGGCCGGTGATGGCATAGTCGGCGCCTTCGATCAACCGGCGCTGAGCATCCGGGTCGTAAGACTCGGCCATCACCAGTTCGAATGCCGGGTCTACCAGCGCGGCAAAGCGCTGGCGGCCCGACTCGGACAGCGGGTCTAGAAGGACGATCCTGGGGCGGTTCGGGTGGGTCATAGGCTGATTATGCTCAGGCGGCATCGCTTGATGCCGGGAGGTGGCGCACGGGCTCGCGATGAGGGGCTGGCATCAGGATGCTGAAAATCCGGTGCCCGGCTGCGCGAGTCCGCCGGAGGTGGCAACCGGTGTGCCATCGGCGCGCCAGCAGGCGGCACCAGTCATCATGCCATCGTCGTCAAAACTGATTGCATTCATGCCGCCTGCGACACGCGGAACGCTGCGCACCGCATGGCCACGATCTGCCAGCGCCGCACCCGTATGAGAGGCCAGCGGGGCTTCGATTTCCAGTTCGCCGCCTTCAGTGAAGATCCGTGGCGCCTCGAGCGCCTCCTGCAGGCTCATGCCGTGGTCTACGAGGTTCACGATCGTCTGCATGGCGGAAGGAAAAATTCGCAAGCCGCCAGGCAGCCCCAGCGCCACCCGCAGCCGCTGCTTCTGCAGCAGCATCATGGGCGCCATCGAGGTGAAGACGCGCTTGCCTGGCGCCACCGACAAGGCCCCGCCCGGATGCGGATCAAAGTTGTACATGTAGTTGTTGGCCAGAAGCCCGGTGCCGTCGATCATCATGGCTGCACCAAAAGCGCCGTTCAGCGTCTGGGTGCTGGCGATCACCATGCCCTCGGCATCGGCAATCGTGAGGTGGGTGGTATCGCATGATTCCGATGCGCTGCCGAGTCCGCTGGTCCACGTTTGCCTGCGCGAGGGATCGATCTGGCGGGCACGCGCTGCCGCATACGCCTTCGAGGTGAGCGCCGTCACCGGCACATCGATGAAATCCGGGTCGGCTGTTGCCACCGACCGGTCGGCAAAGGCGAGTGCCATGGCTTCCGCGAGCCAATGCGTGGCATCGGTTGATCCGAATCCTGCCCCGCGCAGATCAAAGGATTCGAGCACGTTCAGCATCTGAACGATATGAACGCCGGAGGAGGCCGGCGGTGGCGGACCGACGATTTCATAGCCCCGGTAGGTTCCGCGCACCGGTGTTCGGTCGCGAACCGCATAGTGAGCGAGGTCGGCTTCCGACATGATTCCCCCCGCACTGGCGAGTGACCCGACCAGCGCGCGGCCCAATGCACCCTGATAAAGCGCCGCAGCGCCCTCGCGCGCAATCATGGCAAGCGTTCCGGCGCACTCGGGTTGGCGCAGCACGGTGCCCGCCTCAATCGGGCGGCCCTTGGGCAAAAAGAGCGCGGCGAGCGCAGGCTGCCGGGCGAGCGCGGCGGCCTGCTCGGCCACGTTGGTCGCGAGATACGGCGTGACCTGAAACCCGCGCTCGGCCAGGCGGATGGCGGGTTGCATGACATCGGCCAGCGACATCCGGCCAAAGCGCTCCAGGCATGCACACCAGCCCGCGAGCGCGCCCGGTACGGCCACGGCGAGTGCGCCAAGCTCGTTGGCGCGACCCACCGTGAGGCGCCGCTCCGCGATATGGGTGGACGCAACCGGCTCATACAGCGCAGGGTGTGCCGCCCGTGGGGCGCAGCCGAGCCCATCAAGGATGATGTGCTCACCGCCTGGAAGTCGCAGATGCGCGAGGCCACCGCCCAGTACGCCCACCATCATGGGCTCGACCACGCCGAGCGCAAACAGCGCCGCGACCGCAGCGTCGGCGGCATTGCCTCCCTCCAGCAGGATCTGCATTGCCACGCCCGATGCAAGCGGATGATTGGTGACCGCTACGCCCCGCGCGCCGCGTACCGGCTGCCGCTGGCAATCGACGCGAAAGCGACCGGCGGAGAGCGCGGATGCCTTCATTGCATCGGCGCCCGTTCAGGCACCGGCCCTGAGTTGCTCGCGGAGCGCGGTTTTCAGCACCTTGCCGTAGTTGTTCTTGGGCAGTGCGTCGAGGAAGACGTAGCGTTTGGGGCGCTTGAAGCGCGCAATGTGCGAGAGGCAGAGCTCGTCCAATGCCTCGCCCGACAGCTCGGTGCCTGGTCGCCTCACCACGAATGCCACCACCTCTTCGCCCCACTCGGCATGGAGGGCGCCCACGACCGAGCATTCGAGCACTGCTGGATGACGCAGCAGCACCTCCTCGATTTCCCTTGGATAGATGTTGCTGCCGCCACTGATGATCAGATCTTTCGAACGGTCACGCAGGGTCAGATAGCCCTGCTCGTCAAACGAGCCCACGTCGCCCGTCCAGAGCCAGCCGCTGCGGAGGGCGCTCCGCGTGGCGTCGGGGTTGTTCCAGTAACCGGCCATCACGCAGTCGCTTCGCGTGACCACCTCACCGATTTCGCCTGTGGGCAGGTCGAGGCCATCATCGCCCACCACGCGGATCTCGACACCGGTCCGCGCGATGCCCACGGAGCCCAGTCGCGCAAGGTGGTGCGCGCCGCCATCACCCACATGATCACGTTTGGCAAGTCCGGTAAGGGTCATTGGACTCTCGCCCTGTCCGTAGAGTTGCCACAAGCGCGGCCCGAAGACCTCGAGCGCGCGCTGCAGGTCACTCACATACATCGGTGCCCCGCCGTAGTAGAGGGTGCGAAGCCCCCGGTGGGCCGCGCGAACCGACGGTGACTGCAACAGCCGGATCACCATGGTGGGCGCTGCGAACATGGTGACTCGAGGATAGTGTTCGAAGGCGTCGAACACCAGATCGGGCTCGAATCCGGGAAGCACCACCTGATGCCCGCCCGCGAAGAGATGGGGCAGGCCGTAGAGGCCGGATGCATGGGAGAGCGGCGCCGCATGGAGCTTGGTGTCACCCGGTTCCACGTGCTCGATATCGGCGAAATAAATCCACGACATGGCAAGCAGGTTGCGGTGCGAGAGCATGGCGCCTTTGGGGCGACCCGTGGTGCCGCTGGTGTAGAACAACCACGCGATGTCGGTCGGTGCGCGCTCGACACAACGCGCTGGCGGCTCGTTGAGAAGGCTCAGGTAGGCGGCGCTACCGACCACGGTGATGCTGGGGGGAGCGGTCTGTTGCCCGAGTTCGGGCGCCAGATCGGCCACCAGTCGATCGGTGGTAAAGACGGCCCGTACTCCCGCGTCACCCACGATATGGCTTACCTCTCGCGGATGCAGCTTTGAATTGACGGGTACGGCGCACAACCCAGCCGCCCAGCACGCAAAGAGCAATTCGAAGAATTCGGGTTGATTCTCCATGCAGATCAATACCCGGTCGTGGTCGTCAAGCCCCAGCTTGCTGCGCAGTGCGCCGGCAAGTCTCAGCACGCGCCCGGCCAGTTCGGCGAAGCTGAGCGTGCGACCGTTGCCGGTGACGGCGGGCGTGGCGGGGTGGCTGCGGGCGCGGTTGAGAAGATAGAGAGCGAGGTTGGACATGATGGCGGCGAAGGTGGCGTAGGGGGGCGGGTTCAGGTTCAGGCGGTATCGCGCCGCAGCCCGGCTGCGATGGCGCGAGACTGTTCGTGTGCTGCGCGCCGTTCAGCGATATCGGCTGCTGATAATTGATCCGGGTTCATGTAGCGCAGCCGCCAGTCCGGCGCGCCGGACCAGCGCAAGGGGTTCTGGACGGTGGTGCGCGCAGAGGGTGCCGATTCCAGCACACGCAAAGCCAGTTCGAGTGTGGCGTCCTGCGAAGGCAGGTCGAATGGCCGCCCGCAGGCGGCACCCAGCGGGAAATCGCTGAACAGGAACCTCGGGACGCCGACATGCTCGACGATATCGCGTGCGCAGCCCATCACCACCGTCGGAATGCCGTTCGCCTCCAGATGGCGGGCGGTGAGCGATAGCGTCTGATGACAGATGGGGCAGTTGGCGACCAGCACGGCGGCCTGGGCGCCCTCGGCGCGCAGTCGCCTCAGAACCTCTGGGGCATCGGTTTCGATGGTGTGTCGCTGACTGCGGTTGGTTGGCACGCCAATAAAATTTGCGGCAAGACTGCCGATGCGATGCCGGTCGCGGGCCCGCCGCAGGGCGGGTAGCGGAAACCAGAGGTTCGGGTCATCGACGAGATTGTCGCGATCGACTGCCACATGCGAAACGCGCAGGTCGT
The DNA here is from genome assembly GCA_009921765.1 of Betaproteobacteria bacterium. The sequence continues at coordinate 10,691 of RFXC01000088.1, read as the reverse complement.
GGTCGGCGTCGGTTGAGCCCGCGTAGACCTCAAAGAATTTGGCCGCTGCGTTGTAGGGCGCCCGCACGCTCTGGTCGCCGCATTCGGCGCGGTAGGGTGCAGCGGTGGTGATGAGTGCGAGCCTGAGCGTGGAGAGCGGCGCTGCCAGGGGCGTGAACGGCACGTCGAGGTAATGTGCATATCGGTAAGGAGCGCCGTAGCCCAGCGTCTGATACCAGCGATGGGTGCGTTCGATATAACGGACTGGCTGATCCCAGTCGGGTGCAAAGTCGGGTGCAAAGTCGGGACTTGCAGCGTCGGTCGTCATGGTGGCAACAGGGAGCGTTTCTGGCCCACGCCGGCAGAACGCACCGGCAGGGGACGATCGTGTCGGGAACTGCGGTCTGCCCGTCAGGCAGGCTGTCCGTACACCGCCTCGATCTTCGCACGCTCCGCGCATCGGTGCAGCCCCGGTGTCGGATCGTGCAGAATCACCGTGGCGAGTGATGAGACACCGCCCACCAGGAGGTCCTGCCATGCATCCGCTGTTTGATGTTCCCGCTGCGCACCGTGCAGCCTGGCCCGCGCGCGTGCCCTGGCAACTGCCGCGCTGCGAAACCACGCTCTGGGACAATCTCGACATCACCGCGCGTCGCTATCCCGAGAAAGCTGCGCTGGTCTTTTTCGGGCGATGCTTCGCTTATGCGGAACTCCACCGACAGGTGGAGAAACTCGCCGGGTGGCTGATGCATGAGGCCGGGGTACAGCATGGTGATCGGGTGCTGGTGGCACTGCAGAATTCGCCGCAGCTGGTGATCGCCTACCTGGGTATTCTGCGGGCCGGTGCGGTCATCGTTCCGTCGAACCCCATGTCCAGGGCGGGCGAGTTCGCCCACAGCATCGGCGACTCAGGCGCCCGGGTTGCGATCGTGGCGGCGGATCTGCTGGCCCACGTCGCGGCAAGCGCCGATCACCTGTCGCCTGCTGCGCAGCTCGCGCAGATTGTCGTGACCCGCTACCGCGACGCCATGCCCGATGTGATCCCCGAGGAGGAACAGGCGCCGGTCGCCTGGCAGTCGTGGCTTGACGCCGACCCGGTGCTGCCGGCGCACGCGGTGCGCTGGACCACGGTGATGGAACGGGCCTTGACCCCAGCCGCCTATCGCGGCCATGCCGATGACCTGGCTGCCATCTGCTACACCTCGGGCACCACCGGCAAGCCCAAGGGCTGCATGCATACGCATCGCAGCCTGGGGCACAACGTGCGTGCCGGACCGCTCTGGAATGGCACCAGTGCAAGCGATGTGATGCTGGGTGTGGTGCCCGCCTTTCACATCACTGGCATGCAGTTCTGTGTCCACCAGACGCTTTACCTCGGGTCCACTGTGGTGCTGATGCCGCGCTGGGATCGCGATCTTGCCGGACGCCTGATCGCCCGCCATCAGGTGACGGGTTGGACCAACATTCCGACGATGGTGATCGATCTGTTGGCGAGTCCCCATCTCGATACCCTGGACCTCTCCAGCCTGCGCTACATCGGCGGTGGGGGCGCCGCGATGCCGGAGGCGGTGGCAGCGAGGCTGCGGGAACGCTACGGACTCGATTACGTGGAAGGGTATGGGTTGACCGAGACCGCCGCGCCTTCACACAGCAATCCGCCGCAGGCAGCGCGTCGCCAGTGCCTGGGCATCCCGTATGTCGGCGTTGATTCCCGCGTGGTCGACCCCGACAGCCTGCGCGAATTGCCACTGGGCGAGACGGGCGAAATCGTGATTCACGGGCCGCAGCTCTTTGTGGGTTACTGGCAGCGACCGGAGGAGACCGAGCAGGCGTTTATTGAGTTCGAGGGCAAGCGATTCTTTCGAACCGGCGACCTCGGCCGGGTGGATGCGGAGGGCTATTTCTACATCGCCGACCGTCTGAAGCGCATGATCAACGCGAGCGGTTTCAAGGTGTGGCCCGCGGAGGTCGAGAATCAGCTCTTTGCCCATCCGGCAATTCAGGAGGCCTGCGTCATCGGCACTCGCGACGCGTATCGCGGTGAGACGGTCAAGGCGGTTGTGGTGCTGCGGGCGGACTACCGTGGGCGGGTTAGTGCAGAGGAGATCGAGCACTGGGCGCGCGAACGAATGGCCGCGTTCAAGGTGCCTCGCGTGGTCGAATTTGCCGATACCCTCCCGAAATCGGGTTCGGGCAAAGTGATGTGGCGACTGTTGCAGGAGGAGGAAAACGCCCGCGCCACCGGGGCTAGCTGACGAAGCGCGCGGCGATCCGGCCAATGGGCCCGTAGTCGGCTTCTATCGTGACCCCGGGGGCAACGGATATCGGGATGGCGCAGGTACCGGTGGTGATCACCTGGCCTGCCTCGAGCGCCATGCCATGTGCGCAGAGTTCGTTCGCGATCCAGGCGAGCGCGATGCGCGGATCGCCCAGCACGTTGCGACCAACGCCAGTCAGTGGCTCGCGATCGCTCACGGCGATTGCAACGGTATGCGCGGCAAGATCGAGCGAACGCCAATGCTCGGGGCTGGCAGCGCCAAGGATGAAGCGGTCTGCGCAGGCGTTTTCGGCGACGAGTTGCGCGGCGCCGGCCCGGATGAAATCGTCATAGCGTGAATCGGGTACTTCGATTGCCGGATGGAGCGATCCGACCGCTGCCATTACCTCCTGGACGGTATAAGGCCGATCGCGAGCCGGCAGCGGGCGGGCCATGCGAAACGCGAATTCAAGCTCGGCCACCTTCATCAGGCTGGATGAGATCGGCACCGGCACGCCTTCGGGAACGACCTGCGTGTCGTGCAACATGCCCGCGAGTGGACCCTCCACGCCGATATGCGCTTGCCCGGCACTGCTGGTGGCGGCGATCTTCCAACCGAAGAGGCGTCGCCCGGAAATCTCGAGCATTGCGCGCTGGATCGCGTAGCCCTCGGCGCGCGAGCCCGGGCGGCAGCGCTCGGGCAATTGCGGGAGCGTGCTGCGGGATTGCCAGGCATTGAACAACAAGGCTGCGGCTTCTCGGGTTGTGCGGTCATTGAGCATGGCGAACATCCTGGTCGGCATTGACATCATGTTGGGTGAGGGCGAGCAGCGCCCCAGCAAGGAGCGTTACCACCGATAGCGCAAGTCCTGGCGTGAGCGACCCCCAGTGATCGGCCAGCCAGCCTGTGAGGACCGGCCCCGCCACTTGGCCTGCGGCAAACACGATGGTGAAGCCCGCCATGGCATGGCCCCAGTCGCGCATGGGGATACCCTTCTTCACCAGGCTCTGAATGGCCGAAGGAATGGAAAACATGGCTGCGCCAAACAACGCCGCCGACAGCATCATGATGGGTGCTGCCGCATGCAGCAGAGGCAGCAAGGCGCCGCAGGCAAGCGTGGCCATGGCGGCTGCCAGCGGCCGTCCGCCCGACCAACGCTCAACCGGGCCCCGCCAGATGGCCGGCGCGAGCAGCGTGGTGGCACCCAGCATCATCCAGGCGGTGATCACGGTGACGGTCTGTGCGCCGTGCTCGCGCATCCAGGCAATCACGAAGGTCATGTAGCCGATGTAGCCCAGACCAAAGCAGAGGTAGGTGATGAGTGCTCTGCGAAGCGGCGCGATCGATGAGTGCGGCGTGGCGGGTGTGAAGGCCTCGCCGTTCGGTGGCGTGGCCCGTGATGCGACTGCGCCCGCGTTCGATCCCGGCTCGATGATTTGAAGCGCCGCCCATACCGAGGCCACGGTCATGGCGAATGCGGTGACGCCCATTGCCTGCCAGGCGAGCGGCCAGGCGGTCGCACCGTGGGCGTCGAGCAGAAGGGGAATGGCTGCGCCACACAGCATCAGCCCGATGCCGCCGCCCGCAAAGTAGATGGCGATTGTGGTGGTGGCGAGGGCAGGCCGCGACGGCATCACGTTGCCCGACAGCGTTCCGCCGCAAATGAAAACGGCGGCTCCGCCCACGCCACCCAGGAGCCGCATCAGGCTCAGGATCGTCGGTTCGCGCGACAAGCCGGTGGCGAACACGGCAAGAGAGGTCAGCGCCATTCCAGCGATGAAGAGCGTACGGTTGCCCAAGCGCGCCACCCAGACGCGTGTCAGTACCGCGCCGATCAGGTAGCCGGCCGCATTGGCGGTGTTGAGCCATCCCGCCTCGGCATAGCTGAGGAGGAGATCGTCGCGCATGGCAGGAAGCACCAGCGCATAGGCGAAGCGCGCAAACGAGTTCGAGACGGCCGGTCCGAACGAGAGCAGGAACGCCAGCACCCAGCCCGCGATCAGAGACGGGTCGCGGGGTGGTGCGCTCATGCTGCCTTAGCGGGCGGCGACAACAGCCCGTGCAGCGAGTACCGGGATCAGGTGGGCGCGATACTCGGCCGAGGCGTGCAGGTCGGCATTGAGATCGGACGCGTTCACCTTGACGCCGCGTGCGGCCGCTGCAGACCAACTTGCCGAGAGCGCCTGTTCCAGCGCCGGGACCCGGAAGGCACACGCTGCTGAACCGGTGACGGCCACGCGCACGCCGTCGGTGAATCGAGCGACGAACACGCCGACCAGTGCATAGTGCGAGGCCGGTTGCCGGAACTTGATGTAGGCCGCCGCGAGTGGTTGCGCGAAGCGGACCGACTCGATGATTTCTTCGGGCTCGAGCGCGGTCTGGTAGATGCCGGTGAAGAATTCATCGGCCGAGATGCTGCGGCGATCGGTACGGATCGAGGCCTTGAGCGCAAGCACTGCTGCCGGGTAGCAGGCTGCGGGGTCGTTGTTGGCGAGGCTGCCGCCCAGAGTGCCGCGCGCGCGGACCTGCTGATCGCCGATGCCGTCGGCCAGATCAGCAAGCGAAGGGATATTTGCGCGCACCATTTCCGAGCGAGCCACCTCGGCGTGGGTGGTCATGGCGCCGATGGTGATGGCATCAGGCTGCCGGGTGATGCCACGCAGGGTCGCAACGCCGGACAGATCGATGAGGTCGGAGGGCGCAGCCAGCCCAAGCTTGATCGCCGGAAGCAGCGATTGCCCGCCGGCGATCAGGCGTCCGTCAGCGGCCCGGCTCAGGGTCGCGATGGCATCGGCAGTGGAGGCGGGGCGGTGGAAATCGAAAGCATTCATTTCGGTGTTCCGTCTGGAAGTCGCAGGCGAAGGTCGGACGTGGCGTTGGGGGCGTTTAGGCCGAGGGGCCCTGCAGTGCACGCCAGACGCGCTCGCTCGTGAGCGGCATCTGGATAGCGGTGGCGCGCTCGCCCAGGCCGCTGCGCGCAAGCGCATCGACGACCGCATTCACGACCGCAGGCGTGGCGCCGATGGTGCCCAGTTCCCCCACGCCCTTCACGCCCAGCGGATTGGCCTTGCAGGGCACCGACTGATCGAGCCGGGTTTCAAAGCGCTTGACGATGCCGGCCCGGGGCATTGCGTAGTCGAGGAAGCTGGCGGTGACGAGCTGAGCCTGCTCGTCATAGACGAGTTGCTCGCAAAGCGCCTGTCCGATGCCCTGCACGGCGCCGCCATCGACCTGGCCCAATACGATCATGGGGTTGACCACGCGCCCCACGTCGTTCACGGACGCATAGCGATCGATGGCCACTTCACCAGTGTCTGGATCGACTTCCACTTCGCAGATGTGGCAGCCATTGGGCCAGCTCGGCCCGTCGACCTTGGTGACCGACTCAAGGAAGATGCTGCCCGAGGCTTCGCGCGCCGCGACATCAAACAGGCTGATCTGCAGGTCGGTACCCGCCACCCGGAAACGTCCAGCTTCGTATTCGAGATCTGAAGCGGGCGCCTCGAGGGCATCGGCTGCCTTTTGCCGGGCGATGTCGAGCACCTTGACGGCGGCCGCCTGCAGGGCCGATCCGGCGGTGAAGAGCGAACGAGACCCGGCGCTGCCGAATCCCTCGCCGCGATCAGTGTCGCCTTGAATGATACGGATGCGCTCGAGCGGAATGCCGAACGAGTCGACTGCCAGCTGCGCATAGGTGGTGGCGATTCCCTGACCCATCGCCTGCGTGGCGGTGAAGATCTCGATGAAGCCATCGGCGGTGACGTTGACCGTGACCCGGTCATCAAGCACATTGCCCCCTGTCCATTCCAGGAAGGTGGCGATGCCGCGGCCGCGCAGGCGCCCTTGTTCGCGGCTTGCTTTCGCACGCGCCTCAAACCCGTTCCAGTCGGCAAGCTCAACGCCCTGCGCCATGATGCTAGGGAAATTGCCCGTGTCGTAGACCTGACCCATCGCGTTCTTGTAGGGCATTTGCTCGGGCCGCACCATGTTGCGGCGGCGCAGTTCGATGGGATCGATACCGGTCTTGAGCGCGGCGGCGCTCATGAGGCGTTCAATAACATACACCGCCTCAGGGCGGCCCGCGCCCCGGTAGGCACCGAGCGGCGTGGTGTTGGTGAGCACAGCCTGGATGTGGAGATCGATGGTGCCGATGTCGTAGATGCTGGTGGTGATCCAGGGACCGATCAGAAGCGGGATGGCACAGCCTGTGGGGGCCGGGTGAGCGCCAATGTTGGCCTGGGTGCGTACACGGAGTGCGAGCACGCGGCCCTCGGCGTTCAGCGCCAGATCAGCCTGGCTTCGCAGACCTCGGCCATGCACCGCGGTGAGGAACTCTTCGCTTCGCTCGGCGATCCATTTCACGCTGGCCCGCATCTGCCGTGCAACGAAGGCAACGGCGACGTCTTCGGGGTAGGCACCGGTCTTCATGCCGAAGCCGCCCCCAACGTCGCCCACCAGCACGCGCACCTGATCCTTGGTGAGCCCCAACTGGTCGGCGATCGTGTTGCGGGCGCCAGAGGGCATCTGCGAACTCATGCGCAGGGTTGTGCGGCCATCGGCCGGATCAAAGCTTGCGAGCACCGAGCGCGGCTCGATCGAGGCCGGCGCAAGCCGTTGGTTGTCGAGGTCGAGCGATACCACATGGGCGGCAGCGGCGAAGGCCTGGTCGGCTGCCTCGCGGTTGCCGTAGCGGGTTTCGGCCACAATGTTGCCCGGGGCACCCGACCACACCTGAGGGGCGCCATCGGCGAGCGCAGCGGCCACACTGCCGACCGCGGGCAACTCCTGGTAATCGACCATGACCGCATCACGGCCAGCGCGGGCAGCATCGGGAGAGGTGGCAATCACTACCGCCACGGCTTCGCCCACGAAGCGTACGACCTCGGGTGCGAGGGCGTGCCGGTCGGGCGGCGGCGGCGGCGTGCCATCGGGTCGCTTGAAAATGGGTGGGGGACCGGCAAAGGGTTTGACGCCGGCTGCAACCAGATCACGGCCGGTGAATGCGGCGACCACGCCCGGCGTGGCCAGGGCCGCCGCCAGGTCGATCGAACCGATCCGGGCGTGCGCCATGGAGGAGCGGACAAACACCAGGTGAAGCAGGCCCTCCGGCAAGAAATCATCAACATACCGGCCGCGGCCAGTGATCAGCGCGGGGTCTTCGATACGGCGTACGGAATGTCCGCTGCCGAAGCGGCCAAAGTCGTTGTCGGCGGTCACGTGAGTGTCCTTGTGACAGGTGGATTGCGGAAGACGAAGCGGTTGTGCGCCCGGCGAAACCGGGTCAGCGTCCGGCGCCTGCGGTAGCGGCCTGTCGGACCGCCTGGACGATGTTGGCGTAGCCCGTGCAGCGGCACAGGTTGCCCTCAAGCGCCTTCTCGATCGCTGCCTCGTCGGGCTGCGGATTGGTAGCAAGAAGGCTTGCGCTTGCCATGATCATGCCTGGCGTGCAGAAGCCGCACTGCAGACCGTGGCAATCCATGAAGGCCTGCTGCAGCGGGTGCAGCGTGCCATCAGTGGCTGCCAGACCCTCGATGGTCTTCACGGTGGCGCCATGCGCCTGCACGGCAAGCATGGTGCAGGCCTTGATCGCCTGACCGTCAAGCAGGACGGTGCAGGCGCCGCATTGGCTGGTATCGCAGCCAACGTGCGTGCCGGTGAGGCCGAGATCGACCCGGAGAAAATCGACCAGCAGTCGGCGCGGCTCAACTTCGCGCTCGACCTGCTGGCCGTTGACAGTCAGGCGGACAGTGGGCATGGGGGTACGCTCCAAGGAAACAGCCGAGATGTTAGCGCGGAACCCTGTTGCCGGCATGCTGGCATCATAGGGATCTGGCCGGCCGTGTCGGCGTCAACGCAATAAACCCCTCGATGCGCGAGCATTTTCGACTCTCTCATGTGGTGGCGGGATTCGTGTCGGTCCTGGTGGGCTATGCCAGTTCCGCGGTCATCGTATTGCAGGCGGCGGCCGCGGCGGGCGCGACTGCAGCGCAGCAGGTGTCCTTCCTCTGGGTGCTGGGGGTGGGAATGGGGCTGGCCACCATCGCGCTTTCCCTGCGTTACCGGGCACCGGTGCTTGCCGCCTGGTCGACTTCCGGCGCGGCGCTTCTTGTGACCGCGCTGGCCGGGGCGACGCTGGGTGAGGCGGTTGGCGCGTTTCTTTTTTCGTCGGCGCTTCTGGTCCTGGTCGGATTGCTGGGCTGGACCGATGTCATCCTGCGCTACGTGCCGCGCTCGGTGGCGGCCGCCATGCTGGCCGGGGTGTTGCTCCGGTTCTGCACCGGGATGTTTGCGCTCCCAGGCGCTGGTCTGCTGCTCGCGCTCGCCATGGTGGCGGTGTATCTGCTGGCCAAAGATCGAATGCCCAACTATGCAGTGCTTGCGAGTGTCGGCGTTGGGGTGGTCGGCACCATGGCGACCACCGGGCTCGACCTCGCGGGTGTCCGGTTTGACCTTGCAGGCCCGGTGTTTGTTGCGCCCGAGTTTTCGCCTGCCGTGCTGGTGGGCGCAGGCCTGCCGCTCTTTCTGGTGACCATGAGTTCACAGAATCTCACGGGCATGGCGACCTTGCGTGCGCATGGGTACAACACGCCGGCTTCCCCGCTCATCGCAACCCTCGGCGCCACCGGCCTGGTACTGGGCGCCGCGGGCGGCTTTGCCTATAGCGTGGCGGCAATTTCGGCTGCGGTCTGCATGACTGACGATGCCGAGCCCCGGCCCGAACGACGCTATCTGGTCACGCTCTGGGCAGGCGGCTTCTATGTCCTTGCCGGTTTGTTCGCGGCGACGGTGGTGGCGTTGCTCGCTGCATTGCCGCAGGCGCTCGTCATGGCGATCACCGGGGTGGCGCTGCTCGCCACGCTCAGCAACAGTCTGACGGTTGCGGTCAGCCAGGACGCAGAGCGCGACGCCGCGATCGTGACCTTCCTGTGCACCGCCTCAGGCATGTCGCTGTTTGGCGTGGGGAGCGCGTTCTGGGGCCTGCTGCTGGGTGTTGCGGTGCTGCAATGGCGGCGGCGTGACGGCGACAGCACAGGTAAAGGTTGAACCTGCCCAGCCGCGCGCGCGCTGAGCCCGGTTCGCGTCAGCGTGCGATATCGAGCGTGGTGGTTCGACGCAATTCACGCCGGTAGCGGGTGTCGTCGAAGGGGCGTCCCCGGTGCATGGTGGCGCGGTTGTCCCAGATCACCAAATCGCGCGGCTGCCAGATGTGCCGATAGACAAAAGTCTGCTGGGTGGCGTGTTCAATCAGATCGAGGAGAAGGATGCGTCCCTCGGGAACCGGCCAGTCGACGATGTGCGACGCATGAGAGGCCAGATAGAGCGCGCGTCGTCCCGAGCCTGGGAGCGTGCGGACCAGGGGGTGGACAGCCCCCGGAAGTCGGGCTGCTTCTTCAGGCGAAAAATCGAATCCGATGGTGTGCCGGGAATGAACGATGGAGTGGAACACGCGCAGGCCTGAGAGGCGGTTTTGTTCCTCGGGTTCAAGCGCGTCCCAGGCGCTTCGCATGTCGGCGAACTCGGTATCGGCACGTACCTCGGGAACCACCTTGGCCGATAGCAGCGAATAGCGTCCGGCGGGATCAACGAACGACGCGTCGGTGTGCCACAGGCGATTGCTGAGAATGCTGAGCCGACGGCGATCGGCCAGTTCAGCCAGCTCGCCATTTGCTTTCACACTGGAAATGTCGGTGAGCGCTTCATTGCCGAAGCGGTTTGCACCCAGGGCCGACAACGAGGTCTGGGTGTGCAGCTTGCCGTCGAAGCGGGTCGCGAAATCGACCTGTTCGTCATCGGTGAACGGTTGGTCGCGAAAGACCAGAACGGCATACTGATCCATGGCGGCGCGGATCGCTGCCAGCATTGCAGGATCGCGCGCCTGGCGGAGATCGACCCCCACCACTTCGGCGGCGAACAGGGGGTGAAGCGGCTTGCAATTGAGCATGGGAGCTCCGATGAACGAGCGAACAACAGCGATTTTATTGCGGGCGGACGAGCATCGCCAGGCGTCGGGTCCGGTTTCGGATCGGTCGCGACGGACGCCTAGGGTGGTGTGCGCAAGGTATTCTTCCGCCTCTCTCCGGGAGCCACGCCTTGAAGCATGTCTTGAAAATCACGGTCGAGTTCGGCGACTGCGATCCGAGCGGGATCGTTTTTCACCCGAATTTTTTCAGCTGGTTCGATGCGGCCTCGCTGCATTTCTTTCGCGATAGCGGCATCCCGCCTTGGCGCGAGACCCTGCTCACCCATGGCATCCTGGGTACGCCGATTGTTTCCACCCGGTGCGACTTCCGGGCGCCGGCTCGGTACGGCGACCAGATCGAGGTCCATACCTGCATATCGGAGTGGCGCGAGCGACGTTTTACGCAGCACCACCAGATCCTGAAGGGCGACATCCTGATTGCCGAGGCCTTCCACGTGAGGGTGTTCGCCGGGCCTCATCCTGATGATCCGGAG
>RFXC01000087.1 GCA_009921765.1 Betaproteobacteria bacterium | reverse complement strand
CGCCCACCGCCCACCGATTGAAGCAGGCGCACCCGTTCGCCCTTGCCGATCGTCTCCGGCCGCTCGGTTGATTTGTAGTCGGCCGGACCAATCAGCACCAGGTGGCCGAACTTGACGTTGCGCTTGCCCGAGCGATCGGTGAAGCTGGTATCAAAGAGGTCACCGATGACAGCGTCGACCAGTCCACCGCCAATGGTCTCGGTGGCGATCGGCAAGAGCGAGGCCGCCGAATCGATCCCGGACGAGTTGCTCGAATCGATCGTGATCTTGCGACCCGCCTCGAGCACGACACCGGTACCCGACGAATACGCCTTGGCCTCGGCATTGACCATGTTGCTCGAAATGACCAGACCCACCGACACCTTGGGTCCACCCGCTTGCATGAAGCGGTCGAGCAAGCCCTCGCTCGATCCGGTTTCGTTCTTGAGTTCCGCCTCGATGAAGGCATCGGTCTGCGCATCGAGCGTGATCGACCCCGCGGCCTTCACGGTGGAATCCGTGACGGTGGCGCGCGAACGCGCCGGTTGCGCGGTACCGATCTGGGTGTTGGCAATGGCCTCGGCCGCCAGCTTCAGAACGTTCTGCGCCTGCCATCCCACGGTATTGAAGGCGAGCGTGACGCCCACCGTAGAACCCTGAGAGCTGGTGACGCTGCGGTTGGTCGCCTCGATCGAGGCCTCTTCCGAGGCCCGCACCGTGACATCACCCGTGGTGGTGACCACCTTGCTCGACTGGATGTCGGCCAGCGTTTCGGCCAGCACCATGTTGGTGGCAATCACGCCATTGGCCGCGAGCCCGCCGCCGGTGAGGCCGCCCGTGGCCTCGACCACGCTGTCGACATCGGCCTCGATGATGGCGGCGTCGGTCGCCTTGACCGTCAGCGCGCCCGCTGTCACATCACCGCGCAAGACCAGCGCAGTGGCCGCGCCCCGCACATCGTTGCGCACCACCAGACCGCCCACCGAGAACCCGCCCCAGGGGGAGAAGTCTGCAAGGATGGCGTTGAGCGAGCCGGTGAAGCTCGGATCGGTTGCGCGCAGCTTGACGTTCGATACCGTGCGATCTTTCGAGCCGCCAAACTTGATGATCCAGGCCGAGGCGCCGTCTTTGGTGGTGGCCTCGGCCACCTCCACCGAGATGCCGGTGTCCTGGAAACGCTGACCCGCGGAGTTGACGGCCTTGTTGATCGCCTGCACCAGCTGCAATTCGGTTGCGTCGCGGTTGATGCCTTCGGCGGTGTAGCGGCTGCCCCCGAAATCAAACGCCATATCGAAGCGGCTCACTGTCTTCGAGGTGTCCAGCCGGGCAGTGAAGGTGGCACCGACCTCGACGCTGCCTGCGGTGGTCGTCGCCGCTTCGACCGCAAAGCCCGTGCTGACCTCGATCGGGCGCAACTGTGGCCGATCGCCCTTCTTGCCGAAGGTGACCGCATAGGTGAATTCGGTCTCCGACCCCGCCGTGACCGTCAGGGTGGGCTCGCCCAGCGCGGTTCGCAGGGCGGCTTGGATGAGCGTGGCCTGATCGGCGCGAGTGGGTGCGGCGCGACCCTCACGCAGCGTCTCCGTGCGCACACCCAGCCGGTCGGCGCCCTGCTGCGCGGCGACACGCGCCCGGATCGTATCGATCGCCTGGCCGACATTCTGGCCCGCGAGCGTGATGTCGAACGCCCAGCCAGCCGCACGATTGGCGAGCGCCACCACCGAGACGCCGCCGGCGCCAAACCAGGCTTCAAGCGCGTTGGCAAGCGCGCTTGCGGTGTCCTGCGCACTGCCCAACACCTCCACCTCAATATCGGGAAGGCTTGCCAACGCCAGCCGAACCCGGCTTCCGGTGGCCGTGAGCGGATTGATGAGCGTAAGCCGCTGCTGCTCGGCCACCGGCAAATCGATTGGCAAGAGCGTAATCGGCTCGGTGCTGATGTCGCCAAGCGCGAGGCCGAAGCTGCCGGCAGTGCCCCCCGCAGGAAGCTTGACGGTGAGCGTCTGGGTCTCGAAGCCGCCGTTGTCGCCGACATCGGTGGGCGTGAGTGCGCCCGTCCAGGCCCCTGCGCCACCAAACGGCTTGGGCAGCTCGAACACCTTCAGCAAGCCCTTGCCGATGTCGGAGACCGTACCCAGCACGCCAGGCAGACCATTGTCGGGCTCGACTTCCAGCCAGTAACCCTCGTTGCCATAGTCCTGCTCGGACAGATCGAGAGAAACTGCCTCGGGACCCATGTAGCGATAGACGAGACCGCCTTCGCCACCATTGCGGTAGCCGTCCGCCACCCGCACCTTCTTGCCGAAGTCGATCTTGCGGATACCGTCGGAGGACACAAAGTCGGCGGTGAGGCCATCGAGTTCATCCTCAGAGGACTTGCCCGCCGCAGCCACCATCCTGGTCTCTGCAAACACCGATGGCGAGTCGCTTGCCTCCACCTGCAGGTGGCCATCGACCTCGGTGCCGCCGCGCGCGCCGGTTTGCCGACCGGCCTCGGTAAGCTTGGCATCGGCGCTCGACTTCACCTGATTGGTGGCCAGCACCAGGCTGGCCGATGCCGCACCCGAACGCGCGGCGACCTCGTTGCTGATGTTGGAGGTGACGGTAGCCGTCACGTCAGCGAGAATGGCCGCATCGCCACCGATGTCGAGCGTGCTCTGCGTAACCAGCGCATTCACCGTGACCGGTTGCGCGGTACCCACCTCGCCGATGATCGTGTCGATGGTCTGCGAGATCAGGTCTTCCGCCTTCCAGCCCACCGTGTTGTAGGCAAGGAGCACCCCCACCGCGATGCCGCCCGAGCGCAGCGCCGCAGTGTTGTCGGCGGTGATGGTGGCGGTATTGGCCGCATCCACCAGCAGATCACCTGCCGCTTTCAAATCGCCGTCGCTCACCGTGGCGGACGATTCCGCGAGCACAAGGTTGGTGGCAATCAGGCCATTGACCGCAAGGCCGCCGCCCACCAGGGGCAGGCCCTGGTCGGTTTTGGCCGTGCCATCGAGCGCGGCCTCGATCGAGGCCGACTCGTCAGCGGTGACGGCCAGCAGGCCGCCGGTGGCAACCCGCGCATCATCGATCGAGGCCACGGTGCGGCCGCGCGCGTCGTTGCGCACAGCGCTGCCGCCCACTGCGAGAAGACCGCCGGCACTGGCGAGGCTCACCGATGCATCGATGACGGCATCGTCGGCCGCGTTGACTTCCAGATCGCCGCCCACGGCAATCTCCAGCACCTTCGATCGACCGGTGACGGCCCCGGCCTGCGCGGCCGTGCCGATCCAGGCGTTCGCGCCCGAGCTCACACGGTTCATGGCAAGTGCAAAGCCCGCGCTGCCGGTGAAGCCGCCGTCGGTGGCCGAGCCCAGGCGCGCGTCGATGGCACCCGCGCTCGACGCGTCGATCGAGGCATCGCCCGCAATCGACAGGTTGGCATCATGCACCGCAGCCTTGCTGAACACGGTGGCTTCGCTACCCATGCCTGCGCCCAGCAGCGCACCGATCGTGGGCTGCTTCAAGCTCTGGTCTTTCCAGCCGATGGCGTTGAACGCGAGCGCAAGGCTGGCAGCAGCCGTGCCTTGCGTCGTGGCCTTGTTGAATGCGCGGATGTCGGCATCGTTGGCTGCATGAACATCGAGGTCGCCGGCAGCTGCAAGACGCCCACCCGAGACGATCGCCGTCACCGAGCCGTTCACCACATTGGCGGCCATCAGCGAATTGAGCGAGAGGCCGCCCAGACCCAGGCCGCTCGCCCCTGCGCCGCCAAACCCCACCTTGCCAGTGAGCGTGGCGGTGATCGAGGCCTTGGAGTCGGCCCACACATCGATGTCGCCGCCGGTGGTGAGCTCCGCCCCGGTCACCCGGGTGTCGACCACATGGTTGGCCTGGTTTCGTGCGGCCGCAAGGCCGGTCGAGGCGAACAGGCCCGTGGCGCTCATCGATGCAGTGGCAACCAGCTCGGCGCCATCGCGGGCGGCCATGCGCGCGCTGCCGCCCACATAGTGTTCGGTGCCCGCAGTGGGCAGAAACCGGACGTTGGTGCTGGCCTCGCTCAGGTTCTGCACCATGGCGGCGCTCGACGACCCCAGGATGCCGTCGGTGGCCTGCTTGAGCGTGGCAGTGGCCTTGAGTGCGAGATTGCCATCCAGCGCAAAGTCACCCCCCACGTCGATAAAGCCCTTGTCGAAGCTTGCGCCCACTTCAAAGGTGGCGACCTCGCCGGCCGAGCCATCGAGAAACGCTGAAACGGTATTGGCCTTCAACGCACCCGCGCCCTGGCGGCCGATCAGGTTGTAGGCAATCGCAGAGCCCGCGCCCGCCATCGTCGAGGTGGTGACTTCGTTGCTCGCGGCGAGCGTGGCGCCAGCCTGCGAGCGAAGCGTCGCATTGCCCGCGAGCTTCATGTTCACATCGTTGGCGGCCACCTTGGCGCTGCCCAGCAGCCAGTTGGTGGCCACCGAGCCGTTGGCCGCGAGCTGCGTCCAGTTGTCAAACGGATCGGATGAATTGGCATCGACCGCGCCACGCGCGGTGGCGCTGATGGTGGCCTCGTCGATCGCCTCGACCGAGAGCGCGCCGCCATCCAGACTCAATGCGTCGATCCGGGCAGACAGATCGCGCTTGAGGTCGTTGAAGACCAGGATGCCGCCCACCTGAAGCCGCGCCGATGAGGGTCGCCCGGTATCGGCTTCGGCGCTCACCTTGAGCGCGTCGCGCGCAATCACCGACACGGTGCCGCCCGCCTTGATGCTGGCCACACCGGTGCGCCCCGCCACTTCGGCACGGGTGCCCCCGCGATAGCGGTTGATGGCGAGCAGCCCGGCCGCGGCAGTGCTCACGCCCGGTTCATTGAGTGCGTCAGCGATTGCGTCCATCACGAGCGAGGCGCGGGCATCGACTGCAACCGCCCCGGCGGCCTCGAGCCGGCTTGCATTGACGGTGACCGTGGTGTCGCGCGACTTGCCCGTGTCGGTAGGCTCGCCACCCGCAAACTTGGCCGGATCGAAGGTGCCCAGATCGCCAAAATAGCGTCCGACGGCGTTCACTGCGAACACCGCTTCCTGGTCGCCATCAGGCGGCGCATTGGCACCGGTGGGCGTGTCGGCCTTGAGCTTGGCCTTGTCGCGTGCAGCGATTTCAATGGCCGAGCTGCTCACCACCGTTGTCTGGTCGACCGATACCCCCGTGCCGCCATTCAAGGTGTTCCAGGCGCGAAGCGTTCCGATGTTGATATCGAAGCCCAGCCTGAGCCCGAGGAACCCGGGTGTAAGCGGCCCCATCTTGCCAAGCTTGATCTCGGATTCGAGCGACTGCGCGGCGAGCGCGACACTGCGCAGCCCCGCTGCCGCGATGGTGGACTTGACCACCGAGACCGTGACCGATGCCTGCACATCGTTGCCGGCAAGGCTTGCCGGTAATGTGGAAACCCCATACCAGGACTCGAGCAACTCGCCGGTGTAGCCGCCGCCCACCGCCTTCCAGCTCGAGCGATCCTGCGCAATGAAGCTTGCCTCGCCCTTGGAGCGCAGCGTGAGCGTGTCGACGCGAACGGCAGTGCTGGTCGCCCCCTGATTGCGCGCCTGGCGCGCATTGGCATTGACGCTGGTTGCATCGAGCGCAAAGGCACGCAGCCCCGCCACATCCAGTTCGGCGCCCGCGAGTGCGGACTCGACGACCGACTGAATCAGCACCTGGCTGGTGCCCGCCTGCTTGGAGCCCGCGAAGTCGCTCAGGATGCCGCCGGTCGCGCGATCGCGAGCCAGTGCACCCACCTGCACGACCGGTGCGACCACGCCCTGGTCGGCCGCCACCACCACCTTGCCCGTTCCATCGCCCAGATAGGCCTTGGCCTCGCGGCTCACTGCAATGCGGTTCCAGACATCCTTGCTCGCATCCGAACCGGCGAGTACCGAGTCCTGAACGCCGATGACGCTGCGCAATTGCGTGGCGTCGGTTGCCTCGAATAGCACCGACACCTCGGCGGGCGAGGCATCGTCGACCATGCGGATCGCCGCATTGCCGCGCGCACCCGCCTCGCTCTTCTGCGTAACGCCGATCGTGACCTTCGAGCGCTCGACACCGCTGCGCTCAACCTCGATCCGCACATCGGTATCGGCCACTACAAAGATACCCGCTGCAGTGATCGACGACTTGGCGCCGAGCACAGCGCTCGCGCTGACGTCCGCCGTGAGCGAGAGATCGGCCAGCGTGGCCGCAGGCTTGCCGGTGTAGCCAAGCGCCGCATTGGCGGCCACCAGCACATCGCCCTTGGTCTGCACCGTGCCGTTCACGCTGACCGCGGCTGTGACTTTGCCGCTAGTGGACGCGGTAGGTGTGCCACTGACCGACGCATCGGCAATCAGGTGCACACCGGCCGCTGCCTTCACCACAGCGCCTTCGCTCACTTCGATCGTTTCGGACTCGACCACCAGCATGGCCTCGCCCAGATCGGCGGTCTTGACCACCACCTGATCCGCGCCACCCTGGCCGCGAATGGCAAAAAGCCCGGTGGGCTTGGCAAACAGCAGATCGTAGAGACCGTCGGCGGTGACCCGAAGCCGGCCATCGGGCTCGGTGCCCAGCGTGACTTTATTGTCGGTAGCCGACAGGTCGACGATGAGATTGCGCACCTCGCCGGACAAGGAGAGCAGGTCGCCCGCGCCGCTCAGCCGGCTGTTCTGCGAAGCACCCTTGGTGAGGTCGACGATGGTGGCTGACGGCTCGAACTGCGCGAGATCGACCTCGATGGTCTTGCGCTCGACGGCATTCAACGACACGTTGTCGGCAGAAATCTCCTTGCCGGTGTCGGGCCGGGTCTGCTGCAGCATCGGTTCTGCCGACAGCAGTACGCGGTCTTCCAGACGTTCAACCTGCGCGCGGCTGCGGGCGTATGCGAGCCTGCGGCCCCGCGGGGACCAGCGCTTGAATCGTTTGGCGAAAGACGGTTCCATCAGAGACTCCAGAGAAATCCGACCCGGTCAGACCGGGCGTGAATCAGCTTGCATTTGAAATCGGCGCTGAACCCGCCGCATGGGCAGGCTCGATAGCATCAGGGTCATCCTCGGGCGGCCCGTCCTCGAGCCGCTCGAATTGCTGCAGCGATACCAGGTGCGCGTAGATCGAAGACAGCCAGCCTTCGCGGCGAAGCTCGAAAAGCTTCGCATCGGGCAAGCCGTCGAGCCGCTCTTCGTTGATCACGTAGCAGCCATCGACTTCAAGCGTCTCGTCGCCGCGCCGAGCCCGAACCGCAAACGGCGTGAACAGGTTGCGCGCCGCCAGCGCGCGACAAAATTCGTCGGTGCGAAGCTGCATGTCGCGAATCTGCTGCAGCCACTGCCGTGCCTGCTCGAGCGCTTCGGTGGGCGCGCCATGGGCGTCAAACAGGCGCGCGCCCTCGGTGAGTGATACCAGTTCGCTTGCCGCATCGATGCACACCGCAAAGCGCTCAGCCTCCCCCTCGCCCGCCGCGCGCGCAAGCGCAAAGGGATAGGCCCGGATCACCGCCGGCACATACGAGGCGAGCCAGCTGCCGTCGGTATCGACGTACACATTTTCGCCCTCGCGCAGTCCCAGGAGCGCCATCGGCCGGAAGCTGTCGATGGCCGGATCCTCCACGAACACGATCGGATAGATCGACGCCGCGCGCACCAACTCGGCCTGCATGAGTGCCGCCATGTGCACACCGCGAACAAATTCGAAACTGGCCTGTGGCCGCACGCGCAAGGCCGCATGGCGTTTGGAGTTCAGGGCAACCAGTTCGCGGAACATCGGCGATCGCTCCTTCAGGCCCGCGAGGACGGCTCAAACGGCAAGGCGTTGTCAAGCCAGTCGTCGGACTTGAGAACACCCCGTCTGCGCGAAAACGCGTCGGCCTCGGCGCGCCGCTGCGACAACCGGATGAGCGCGCGGACCCAGATCGAACGCAAGGGCAGACGCAGACGGGCGGACGTGGCCACCACCAGCCGCGCGGGTCGAGACAGGAAGCGCTTCACCAGACCGTCCTCGGCGCTGACATAGATCGACACGCTGCCCGGGTCGCCCTGCCGCCCACAGCGCCCCGCCAGCTGCCGATCGATCCGTCCCGACTCATTGGCCTCGGCGATGATGACATGCAGGCCACCCATCGCAGGTACGCCCTCGCCCAGCCGGATATCGGTGCCCCGGCCCGCCATGTTGGTTGCGATCGTGATGCGCCCGGGTTCGCCCGCTCGCGCGATGATGCGCGCCTCCTCGGCATGGCGAACGGCATTCAGCAACTCAAACGGCAGCGCGCGCGCTGCCAGCAGCGAGGCAAGCGTTTCACTCGATTCAACGCTTCGAACGCCCACCAGCACAGGCCGGCCCCGCTCATGAAGCGACACGATCTGCGCCACCACCGACTGCCACTTGCGACCGGCGCTGTCATACAACCGGGGAGCCCCTGTCACGGTGAGTCGCGGCCGGTGCGTGGGGATGGGGATCACGCCCAGCCGGTAGATCCGCCAGAATTCGGCCGAGGCTTCTCGCCCGGTACCCGTTGTGCCCGCGAGCCGTGGCATGCGGCGAAAGAATGACTGAAAGCTCATTTGGCCGAGCGACTCGTTCGGGTCGGTAATCTCCACGCCCTCGTACGCTTCGATCGCCTGATGCAGACCGGCGGTGAGCGTGCGGCCCGGTGTCATGCGACCGGTGAACTCGTCGAGCAGCACCACCTTGCCCTCGTCGACCAGATACTGGTGACCCTTCAGGATGAAGTGACGCACGGTGAGCGCCTGTCGCATCAGCTCTTCGCGACGCGGCTCGGCGCGCCACACCACGCCAAGCTCGCCCGCGCGCGCGGTGAGCGCGGCGCGGGCGCCGTCTTTCAACATCACGGTCCGCTGGCGGCGCAACTGTTCATAGTCGCGGTCTTCAACCATCTGGTCGGCGATGGTGGACACCAGCCGCACAGCATCGGCCAGACCCAGGTCGCTTCTGGGCGCAGACAAAATCAGGGGCGTGACCGCTTCATCGATCAACACATTGTCGGCTTCGTCAACGATCACCGAATGCAGGCCGCGAATCTGGATCTGCGATGCGCGCGCGTCTTCCGGCGCGGTGCCCAGCCACCGCTTCAATGCAAGCCGCTGCGGATCCTGTCCCGCGCGCGCGGCCAGCTGGTCGCGCAGAAAATCGGCCAACATTTCCTTGGCGGTGAGATAGACCACATCCGCCCCGTAGCGGGCCACGCGCTCGTCCGGTTTGTGCGTGGACACCACCGATGCCACCGAGACGCCGCAGCGTTCGTAAAGCGGCGTCATCTCCTCGGCATCGCGCGCCGCAAGATAGTCGTTGGAGGTCACCAGATGGCAGGGCGCGCCGCTCCAGGCCGCGAGCACCGCCGCGAGCGCAGCCGTGAGCGTCTTGCCCTCGCCGGTCGCCATTTCTGCCAGCCAGCCATGATGCAGCGCAAGCGCCCCCATGAACTGCACCGGATACGGACGCATGCCAAGCGCACGGTGCGCTGTCTCGCCGACTGCGGCGAGCGCGGCGATGCGCTCGCCCCCCGCATCGATCGGATCGCGGCGAACCGCTTCGCGAAGCGCGAGTACGCGTTCGGACAAGGCCTCGTTCGTGAGCGCTGCCAGGCCTGCACAGGCCGCCGCCACCGCAAGCGAATCCTGACGCAACCGTCGGGCGTGGTGGCCGCGGCGGCGAAACCAGCCGTGGGTGGCGTGGGCAAGCGCATCCGCCCCTTCGGGCAGCTTGGACGCGAGCGGCAGCGGCGGCGGCACGAACCCGGCCGGAACACCGACGCGCGGCAAGAGTGCAGCGGATGCATCCATCGGCTAGACCCTGAACCTGCGCTGCAGGAACTGGCGCACGCCCCGCTCCCATTGCAGAAGGAGCGGCGCATCGTCGAGCGTGAGCCGGATCGTGCCGAGCCGGCCGTGCGCAAGGCCCAGGCCGTCGCCCAGCGCCTCGATCGGAAGCGGCGCCTGAATGCGGAAAAACGGCTCGACCGCCGTGAGACCGTTCTGGTCGGCCGAGCTCACCGCGATGTCGCCACCGCCCGCAAATCCGAGCGCGCGCGAAGGCAAGGTGCCGGTTTCGAAGGGCACGATCTTCGCCTCGGGCGCAACGATATTCAGATGCTCCTGGCCGCGCAGTCGCAGCTCCACCCGATGCACGCGGTTGTCGAACAGGTGGGTGGCGACTTGCGGCAGCACCGCAACGAACCGCCAGCTGCTGGGATCGACGATTGCGCCCAGCGGCGCACCGCGCGCCACCCAGCGGCCGAGCCCGGTATCGAAGTCGGGCGCGCTCCAGATGCCCTCGATGGGCGCGGTCACCAGCAGTGCGGCGCGCTGTCGCTCCAGTTCGGCGATGACAGATTCCACCGCCTCACGCTGATGGCGTAGCGGCAGCAGGTCTGCCACCGAGAGCGATGTGGCGCGCAGTTCCTGCGCCAGCAGTTGCTCGCGCTGCAGGAGCGCCGCACGCAGATCGAACAGCAGTTCGGGGCTTTCCAGCCGCATCAGCGGTTCGCCCCGGCGCACACTCGCACCAGGCAGCGCCATGAGCTCGACCAGAAAACCGGGCGACTCGGAATTCAGCTGCCGATAGGCGCTTGCCTCCAGCACACCGGAGGCGCGGATGCGATCGGGCATCGGCACCCATGACAGCGGCACCAGGATGACCGCCGCCACCGCGAGCGCAAGCGCCACCGTTCGCGCGCGGTAGTGATGCAGGCGAGGACTGGTGGAGAGGAACTTGAGAAACTTCCAGAGCGGCACCACCACCACGGTAAAGCCCAGAATCCAGGCGAGCGCCACGCCGAGATCGAGGTATTCGCCGGCGATGAAGAACACGATGGTTGCCATCAGCATCAGCCAGTAGACGATGCTGGTCACGCCATAGAGCGGCAGCAGCCAGGCTTCAGTGCGCGTGCGCGCGGCAGGTTTGCCATTGGGCAAGGCCAGCAAAAACCGCTCGCCCAGATAACGCAGCTGCTCGCGCGAACGCTGGAAGAGATTCGGCACATCTAGAAAGTCCACCAGCATGTGGTAGCCGTCAAAGCGCAGCAGCGGATTGAGATTGAAGAGCACCGACGACACGCTCGCAACAAAAATCACGTTGTAGGCAATGGCGTTGACCACACCTGGAGCGGTGTTGGCCCAGAGGAGCGCCGCCACTGCGGCCACGCCCAGCTCGGCAATGACCCCGGCGGCGCCAGTGAGCATCCGCTCGGCACGGCTGCGAAACCCCCAGCTCGAGGTGGCGTCCACATAGGGCATGGGCGCGAAGATGAGCAGCATCACGCCCATCTTGTGAACCTCGCCGCCATAGCGCTTGCAGACCGCCGCATGGCCAAACTCGTGAATGACCTTGGCGATGATGAAACCCACATAGAGCAGCGGCAGGTTGCCGGGCGAGAGCAGCCCCGCGCCCTGGCTGAACAGGGAATCGGCCGAATCGATGAGCGCCTTGCCCGCTACCGCGAGAAGGGCCAGATACAGCACCGCGCCAAACGGACCGAACAGGAACCGGATGAGCGGCATCGCCGCTTGCAGCATCCGATCGGGATCGATCAGCGGAATCTTGATGGCGAGAAACCCCATCAGCAACGCCTTGGTCTCCTGACCGCGGCGCTTGCGATAGCGCTCGAAGAGGCTCGCGCCCGCGCTCGCGCGGTCGAAGTTGAGCAGGTTCGACAGATTGAGTTGCCCGAGGAGCTGCACCACCTCCTCCTGCGTGAGCGCCGTATCGGGGTCGGCCTCCAGCGTGAGCATCCAGGCATCTTCGATGGTGCGCTCGAGCGACAGCCGGGTCACGAACGCCCAGGCCTCGCCGCTCACCCGGAACCAGTCTGACGACAGCGTGTCGCGCAACATCACCCAGGTGTCGCCGCGGAAGGTTTGCCGGTGCGCGCGCACGCTCGAGCGCAACTCCACCCGGACCTTGGCCACCCGGTGCCACGAGTCGCTGAAGGTTCTGGAGGCGGGATCGTCCATGCTCATGGCATCGGTCTCATACCCAGAACACCTGCCTCAGGTAGCGCACCGTGCGGTAGGTCAGCAGCCAGATGATGCTGCGCTCGCCCGCCTCAAGCCGGGCGCTGCCGCCCATGCCGGGTCGCCACCACGGCTGAAAATCCGCTTCGATACGGGCGCGCGCCAGATAGACGTTGCGCCCCTCGCGCATGGCAGAGGCCGGGTCGATACGCTCAACCACCAGCGGATACTTGAGATCGGGTCGGCCCACGAACGCGAACTGCCCGCGCATGCCGATCGAGACCTCATGGACATCGGCCTGATCGATCTCGAGCTCGACGTAGGTGTCGCCGGTGTGGGCAAGCTTCACCAGAAGATCGCCCTTGCGGACCGGCGCGCCCAGGTTTTTCTTGAGCTCACCCTCGACCACCACGCCCGCAAACGGCGCGCGCAACTGCGCATGCGCAAGCTGATGACGGATCAGTTCGAGCTTGGAGGCCGACTGCTGCTGGCGCGCAAGCGCAATCTGCATGTCGGCCAACTGACGCGCGGCCTGCGCCTTCTCGGCCTCGCGCGCGTAACGCACGGCATCGGCCGCAGCCATCGCCTCTTCAAGCACAAGCTCGCGGGTATCGAGCTCCACCATCAAGGTGCCGGTTCGGACCGCATCGCCCACTTCGATATGGGCGCTGCGCAGATAGCCGTCAAATGGCGCGGGAATAAAGAGAATGTCCTTGCTGCGAAGCGCGATGGGCGTATCGATGCGATACGGCCAGGGCAGGATGGCAAGCATCGCGATCAGGACCGCCAGGCCCACGCCGGCGAGCTTCCAGGCGGTGTAGCTCGGACCGAGCATCAGGTCGCGCCAGGCCACCAGCCGCGCGAGCGCGCGAGCACCGAGCCAGCGGTCGGTGTCATGCAGATGCAGGAGTTGCCGCGCGCTGGCCTCGCCAATCAGGCGCAATTCCCAGATTTCGCGTGCGTCAAAGGCGCGGGCGCGCCGCTCGAGCGTCAGCACAGCCACCGCAACCTGATCGACCTTCAACGGGATCGAAAGGAGATGGCCCGAGCCCTGAGTGCGTGCATAGGTTTCATGGGCGCGGACAACCGTTCGCGAGTCGGCCTCGACTGGCCAGGCAAGCTCGATGTTCTGATCGAGCGCCTCTTCCATCGCCGACTCGAGTTCACGCGAGGCGTTGGCGCGGCGGTCGAATTTTTCGACGTGGCTCACTGCGGTAAGACGCACATAGCGGGTCTTGACCCAGCCAAGCGCCACCCGGTCGCATCCAAACCGCACCGCGAGCTCATTGGCAAAGGTGAGTGCGGCGCGCATGAAGCGGGTCTCTGCGCCCAGACGGATCGACAGCTGAAGCACGTCATACAGGCGCTCGGCGCCCGCCGCGGCATCAAGGGACGGATCGGTTACCGCCTGCTGCGGGGGCTGGGTCGCGAGCGCGCGCATCCGCGCGTACTGCGCCGGAATCGATACCGCCAGGTCGGCGAGCGCGACCAGCATGACCGCATCCACCGCTTGCGCCCCCGGAATCGGCGGTCGCGGCAGGATCACAACCACCGCGTCTTGCCCCGCCGGAAGCGTATCTGAGGCCAGTCGGGCCGAGACTGCAGGCGCCTCGGCCGATGCGGAAGCGCCGGTCGATGGCGACTCTATCCAAGGCGTTTCATCGACCGCGCCATCGGCCAGTCGCAAGATACGAAGCGCATCACCCGGCTGGTCAGGGGCGCCTTGCGGCCACTGGGCGTTGGGCTGCCAGCCGCGCTCAGCATCGCGCGCGAGCAACAACACCCGACGGGCAGCGAAGGCCAGCGCAACCGCCTCAAGATAAGCGGGCCAGAATGCCTGCGCATCCCCCGCGAATGCCGCGAGCTCGGCAAGCCTTGCCGACCCACGCCGAACTTCTGCACCATGGCGCGCGTGCTGCTCGGCGTGCATCAGCGCCGCCCCCGGTTCGCCCCGGCAGGCGGTAGCGCAGATGTTGCCGAGGTACCCAGGATCCGGCCTGCGGTACCGGGTCGGATCGATCCATCACCGTTGTCAAATTCGGCGATGACATCGACCAGCCCACTCGCCGGGTCGGCCACCGGCGATACGAACACCACATAGGCGAGGCGCTTGAGCGGTTCGGCATCCGGGCCCAATTGCAGCACCACCGAACTGCCGGCACGCACCCGCGACACCTCGGCGATGGGCACCGTGCCACTGAACCGGACGGTGCGCACATCCACCACCACCATCACCGGCTCGTGTGGCGCGACGCTTTCACCGATGCGCGACACGATGCGGGTCACCATGCCATCGATCGGCGAGCGCAGGTGACGGCGCTCGTAGGCTTCCCGCGCGAGGTCAAGCTCCACCCGCTCACGGCGCTTGGCGAATTCGATCGATTTTCGTTCAGCCACGATCGCGCCTAGCGTCAGCTCCTCGTCTTCGACCTGTTTGCGTGAAACGCCCCCGGTCGTGAGCAGCGTTCGAGCCGACCGCACCTGCTCGGCGAGGGTGAGTTCTTTCGCCCGCAATTCATCGAGTCGGGCGTTATCCTCAAGCATCACCTCGCGGCGCCTCACCTCAAGCGCTTCGAGGGTTCGGTCCATGTGAAGCAGCAGATCGCCCTTGCGCACGCGATCGCCTTCTTTCACGAACAACGCCTCGATCCGCCCGGCTGCGGTGACGCTCAGCTTCAGATCGTGAATCGCCTGGGTGATGCCCGCCGCCGAGGCGTTGGCAGGTGCCGGCGCCGTGGGCGCGGAGACGCCTCCACCAATGGCTGCAGCACCCCCTTGCGCACCCGCTGCTGCCGCTGGCGAGGCCGGGGCGGCGCCGGTTCCTGTGCCCGCAGCCGACGCACCGGAAGGCATTACAAATGCTGGCGCCGCGGCCTCGGGCAACCTGGGCAGTTCGGGGCGACTGGCTGCCGGCAACGACTGGGTCGGACCCCGCTGCGCACCAGCAGCCGGGACATTCAAGGCCGGCGCGGGCGCGGAAGCAGCCGGTGGGTCAGCAGCGCTTGCAAACTCGGACGGTACAACGGCCCCGACGCACACGCCAAACAGCAGCGCCCTGCCCGCTCTGGCCCAGCGAACGCGTCGGTGGCGCGCGATCATCGGCCACGCCATCAGCGCCAGCGGTCGAGGAGCTGACCCTGCGCCGCCTCGAGAAGAATGTCGGCCTTGCTCCAGGCAACCTGCTGCTCAACGACCGCCAGACGCGCGTTGATGGCGCGCTCTTCGCGCAGAAGAATTTCGCGCATGTCGCTGCGCCCCGCCGACAGCCGCGTACGCTCAAGCTCGAGCTGCCGCTGCTCGCGCTCGGCCACTTCCTGCCACAGCGTCCAACGCTCGGTCGCGCTCGACAGCATGCCGATGCCGGTGTCGATGTCGTTGGCAATCGCCACTTCAAGCGCCTTAAGCTGCAACAGCGCGTCTTGCCGGCGCAACGTCGCCGCCTGCACGTCGGCGCGCGCCTGCCGGTTCTCGCCCAGCGGCATCGAGAGCTGCAGTCCCACCGTCCAGCTCGGAAAATCATTCATCGCCCCAAACGATTGCGCCTTCACCGCCGACAGCTCCAGACCGTTCATCCCGTAGCTCGCGACCAGATCAATCTTCGGCAGACCCTGGTTGTTGGCGTACGCAAGCTGAATGCCTTCGCGCTCCACCATCACCTTGCGCATCCGGTAGTCGTCGCGCCGCTCGATCGCACGCCTCATCGCGTCTTCAAACGGCACTTGCAGCGCGCGCACCGCAGGCAGCCGGTCGCTCGCGCGCAAACTCGCCGGCGCTTCGTTCGCGGCGGTCATCAGCAGCGTGCGCAGCTTGTTGACCCGCTCCTGCACCCCCTGCCGAGCTTCGCTCAACCCCGCCTGGAACCGCCCCAGGTTGTTCTCGACCTCCCAGATCTCGGACTGTGGCAGCCGCCCCTGGCGATTGAGCGCACGCGCCTCCTGCAGCAAACGCTCACCCATGCGGACTTTCTCGATCGCCGAGGCCGCCCGCTCCTGCGCGAGCAGAAGATCCCAGTACGAAAACACCGCCTCGGCCACCACGCTCGCCTCGGTATCGCCACTGGCAAACACCGCCGCCCGCGTATCAAGCTCGGCCACCCGGGTGCGCGCCATCGTGACGTCGCGGCCAGCATCGCGCG
>RFXC01000086.1 GCA_009921765.1 Betaproteobacteria bacterium | reverse complement strand
AACGGCATCATGACGCTGTCGGGCGCCTGGTACAAATTGCGTCAGGACCCCATCCTCAAGTTTCTCGTGGTGTCGCTGTCCTTCTACGGCATGTCCACCTTCGAGGGCCCGATGATGTCGATCAAGACGGTGAATGCGCTCTCGCACTACACCGACTGGACCATCGGGCATGTGCACTCCGGCGCGCTTGGCTGGGTGGGCTTCATCTCGATGGGGGCAATCTATTACCTCCTGCCGCGCCTCTACGGCCGCACGCAGATGTACAGCACGCGCCTGATCGAGGTGCACTTCTGGGTGGCCACCGTCGGGATCGTGCTCTATATCGCCGCGCTCTGGATCTCGGGCGTGACGCAGGGCCTGATGTGGCGCGCCACCAACCCCGACGGCACGCTCACCTACGCCTTTGTCGAAGCGGTGAAGGCGTCGTATCCGTACTGGACGCTGCGCGTACTGGGCGGCCTCCTCTACCTGGCCGGCATGACGCTGATGCTCTACAACATGCTGATGACGATACGCGGTGCCAGGCCTGTTGATGCCCCCATTCCCGCAGCGCTTGCCGCTCACGCCTGAAGAGGAACTGCCGATGAGTGCCTTCAGTCACGCAAAAATCGAGAAGAACCTGCCGCTGATGATCGTATTGATCATTGTTGCGATCAGCTTTGGCGGGTTGGTGGAGATCGTGCCGCTCTTTTTTCAGAAATCCACCACCGAGCCGATCGCAGGCCTCAAACCCTATGATGCGCTCGCCCTCACCGGCCGCGATATCTATGTACGCGAGGGCTGCTACAACTGTCATTCTCAGATGATCAGGCCGTTTCGCGCCGAAACCGAGCGCTATGGCCACTACTCGGTTGCAGGTGAGTTCGTCTATGACCGACCGTTCCAGTGGGGCAGCAAGCGCACCGGCCCCGATCTCGCGCGGGTGGGTGGCCGCTACAGCGATGAATGGCATCGCGTGCACATGACCAACCCGCGCGATCTGGTGCCCGAGTCGAACATGCCCGGTTATCCATGGCTCGCGCGTACGCCCGCCGACGACGGCATGATCAGGAAAAAGATGACAGCGCTGCGAACGCTTGGTCACCCCTATTCCGACGAAGACATCGCAAAGGCACCTGCAATGCTCAAGGACCGTTCGGAACTTGATGCGCTGATCGCCTATCTGCAGGGTCTCGGCACCGCGATCCGCAGCGCCCGCTAGCCCGCCACGGAGCCTCCATGGATATCAACACCCTGCGCGGCGTCGTCGCCGCTGTAAGCCTTGCCATTTTTGCCGGCATCGTGGGCTGGGCCTGGAGTCGGGCGCAGCGCTCGCGCTTCGAAGACGCCGCACAGATCCCGTTTGCCGATCGTGACTGATGCGGCGCCCATCAAACCGGAGGAACTGAACAATGGCTGATTTCATCGGCTCGGGCTGGGGTCCTTACATTTCGATCGTCACGATCGTGTCCATCGTGTTCTGCCTGTGGCTTGCACTCACAATGGCGCGCGGCAAGGCGCCAGGGCAGCAGGTGGGCACCACCGGCCACAGCTGGGACGAAGACCTCGAGGAACTCAACAACCCGCTGCCACGCTGGTGGCTGGGCCTTTTTGTGCTCACGATCATCTTCGGGCTCGGCTATCTCTGGCTCTATCCGGGCCTGGGCGCCAACGCAGGGTCGCTCGGCTGGTCGCAGGCCGAGCAATACGAGCGCGAGGTCAAGCAGTTCAATGCGGTGACCGATCCGCTCTACGAGAAGTTTCTTTCGCAGGACCTGGCGCAGGTAGCGGCAGATCCGCAGGCACGCGGCATTGGCGAGCGGCTCTATCTCACTTACTGCGTGCAGTGTCATGGCGCCGACGCGCGCGGCGCAAAGGGCTATCCCAACCTTGCCGACACCGACTGGCTCTGGGGAGGCGAGCCCGGTGCCATCAGGACAACCATTCTAGAAGGTCGGCAGGGCATGATGCCACCCATGGCGCAGGCGGTTGGATCCTCCGCCGACGTTGAAAATCTTGCGCACTATGTGATGTCACTTTCAGGCGGCGGTCATGACGCCACCAAGGCCGTACTCGGTAAGCCACGGTTCGAAGTGTGTGCAGCCTGCCACGGCGCCGAGGGCAAGGGCAATACCGCGCTGGGTGCACCCAACCTCGCCGACCGAATCTGGCTGCATGGCGGCGGGGTGGCTGCGGTGATCGAGTCCATCAACAAGGGCCGGGGCGGGCAAATGCCGGCGTTCAGGGAATCGCTCGGCGAAGGCAAGGTCCACCTGCTTGCCGCCTATGTCTGGGGACTGTCTCGCAGCGCTGCGGCACAAAAGCCCTGAACGGCTGGCCCGGACGACGCGTTCGTGCGTGATCCTGTCCCACCCGTCGCGCAGCCTGGCCCACCGAATGCCGAGCACGCGCTCTTCGAGGTCCGCAAGCGCATTCATCCCCGCGCAGTCACCGGCTGGTTCGCCGCGTGGCGCTGGGCCCTCGTGTGGGTCACACAGCTCCTCTTCTACGGGCTGCCGTGGCTCTCCTGGGGTGACCGGCCCGCCGTGCTGTTCGCCCTGGAGGACCGGCGCTTCTTCATTTTCGGGCTGGTTCTCTATCCGCAGGACTTCATCTATCTCACGGGTCTGCTGATCATCTCGGCTCTATCCCTGTTCCTGTTCACTGCGGTCGCGGGACGGCTCTGGTGCGGGTATGCCTGCCCGCAGACCGTATACACCGAACTGTTCATGTGGATAGAGCGCGCGATCGAGGGCGACCGCAATGCGCGAATCAAGCTCGACGGCAGTCCCTGGACCCTGCAGAAGATCGCGCGCCGCGGCAGCCGTCATCTCGCATGGGTGGTCGTTGCACTCTGGACCGGCATCACCTTCGTTGGCTACTTCACACCGATCCGAACCCTCATCGGCAACCTGGCTGCGCTCGATCTGAGCGGCTGGGAATGGTTCTGGGTGCTGTTCTACTCGTTTGCCACGTGGGGCAATGCGGGCTTCATGCGCGAGCAGGTCTGCAAATACATGTGTCCCTACGCACGGTTTCAGAGCGCGATGTTTGATCGCGATACGCTCATCATTACCTACGACGCCGCTCGCGGTGAGCCTCGCGGCTCGCGCCCCCGCAAGGCCGACCCCAAGGCGCTGGGGCTGGGCAGCTGCGTCGACTGCGGCATCTGTGTCGAGGTGTGCCCGACCGGTATCGACATCCGCAAGGGGCTGCAATACGAATGCATAGGGTGCGCCGCCTGTATCGACAGCTGCAATCAGGTCATGGACCGCATGGACTACCCGCGTGGCCTGATCCGCTACACCACCACGCGGGCGCTCGAGTCCGGGCTTGACCGCACAGCCATATGGCGCCGGGTACTCCGCCCGCGCGTCGTGATCTATTCAACCATCCTCGGGCTCGTCGTGATCACACTCGGTATCGCGCTCGCAGTTCGCTCACCATTCAAGGCCGACATCATTCGCGACCGAATGTTGAGCCGGATCGTTGACGACGGTGTGATCGAAAACAGCTTCGGGCTACAGATCATGAATTCGTCCGAGTCGCCGCGCCGCTTCCGGGTCGCGGTATCCGGCATCGAGGGCATCGGGCTTTCGGGTCTAACCCTGTTCGAGGTCGACGGTGCGGCGGTGCGCCGCGTACCGCTCAGCGTTCGCCTCGCGCCGGGACTCGGTCAACCCGGCGCCCATCCGATCCGCTTTGAAGTCGAGGCTGTCGATTCACCCGGCCACACCGTCGTCGCCCGATCAACCTTCCTCATTCCCCGCTGACCCTGAACGAGGCCCATGCATGACTCCGTCACTCGCCACCAGCAAGCCCTGGTTCCGCCACCCCGAACCGTGGCTGCTGCTCGCTGCGCCGTTTGCGGCCATCATCGCTGGCGGGTTCACATGGTGGATCGCCGCGCACAGCAACAACTCCCTGGTGGTTGATGACTACTACAAGCAGGGCAAGGCAATCAATCAGACACTGGCCCGCGACCAGCGCTCTGCCGAACTGGGCCTGCGCGCGAAGCTGACGGTTGATGCGGCCATCCAGCGTGCTGCGCTCACCCTCAGCGCAGCGAGCGAGGCCACCCTCTTGCCCGACGCAGTCCGTGTTCACCTGATTCACGCCACGCGCGCCGAACTCGACCATCAGCTGTGGCTGCAGCGAAGCGCCGACGGCCGCTGGCTGGGCGCGTTTGCCGTGCCCGCGGAGGGTCGCTGGCAGGTGCAGATCGACGATGGGACCGGGCAGTGGCGGCTGCTCGCGGCAGTGTCGAGCTTTACCGTACCGATCGAGCTCACACCCGATACCGCAGTGCATGCACCAGTCCAGCGCAAGCCCGCTGGCTCCTGAGCCAGGCGACCCTCCACCCGCAGAAGGAGACCCCATGAACGACGACCCGAAACCGATCGGCGACCGTCGCTTTGGTCGTTTCATGATGCAGGTGCTCTGGCCTGCCTTTCTGGTGGCAGGGCTTGCCGAAGGTGTGTTTTTTTCGATGATCGATCCGCAGGAACTGGTCGTGGTCGGCGTTCACCTGGCCGACAGCCGCGAGGCCGCCTACACCGCAGGCTTTTTCCTCTTCTGGGCACTGCTGACGATAGGCTGTGGCATCACCTGGCTGCTTGCGTCCGACTACCGGCCTCCGCCTTCGCTACTGCAGTCAGAGGACGATCGCAAGCACCGGGACAAGTCGCTGATCGGTCGCTGATCCGACCCGATTAATCTGCCCCCGGCACAAAGCGCAGCCGCGCGCGCAGGGTCCCCTGCTCAAGGCGCGCGGCGATGACCTCGCCCATCTCGGGATAGACCTCGAGCGCACCGGTGATGTTCACCTGATGGGTCACCAGCATGGCGTGCCCCGAACCGGCGTAGGACCGCGCGAAATCGATCACCCGCTCGCGATGCGCGCCAGCCCGCTCCGATTGACCGAAGAAGGAATCGAGCGCAGTCCAGGTCTCGAAACGCCCGAATGCGAGCTCGGCGGTCTCTCGCACCCGGCACCAGCGGCCGGCCCGGACCACCGCTGGCACCAGACCCGCTGCCCGCATCGCCTCGCCCGCACGGCGCGCCCGGGCACGTCCGGCATCAGACAGATTGCGCTGCGTGGCGCAGTCATCGAGACTGAAGTTGGGCGGATCGCCCACGCCGGGGACGGTCTGTTCGTGGCGCATCATCAGGATCCAGCCACCGCCTGCCAGTTGCTGGGCCGCGTCCTTCACCGTCACCCGTTGCACGGCGGCAGGCGCGCCCTGCGCCAGTGCAGTTCGGGGCCAACCTGCACTCACACCCCCCGCCGCCAGACCGCCCAGGAGAGTCGCTCCGTGGAGAAGCAGCGTCCGACGCTGTCCCGTTGATCGCTCATTCATCGGAATATCCCCCACCCTGAAAGCGTTCCATCTTCCGCCGATCCCGCTTGGTGGGCCGGCCCTGCTCGATCGCCCACGCCGGCTCGGGCGCAAGCCTTCGCTGCAGGGCAAGCGCTTCGCGCCTCGCCACGGATTCGGGCGTCTCGCGATAAAGCGTCCGGGCGACCGTCGCGGGCCCACGCTGCTCCGACAGCACCAGCACTTCGACGCACTGCTCCTGATCGCCAACGCGAATCGTCACGCCCTCGCCTGCGCGAAGCGCTCGGGCCACCTTCACGCGCTCGCCGTCGACCAGCACGCGACCGGCCTCAATCGCCTGTTGTGCCAGACCTCGGGTCTTGAAGAACCGTGCCGCCCACAACCACTTGTCAAGACGAATCGTGACGGGCGCGTGACTCGGTTGTTCCTGCGAATGCCGCCCCACCCGAAAGCGCTCCCTGAAGAATCGACGCGGTTCATCACCGCGACATGTGAATTGGGGTATTTTAGGCAGCCCAGGAGGACCACGATGCCGATGTCCCTGAAAGACCGCTACTTCGAAGACTACGTACCTGGCGAGGTGCACGAGTTCGGTTCACACACGGTGAGCGCTGAAGAGATCGTTGAATTTGCCCAGCGCTATGATCCACAACCTTTTCACACCGATCCGCAGGCTGCTGCCGGGTCGCTATATGGCGGGTTGATCGCAAGCGGCTGGATGACGGGCGCCATCATGATGCGAATGCTGGTTGACCATTTTCTCTCGCCCGCCTCCAGCATGGGCTCGCCCGGACTCGATGAACTGCGCTGGATCCGCCCTGTTCGGCCGGGCGACACGCTGCGCGTCCGGGTGGCCGTCATCGAAGCACGCCGCTCGCAGAGCAAACCCGATCGGGGCATCCTGCTGGTGCAACAGGAATGCCTCAACCAGAACGACGAAGTCGTGATGAGTTCCAAGAGCATGTCGCTTTGCCGCTGCCGCAACGCCGAGCCCGGCTGAGCGCACACCAACTATCGAACTGGCGGCCAGGGCTGCTGCACTGGCCGCAGCATCTCGATCCCCCGGGCAAGCCGCAACACCGCCCGATCATCAAACCGGCGCCCAACCAGCTGGACACCAAGCGGCAGCCCCTCACCATCAAATCGCCAGTTGACGGCCGCCGCAGGCTGCTCGCTCATGTTCCAGGCGACGGTGAAAGCGATGTGATCGAGCGCGCGGTGCGGGTCATTGCCAGGGCATGCATGCTCGGCCGGATACCGCGCGATCGGCGCGGTCGGCATCAGCAGATAGTCAAACGGCTGGCTCGCCGCCACCGCCGCCTCCCGCATGGCATGAATCTGGTTGTAAGCACGCATCACATCGGCGCCACTGAACACGCTCGCGCGCCAGGTCGCCCATTCGACGATGAAGGGCAGCACGGACGCGCGCGCGGCCGAGTCGAGCGCCATCAGCTCATTGTGTGAACGCGCCTCGAAAAACTGCTGGATCCCGTCAAGCATCTCTGCACTGAGAAAACTCGGGATCGGCTCAATCTGCGCACCGGCCCGCTCGAGCGCGCGCGCCGCATCGCGAACCGTGTCGACCACCGCAGGCTCGGCAGGCCAACCGGTGCCCATGTCCTCAAGCAGACCGATTCGAAGTCCCGCAAGCTGAATGCGCTCCAGATCCTGCGTGTAATCACAGGCCTCGGCAGGCAGCGACATGAAGTCGCGCGCATCGGGCTGTGCAATGACATTCATGAGTAGCGCCGCATCATGCACCGTGCGGGTCAGCGGGCCTGCCACGCGCCCCAGAAACGGCGGGTTGATGGGTACCCGGCCCAGGCTGGGCTTGAGCCCGAATACGCCGCAGTGAAACGCGGGCAGCCGTATCGAGCCGCCGATATCGGTACCCAGGTGCCATGGCCCGTAACCCGCCGCAGCCGCTGCGGCCGCGCCCGACGAAGAGCCCGCCGGATTCAGATCGGACCGCCACGGGTTGCGGGTAATGCCATGGATCGAGGAGAGGCCAGAGGAGAGCATGCCAAAGTCGGGCATGGTGGTCTTTCCGACGATGACGCAACCTGCTTCACGCAGCCGCGCAACCGGCGGCGCATCCGCAGGGCGCGGCGCGAGGCTGCCCGCTGCGGTGCCAATCGGTGCCGGGTCACCCTTGGAGTACAGGTTCTCCTTGACCGTGACGGGAATACCGTCGGCAGCCGAACGCGGTACACCTGCCCGCCAGCGTTGCGCCGATTCGCGCGCCGCATCGAGGGCAGACTCGCGTGCGATCCGGTACATGGCGTTCACCCGCGGTTCGCACGCGTCGATCCGCTCGAGCACCGCGAGCGTCACCTCCACGGGTGAGAGATCGCGCCGCGAAAAATGTTCGGCGAGCTCGGCGGCGGTCAGATCGGCCAGCGTGGAATCAGCCATGAGAGTGCCTCAGTTTGGCGAGCGGTCGTTCAACCCATCGGTGCAGCAGCGCCGCAAGCGGCAGGCTGCCTGCCCAGGCCGCGAGGAAAAAGATGATCGCGACAGGAGGTGACTGGTCAGTGAAGCGCACAAACACTGCATTGGCCATCACGCAGACCGAAAAATGAACCAGGAAGAGCGCATAGCTGAGGTCACCGAGCACCACAATCGAGCGGCGCACCAGCGCGCGCAAGGGTGACCGCCCGCCCGTCAACCAGGTATCGAATGTTGCGCCCCAGCCGCGCACTCCGGCTACCAAAATCAGCGCGCAGGCGAGCGCAACGGCGATCCGGAGCCGCCAGTCGATCGCAAGCGCCCCCACCGCCAGCAGCACAATAGCGAGCGCCGTCAACCGTTGGTCGCGCCCGGCGCTGCGCGCAAAACCTTCAACCGCCACGCCGAGCGCAAAGCTTCCGAAAAAATAGAGCGGCTGGAAGTCCCAGTCGGCGCGGCGATTGACCCACAGGAGCGACGCGCCAGCGCCCAGCGCAACCAGCAGCATGAACACGCGCTGCTGTGAGGCCCGAGCCGACGCACTCCTGGCGGCAAGCCACGCGAACCCAAGCGCCACCGCGTGCAGCTGAAAGTCGATGGTGACGTACCAGGCACCGGCGCTGAGCGCATCGATCCCCAGGTAGTCAGAGAGCCCGGTCAGATGGGCAAGCACGGTGGGCAGGTCCGGCCATTGCGGCACCCAGTCGGCGCCAATCCAGGCCTGCCCCGGCACCGAAGCGAGGAGCACCCACAGCAGCGCGACATAAAACGGCAGGAACAGCCGCATCCAGCGACGCATGAGCGCTCGCGCGACCGCACCGAGATCTGGCGCACTGCGCCAGAGGCTTGAGCGAACGAAGAGAAATCCGCCCATCACCAGGAACAGCTGCACCGCAATCCGGCCGTAGTCATCCAGCCAGTCAATGACGCCTGGCGCCACCGAGCGCACCGCCTGCGCGACCGGTCCATAGATGGACAGGTGGTGCAACACGATCAGCTGCGCGGCGATCACCCGGATCGCATCGAGCCACAGCATCCGCCCGTCTGTGATCACGCGCCCGCGACCCGGTGAAGACGGTGCACGAGGCAGCGAAAGTGTGCGCCTAGCGCGGCAGCTCCGACTGACCGGTCAGGAATTCATCGACCGCGCGCGCGCACTGCCGGCCCTCGCGGATCGCCCAGACCACCAGCGACTGCCCGCGGCGCATGTCACCCGCAGCGAACACCTTGCCGACGCTGGTGGCGTAGCTGCGTTCGCCCTCGGTGCTTGCCTGCGCATTGCCGCGCGCATCGCGAGAGACGCCAAACGATTCGAGGACCGAACCAACCGGCGCCACAAACCCCATGGCAAGCAGCACGAGATCGGCAGGGAGCTCAAACTCCGAGCCCGGCACCTCGCTCATTTTCATCTGACCACTCGCGGGATCGCGGATCCATTCGACTTTTGCAGCCTTGAGCGCACGCACATGGCCCTTGTCATCGGAGACGAACGACTTGGTGCTCACCGCCCAGTCGCGCTCGCAGCCTTCCTCGTGTGACGAGGAGGTGCGCAATTTGTAGGGCCAATAGGGCCAGGTGAGCGCGCGGTTCTCTTCATCGGGCGGCTGGGGCATGAGTTCGAACTGCGTCACCGAGGCTGCGCCCTGGCGATTGCTCGTGCCCACACAGTCGGAGCCGGTATCGCCGCCGCCGATCACGATGACATGCTTGCCGGTGGCGAGAATCTGTCCGCTCACCGGGTCGCCCGCCACGATCTTGTTCTGCTGGGGCAGGAACTCCATCGCGAAATGCACGCCCGCGAGTTCACGACCCGGTACGGGCAAATCGCGGGGCTGCTCGGCGCCCCCCGCGAGCACCACCGCATCAAACTCGCGCAGCAGCTGATCGGGATGCACCGTTTCACGCGCCCAGCTGGTGATGATGGGTGCAAGCGGTTCGCGACTGACCAGAACGCCGGTGCGGAAGGTGACGCCTTCGGCCTCCATCTGCTCGACCCGGCGATCGATGTGCGTCTTCTCCATCTTGAAGTCGGGAATGCCGTAGCGCAGCAACCCGCCCAATCGATCGTTCTTCTCGAACACCGTCACATCGTGACCGGCACGCGCAAGCTGCTGCGCGCACGCGAGCCCGGCAGGACCTGACCCGATCACAGCCACCCGCTTGCCGGTCTTGACCGCTGCGGGCTGTGGCTGCACCCAGCCCATCTCCCAGGCCTTGTCGATGATCGCGTGCTCGATCGACTTGATGCCCACCGGGTCGTTGTTGATGTTGAGCGTGCAGGCCGCCTCACAAGGCGCCGGACACACCCGCCCGGTGAATTCGGGAAAGTTGTTGGTGGAGTGAAGGGTATCGATCGCCTGCCGCCAATCGCCCCGATACACCAGATCGTTCCAGTCGGGGATGATGTTGTTGATCGGGCAGCCGTTCTGGCAGAAGGGGATACCGCAGTCCATGCAGCGCGCACCCTGACGCGCGGCCGCCGCGTCATCAAGGTGCAGCACGAACTCGCGATAGTGATGAACGCGCGCGCTCGCATCTTCGTATGCCTCTTCGAGCCGCTCGAACTCCAGAAATCCGGTGACCTTACCCATGATTGACTGCCTATCCGTCGTAGTTGCGTTGTCTCTGCTCGCGCGGGCCAGGCAGCGCAAGCCCGGCGGGCCCGCCTGCGTGTCCGCCCCGTTCGCTCAGGCACTCACCTTGGCGGGACGCGGCGCCGCGCCCGCCTTGGTGTTGATTTCGCCGAGCGCGCGTCGATATTCGTTCGGGAATACTTTCACGAACGCAGCGCGCGCCTGCTCCCAGTTCTCGAGGAGTCGCTTCGCCTTGTCGCTGCCGGTCAGCAGGAAGTGCTTGTCGATCAGCCCTTTCAGGATGATTTCGTCGCACTCGCCCTTGTGCCAGCTTGAGGGATCGGTCTGTTCGAGCTGCTCTTTGGTGGAACGAACCCGCTCGAGCGCCACCATGGAAAGATTGCAGTGCGACTCAAATACGCCTTCGGGATCGTAGACATAGGCGATACCGCCCGACATGCCCGCTGCGAAGTTGCGACCGGTTGCGCCCAGCACCACGATCGTGCCACCGGTCATGTATTCGCAACCATGGTCGCCGGTGCCCTCGACCACCGCGGTCGCGCCGGAATTGCGCACGGCAAACCGCTCGCCCGCTACGCCACTGAAGAAGGCCTCACCCTCGATTGCGCCGTAGAGCACGGTGTTGCCAACGATGATGTTCTGGTCGGAAGCGCCGCGGAAGTCATTGGTAGGACGCACGATCACGCGCCCGCCTGACAGACCCTTGCCGACATAGTCGTTGCCCTCGCCCACCAGATCGAGCGTGATGCCGCGCGCGAGGAAGGCGCCAAAGCTCTGGCCCGCCGTGCCCTTCAGCTGCACATGAATGCAGTCGTCGGCCAGACCATCGTGGCCATAGCGGCGCGCCACTTCGCCCGAGAGCATCGTGCCTGCCGTGCGATTAACGTTGCGAATCGGCAGGATGAACGACACCTTCTCCCGACGCTCGAGCGCGGGCTTCGCCAGCTCGATCATCTTGTTGTCAAGCGCATGCGAAAGCCCGTGGTCCTGCGTGTCCACCTGCCGGCGCGGCACATCGGCCGCGACCGCGGGCTGATGGAAGATGCGCGAGAAATCAAGCCCGCGAGCTTTCCAGTGCG
This sequence comes from Betaproteobacteria bacterium, assembly GCA_009921765.1. Next base: position 4,642 of record RFXC01000086.1, on the reverse strand, counting down.
ACACGCTTTTTCGCATGTCCAGCAGATCAGCTCGCCCGATCAGGTCGTCAAACCGGCGTACGCCCAGACGCGCCATCAGCTCGCGCACCTCTTCGGCCACGAAGAAGAAGTAATTGACGACATGCTCGGGCTTGCCCTGGAAGCGCTTGCGCAGCACCGGATCCTGGGTTGCAACCCCCACGGGGCAGGTGTTCAGGTGGCACTTGCGCATCATGATGCAGCCCTCGACCACCAGCGGCGCCGTGGCAAATCCGAACTCGTCCGCCCCCAGGAGAGCACCGATCACCACGTCACGGCCGGTCTTCATCTGGCCGTCGGCCTGCACGCGGATGCGGCCACGAAGCCCGTTCAGAACCAGCGTCTGCTGGGTTTCAGCCAAGCCCAGTTCCCAGGGTGTGCCGGCATGCTTGATGGACGAAAGCGGCGACGCGCCGGTGCCGCCATCATGGCCGGCAATCACCACATGGTCGGCCTTCGCCTTGGCCACGCCAGCGGCGACTGTTCCCACGCCGATTTCCGATACCAGCTTCACCGAGATCGAGGCCCGCGAGTTGGCGTTCTTCAGGTCGTGGATGAGTTGAGCGAGATCTTCGATGGAATAGATGTCATGGTGCGGCGGCGGTGAAATGAGACCCACGCCCGGGACCGAATACCGAAGCTTGCCGATGTAGTCGGACACCTTGTGCCCGGGCAGTTGCCCGCCCTCGCCGGGCTTTGCGCCCTGCGCCATCTTGATCTGGATCTGGTCGGCACTCGCGAGATATTCGGCCGTGACACCAAATCGGCCCGAGGCCACCTGCTTGATCTTGGAGCGTAGCGAATCGCCCGCCTTCAGGGCGATGTCGGCCTCGACGCGGTCGCGCCCGATCACGCTGCCCACGGTGTCGCCGTCCTTGACCACAGAGGTACCCGCGCGCATTTCGGCGCGATACCGCATTTCGTCCTCGCCGCCCTCGCCGGTGTTCGACTTGCCGCCGATCCGGTTCATGGCAACGGCCAGCGTGGTGTGCGCCTCGGTGGAGATCGAGCCCAGCGACATGGCGCCGGTTGCAAAGCGCTTGACGATCTCGGCGGCCGGTTCAACTTCCTCGATAGCCACCGACTGACAGTGATCGAAGCGGAAGTCGAAGAGGCCGCGCAGCGTCATGTGCCGCACGCTCTGATCGTTGATGAGTTGCGCGTATTCGCGATAGGTGGAGAAGCTCCCCGAGCGGGTGGCGTGCTGGAGTTTCGCAATGGAATCGGGCGTCCACATGTGGTCTTCGCCGCGGATCCGGAAGGCATACTCGCCGCCCGTATCTAGCGCACGGGCCAGCACCGGGTCGTTGCCGAATGCTGAGCGATGAAGGCGCAGCGCCTCCTCGGCCACCTCGAAGATGCCGATGCCGCCCACCTTGGACGGCGTGCCGGCGAAGTAGCGGGCGACCAGTGCATCCGAGAGCCCCACTGCTTCGAAAATCTGCGCGCCGCAATAGCTCATGTAGGTGGAGATGCCCATCTTGGACATGACCTTCATGAGACCTTTGCCCACCGCCTTCACATAGTGCTTGGTCGCCTTCTCGGGACCCAGGTCGCCAGGCAGGCCACGAGCCATGTCGGCAAGCGTCTCGAGCGCGAGATAGGGGTGGATCGCCTCGGCGCCATAGCCCGCGAGGAGCGCAAAATGATGCACCTCGCGCGCCGAGCCGGTTTCCACCACCAGGCCGGCGGAGGTGCGAAGGCCGTTGTCGACCAGATCAAGGTGAATGGCGCTGGTGGCAAGAAGCGCCGGAATCGCGACCCTGGCGCTGCTCACCGCACGGTCGGACACGATCAGGATGTTGTAGCCCGAGCGCACCGCATCACGCGCTTCGGCGCAAAGCGACGCAATGCGCGCCTCGATGCCTTCGGCACCCCACTCCACCGGATAGGTGATGTCGAGCGTGTAGGCGCGGAACTTGTCGCCGGTGTAGTGCTCGATGTGGCGCAGCCTCGACATTTCGTCGAAGTCGAGCACCGGCTGCGAGAGCTCGAGCCGGATCGGCGGATTGATGTTGTTCAGATCAAGCAGGTTGGGCCGCGGCCCCACAAACGACACCAGCGACATCACCATCTGCTCACGGATCGGGTCGATCGGCGGATTGGTGACCTGCGCGAAGAGCTGCTTGAAATAGTTGAACAGCGGCTTGTTCTTGGCCGACAGCACCGCGAGCGGCGAGTCATTGCCCATTGAGCCCACGGCTTCCTCGCCGCTCACTGCCATCGGCGTCATCAGGAACTTGAGATCTTCCTGGGTGTAGCCAAAGGCCTGCTGGCGATCGAGAAGCGGCACGGCCGGTGCAAGCTCGCGGCGGTCGGCCTCGATGTCGGCATCAAGCGAACCGATTTCATCGAGCTTGACGCGAATCGCCTCGATCCACTCGCGGTAGGGCTTGCTGTTGGCAAGCTGCGACTTGAGCTCTGCATCGTCGATGATGCGGCCCTGCTCGAGATCGATCAGAAACATCTTGCCCGGTTGCAGACGCCACTTCTTGACGATCCGGCTCTCGGGAATGGGCAGCACGCCCGATTCGGAGGCCATGATCACCATGTCGTCATCGGTCACGCAGTAACGCGCTGGACGCAGCCCGTTCCGATCGAGCGTGGCGCCAATCTGGCGACCATCGGTGAAGGCGATGGCCGCCGGCCCATCCCAGGGCTCCATCATGGCTGCATGAAACTCGTAGAACGCGCGCCGCTTGGCGTCCATGAGCGTGTGCTGCTCCCAGGCCTCGGGGATCATCATCATGACCGCCTGCGCGATGGGGTAGCCCGCCATCACCAGCAGCTCCAGGCAGTTGTCGAAGGTGGCGGTGTCGGACTGACCCGCATAGACCACGGGATACAGCTTGGCGAGATCCTCACCCAGCACGGCTGAGCGCATCACGCCCTCGCGCGCGCGCAACCAGTTGTAGTTGCCCTTCACCGTGTTGATTTCGCCATTGTGCGCAACCATCCGGTAGGGGTGGGCAAGCGGCCACTCGGGGAAGGTGTTGGTGGAGAAGCGCTGATGCACCAGGGCGAAGGCCGACACCACGCGCGGATCCTGCAGGTCGCGGTAGTACTGCACAACCTGACCGCACAGCAAGAGCCCCTTGTAGACGATGGTGCGCGCCGACATCGACGGCACGAAGTATTCCTTGCCGTGCGCGAGGGAAAGCTTCTGGATGGCATGGCTTGCGGTCTTGCGGATGACATAGAGCTTTCGCTCCAGCGCATCGGTCACCATCACGTCGGGGCCGCGGCCGATGAACACCTGGCGAATGACGGGCTCTTTGGCCTTCACCGTGGGCGACATGGGCATGTCACGGTCGATCGGCACGTCGCGCCAGCCAAGCAGAATTTGCCCTTCAGCCCGAATCGCGCGCTCCATTTCCTGCTCGCAGGCGAGCCGCGACGCGTGTTCCTTGGGCAGGAACACCATGCCAACGCCATACTCTCCGGCCGGCGGCAGCGCTACGCCCTGACGCGCCATTTCCTCGCGAAAGAACTGGTCCGGGATCTGGATCAGCATGCCTGCACCGTCACCCATCAGGGGGTCGGCACCCACCGCGCCCCGATGATCGAGATTGCAGAGAATCTGCGAACCCTGCTCGATGATGCGATGGCTTTTCTTGCCCTTGATATGGGCAACGAAACCCACGCCGCACGAATCGTGTTCGTTTGCGGGATCGTAGAGCCCCTGAATTCCAGGGACGGAAGGCTGCGCACTGCTCAGTGAGGACATGTCTAAGCTCCAGAACCCTTTGACCGGACGGTGTTGGTCATGCACGTTTCCGCGGCCGCACCGTCGGGCGGTCCGCAGGCCGCCTGATGATGAGAACGCCCATCGATGCGGCACTGCGCCATGACCTCCGCCGGCTGGGTATTTCGCCCGATTACAGTCGAAAACCCAAGTTGGCCAGCGCAACCTGGATGCACTCCCGCCAGGCGGATTTTGCGCGCTGCGGAAGAGCCCGGGCCGCGGTTGCGGTTTTTTACAGTCGAACTTTAAAGTATATCGCGGACGTGCCCGCCGATAGCCGAGCGCGCCGCTTACCCGGCGTCGACCTGCCCGGCGTCGAACTCGCGAACCCGCCGGCCGGTGAGTTCGTGATGCGCGCGAATCGCAAACCGGTCGGTCATGCCGGCGATGTAGTCGGCTATCGCACGCTCGCCCAGCCGGCTGAACCGTTCGCGATGCTCGGCGGGCAAGGCCTGGGGCTGGGAGCGATAGCTTTCGAACAGTTCACCCACCACCGCGCGCGCTGCGTCCATCACCGCCTCCACGCGGGGGTGCTGGTAGAGCCGCTCGGCGAGAAAGCGCTTGAGCTGGCTGAGGTCACGCCGAATCGGCGCGGAAAAAGCGGCGAGCGGTGGGCTCGCGCGAACCTCGGCAACGTTTCCCACGCCCGCCGCCGACACCCGTCGCAAGGTCTCGGCGGTCAGGTCTTCGATCAATTCGCTGATCATCCGGCGGATGGTCTCGTGCACCAGCCTGCGCTCGGCCAGCGCCGGATAGTGCTCGAGCACGGTACGGCGGTGGCGTGCGAAGAGGTCAACCGCCTGCAACGCCTCCTGATCGATCAACCCGGCCCGCAGGCCATCGTCGACATCATGGTTGCTGTAGGCGATTTCATCGGCG
>RFXC01000085.1 GCA_009921765.1 Betaproteobacteria bacterium | reverse complement strand
TGATTGCGCCGATCGCGATGGAGCAGGGGCTGCGCTTTGCGATCCGCGAGGGCGGACGCACGGTCGGTGCAGGCGTCGTCGCCAAGGTCATCGCGTAAGGGGGTAACTGCGCAATCCGCGCCGGCGCCACAGGGGCCAGCGCGGATTGTTCGCTTTCGGAGCAGGACAGCAGGGGCATAGCTCAACTGGCAGAGCGTCGGTCTCCAAAACCGAAGGTCGGGGGTTCGATCCCCTCTGCCCCTGCCACTTTCTCCTCGATTCCTAGATTCACCGGTCATTCATGTCTCAGCAAACCGTCGAAACCGTTTCCAGCACAGCTGACCGCCTGAAGGTGGGGTTGGCGATTGCCGTCATTGTGGCCGGCATCGTTGGCTTCTACCTCCTTGCCGAGCAGCCCACCGTGGTGCGGGTGGTATCGGTCATTGCCGGTTTGGTGGCAGGAGCAGCCATCGCCTGGTTCTCCGGTCCGGGTCAACGGTTCTTCGCGTTTGCAAAAGATTCCTGGGCGGAAACCCAGCGGGTGGTCTGGCCCACGCGCAAGGAAACAGTTCAGATGACACTGACTGTTTTTGCCTTCGTGGTCGTGATGGCGCTTTTTCTTTGGCTGGTCGACAAGACGCTCGAATGGGTGCTCTACGATCTGCTGCTCGGCTGGAAGAAATAAATGTCGAAGCGTTGGTACGTCGTGCACGCCTATTCCGGAATGGAAAAGAGCGTTGCTCGCGCGCTGCAGGAGCGGGTCGACCGTTCCGGCATGGCGGACAAGTTCGGTCGCATCCTGGTGCCCACCGAAGAGGTGGTTGAAATGCGCAATGGCCAGCGCACCATCACCGAGCGCCGTTTCTTCCCCGGCTATGTGCTGGTCGAAATGGTGCTCGACGACGACACCTGGCATCTGGTCAAGCACACCAACAAGGTCACGGGCTTTGTGGGGGGAGCGGGCAACCGGCCTTCGCCGATCTCCGACAAGGAGGTCGAGAAGATCATGGCCCAGATGCAGGAAGGGGTGGAAAAGCCCCGCCCCAAGACGCTGTTCGAAGTGGGCGAAATGGTTCGTGTGAAAGAAGGCCCGTTCACCGACTTCAACGGCAATGTCGAGGAAGTCAACTACGACAAGAGCCGCCTGCGCGTGTCGGTCACCATTTTTGGCCGCGCCACGCCGGTGGAACTCGAGTTCGGCCAGGTTGAAAAGGTCTGACCCGCACCGATCGAAACGTTGAACGAATCGCGCCGCAAGGCGCATATCCCCGGCAGTGCAGTGGCTGCGGGGGATCCGAGGAGCGCAAGTAAGCCGACCCGTTACCAAACGGTCATCCGAACGCGCGTTTGAACTCAAACCTGGAGACGCCAGATGGCGAAGAAGATCGTCGGCTTTGTGAAACTGCAGGTCCCTGCAGGCAAAGCCAATCCTGCCCCCCCGATTGGCCCGGCGCTGGGTCAGCGCGGCTTGAACATCATGGAATTCTGCAAGGCGTTCAACGCCCAGACTCAGGGCGTGGAGCCCGGTCTGCCCATTCCTGTGGTGATCACCGCCTACGCCGACAAGAGCTTCACCTTCGTGATGAAGACTCCTCCGGCCACCATTCTCATCAAGAAGGCGGCCAAGATCGACAAGGGCTCGCCCCGGCCGCATACCGACAAGGTGGGTTCCATCACCCGCCAGCAGGCCGAGGAAATCGCCAAGGCCAAAATGCCTGACCTCACCGCCGCCAACCTCGATGCTGCCGTGCGCACGATCGCCGGATCGGCCCGCAGCATCGGCATCACCGTGGAGGGGCTCTGATCATGGCCCGACTCAGCAAACGCGCCAAGGCCATCCGCGCCAAGGTCGAACCGCAGAAAGCCTACGCCCTGAACGCAGCGTTGTCGCTCGTTAAGGAATGCGCCACCGCCAAGTTCGATGAATCCATCGACGTCGCCGTGCAACTGGGCGTTGACGCGAAGAAATCCGATCAGGTGGTTCGCGGCTCGGTGGTTCTGCCCGCTGGCACCGGCAAATCGGTGCGCGTGGCCGTTTTCACCCAGGGGGCCAAGGCCGATGAAGCGCGCGCCGCAGGTGCCGATATCGTTGGCATGGAAGACCTTGCCGAGCAGGTGAAGGCGGGCAACATCAATTTTGACATCGCGATTGCGTCGCCCGACGCCATGCGTGTGGTGGGCGGTCTCGGTCAGATCCTGGGCCCGCGCGGCCTCATGCCCAACCCGCGGGTTGGCACGGTCACCCCCGATGTGGCGGGCGCTGTTCGCAACGCCAAGGCCGGTCAGGTGCAGTACCGCACCGACAAGGCGGGCATTGTGCATGCCACGATCGGTCGCGCGTCCTTTGGCACCGAGCAGCTCGAAACCAACATCAAGGCGCTGATCGACGCGCTCAATCGGGCGCGCCCCCAGAGCTCAAAGGGCATCTACCTGCGCAAGGTGGCCGTGTCGAGCACGATGGGCGTGGGCGTTCGCGTCGATCCGGCCGCGTTCTCGGCCACTGCCAGTTAAGGAAAAGCGGGATCCGGCGCAGTGGCTCAAGCTGGCTGCTGGCTGCTCCGGTTCCCATCGAGGTCATTAATGAACTTTGGGCCGCGGGTCCAGGTGCATCGTCTTCCCGGGTTGCCGGGTGGGTGGTGTGCAGGACCAGCGGGTTATCAAAGACCGTAGGGGGGTGAGCGGGCAGTCTGCCGCAAGCCTTTAATTCCGAAAGGTCCCTGCGCAGATGGCGTCCCCGAAGCGAGGATCAACGTGAACAGACCAGCCGTTTCAAGCGGGTTTGCAGCGGGTTCCCCGGTCGGTCGCCGTGTAGCAACTGAGGGCGCTCGCGGGGCGGGTGTCCGGTCGCGCAAAGGCGTGGCCAATAACCGTCCCGAGGACGCTTTCGTTTAACCAGGGGAAGACCGTGGGTCTCAATCGAGAAGACAAGGCCGTCGTTGTCACGGAAGTCGCCGCCGAAGTGGCGAAGGCTTCCGCGATCGTGGTGGCCGAATACCGTGGTCTGAATGTTGGTGCAATGACAACGCTGCGCCGTCAGGCGCGCGAGTCGGGCGTTTACCTGCGTGTGCTCAAAAACACGCTGGCAAGGCGCGCGATCGCCGGCACGCCGTTCGAGGGGCTGACCGACCAGCTGACTGGTCCGCTCATCTATGGCATGTCGACCGATCCTGTGTCGGCCGCCCGCGTTCTCAACGACTTCGCCAAAGCCAACGACAAGCTGGTGCTGAAGGCGGGAGCCCTGCCCAATTCCGTGCTCGATGCACGGGGGGTCAAGGCGCTCGCCACCATGCCCAGCCGCGAGGCGCTGCTGGCAACGTTGCTGGGCACGATGCAGGCGCCGGTTGCCACGTTCGTCCGTACGCTCAACGAGGTGCCCGGCAAGTTCGTGCGCACGCTCGCAGCGCTGCGTGACGAGCGTGAGAAGTCAGCCGCCTAAGCGTCAGTCGAACCACCTTACGCATTCAGATTCTGCAAACCATCAAGCATTTTTCGGAGTTACAACATGGCACTCAGCAAGAATGAAATCCTCGACGCGATCGGCGGCATGTCGGTCCTCGATCTGGCCGATCTCATCAAGATGATGGAAGAGAAGTTCGGCGTCTCGGCCGCCGCTGCCGCGGTTGCCGTGGCTGCCCCGGCTGCCGCCGCTGCCGCCCCGGCCGCTGAAGAGAAAACCGAATTCACCGTCGTTCTGAACGCCGCTGGCGAGAAGAAGGTCGAGGTGATCAAGGTTGTCCGCGCAGCCACCGGCCTGGGCCTCAAGGAAGCCAAGGATCTGGTTGACGGCGCACCGAAACCCGTCAAAGAAGGCATCAGCAAGGCCGACGCCGAGGCGCTCAAGAAGCAACTCGAAGACGCCGGCGCCAAGGTCGAACTCAAGTAACGACCCGCTGGTTCCTTTCTTGCAGCAAGCGAATCGCCCGGACACCGGCCGCGCCATGCGCGGTTCGGTGGCTGGGTGTTTTCGTCTCGTTCTCCGTTGTCCCCGCTGACCCGCCCCGGGAGAGCCCATGGCCCACGCTTCCGCCTATTCGTTCACCGAAAAAAAGCGCATCCGCAAGAGTTTCGCCAAGCGGCGAGTCGTGCTCGATGTGCCGTACCTGCTCACGACGCAGATCGAGTCGTATGACCGGTTTCTGCAGTCCGCCGTGTCAACCGGCGAGCGGCAGGACGAGGGCCTGCAGGCCGCGTTCTCATCGATTTTCCCGATCGTCTCGCACAACCAGATGGCGCGGCTCGAGTTCGTCCACTATTCGCTTGGCAACTCGGCCTTCGACGTGAAGGAGTGCCAGCAGCGCGGCCTCACGTTCTGTGCGCCGCTGCGCGCGCGCGTCCGGCTGGTCATCATGGACCGCGAGGCGGCCAAGCCCACGGTCAAGGAAGTGAAGGAGCAGGAGGTCTATATGGGCGAAGTGCCGCTCATGACCGACACCGGCTCGTTCATCATCAATGGTACCGAGCGGGTCATCGTGTCCCAGCTCCACCGCTCGCCTGGCGTGTTTTTCGAGCATGACCGCGGCAAGACCCACAGCTCGGGCAAGCTGCTTTTTTCCGCGCGCATCATCCCCTATCGCGGCTCGTGGCTCGACTTCGAGTTCGACCCCAAGGACATCCTCTATTTCCGCGTGGATCGGCGCCGCAAGATGCCGGTCACCATCCTCTTGAAGGCCATCGGCCTCAATCCCGAGCAGATCCTCGCGCACTTCTTCGTCTTCGACTCGTTCCGCCTCATGAATGACGGCGCGCAGCTCGAGCTCGTGCCCGACCGCCTGCGCGGAGACATCGCGCGGTTCGATATTGCCGATCGCGATGGCCGGGTGATTGTTGCCAAGGACAAGCGCATCAACGCCCGCCACATCCGCGAGATCGAAACCGCGGGGCTCAAACACGTGTCGGTGCCCGATGACTACCTCATCGGCCGTACGCTGTCGCAAAGCGCGGTCGATCCCGATACCGGTGAAATCGTGGCGCGCGCCAACGATGAAATCACCGAAGACCTGCTGAAGAAACTGCGCGCGGCCAACGTCCGCGAGTTCCGCACGCTCTTTACCAACGACCTCGATCAGGGCCCCTACATTTCGCAGACCCTGCGGGTTGACGAAACCGCCGACCAGACGGCTGCGCGAATCGCCATCTACCGCATGATGCGTCCTGGCGAGCCGCCCACCGAAGAGGCCGTCGAGGCGCTCTTCAACCGCCTGTTCTACAGTGCCGATGCCTACGACCTGTCCAAGGTTGGCCGCATGAAATTCAACCGTCGCGTGGGCCGCGACGAGTCCGTCGGCCCCATGACGCTCACCGATGACGACATTCTCGCGGTGATCAAGATCCTGGTGGATCTGCGCAACGGCAAGGGCGAGATCGACGACATCGATCACCTGGGCAACCGGCGCGTGCGCTGCGTGGGCGAACTTGCCGAGAACCAGTTCCGTGCCGGGCTGGTGCGTGTCGAGCGCGCGGTCAAGGAACGCCTGGGCCAGGCCGAAACCGAAAACCTGATGCCGCACGATCTGATCAACAGCAAGCCGATCAGCGCAGCCATCCGCGAGTTCTTTGGCTCCAGTCAGCTTTCGCAGTTCATGGATCAGACCAACCCGCTGTCCGAAATCACCCACAAGCGGCGGGTGTCGGCGCTGGGTCCGGGCGGTCTCACGCGCGAGCGTGCGGGCTTCGAGGTGCGCGACGTGCACCCCACGCACTACGGCCGGGTGTGCCCGATCGAAACCCCCGAAGGCCCGAACATCGGCCTCATCAATTCACTCGCGCTTTACGCACGCCTCAACGAATACGGTTTCCTTGAGACGCCCTACCGGAAGGCATCGGATAGCCGCGTCACCGACGAAATCCACTACCTGTCGGCCATCGAGGAAGGCCGCTACGTCATCGCCCAGGCCAACGCCGCGATGGACGGCGAGGGTCGCCTCACTGGCGACCTGGTGTCGGTGCGGAAAGCGGGCGAGTCGGAACTCACCTCGCCGGTCAACGTTCAGTACATGGACGTGGCGCCCACCCAGATCGTGTCGGTGGCGGCCTCGCTCATCCCGTTCCTCGAGCACGACGATGCCAACCGCGCGCTGATGGGTTCGAACATGCAGCGCCAGGCTGTGCCGTGTCTGCGCCCCGAGAAGCCGCTGGTGGGCACGGGCATCGAGCGCACCTGCGCGGTCGATTCCGGCACCGTGGTGACCGCGCGTCGCGGCGGCCTGGTCGACTATGTCGATGCCAACCGGATCGTGGTTCGTGTGAACGACGACGAAACCGTGGCAGGTGAGGTGGGCGTCGACATCTACAACCTCATCAAGTACACCCGCAGCAACCAGAACACCAACATCAACCAGCGCCCCATCGTGAAGAAGGGCGATGTCATTGCGCGTGGCGATGTGGTGGCCGATGGCGCCTCCACCGATCTGGGCGAACTTGCGCTCGGCCAGAACATGCTGGTCGCGTTCATGCCCTGGAACGGCTACAACTTCGAAGACTCCATCCTCATCTCCGAGCGCGTGGTTGCAGACGACCGCTACACCTCGATCCATATCGAGGAGCTGTCGGTGCTTGCCCGCGACACCAAGCTCGGTCCCGAGGAAATCACCCGCGACATCTCCAACCTTTCAGAAGGCCAGCTCGCGCGGCTCGACGACTCGGGCATCGTTTTCATCGGTGCCGAGGTGCTGGCGGGCGACGTGCTGGTGGGCAAGGTCACGCCCAAGGGCGAAACCCAGCTCACCCCTGAAGAAAAGCTGCTGCGCGCCATCTTCGGCGAGAAGGCCTCCGACGTGAAGGACACGTCGTTGCGCGTGCCCTCGGGCATGAGCGGCACGGTGATCGATGTGCAGGTGTTCACCCGCGAAGGCATTCAGCGCGACAAGCGCGCGCAGTCGATCATCGACGATGAACTCAAGCGTTATCGCCTCGACCTGAACGATCAGCTGCGCATTGTTGAAAACGACGCCTTCGAGCGGATCGAGCGCCTGCTGGTCGGCAAAGCCGTCAACGGCGGCCCGAAAAAGCTCGCCAAGGGCGCGCTGGTGACCGCCGAGTATCTGGCCGACCTTGACCGCTATCACTGGTTCGAGGTGCGCCTGGCCGATGAAACCGCAGCGAGCCAGCTCGAGGCGCTGCGTGAGTCCATCGAACAGAAGCGTCATCAGTTCGACCTCGCCTTCGAGGAAAAGCGCAAGAAGCTGACCCAGGGCGACGAGCTGCCCCCGGGCGTACTCAAGATGGTCAAGGTGTACCTCGCCGTCAAACGCCGGCTTCAGCCTGGCGACAAGATGGCGGGCCGTCACGGCAACAAGGGCGTGGTCTCGCGCATCGTTCCGGTGGAGGACATGCCCTATATGGCCGATGGCACCTCGGTCGACATCGTGCTCAATCCGCTGGGCGTGCCCTCCCGAATGAACGTGGGCCAGATCCTGGAGACGCACCTGGGCTGGGCAGCCAAGGGCGTGGGCATCCGGATCGGCGAAATGCTGCAGCGCGAGGCGCGCGCCGCCGAACTGCGGCAGTTCCTCGACCGCATCTACAACACCAGCGGCCAGAAAGCCGATCTTGAGGCGCTCACCGATCCCGAGGTGGTCGAGCTCTGTTCGAATCTGCGACATGGCCTGCCGTTTGCGACGCCGGTGTTCGACGGCGCTTCCGAGCCTGAAATCCATCAGATGCTCGACATCGCCTACCCGGACAACGATGCGCGCACCCAACTGGTGGGCTTCACCCCCAGCAAGACGCAGGTGCGGCTGCACGATGGCCGAACGGGCGATGCTTTCGACCGCGCAGTCACCGTGGGCTACATGCACATGCTGAAGCTCCACCACCTGGTCGATGACAAGATGCATGCGCGCTCCACTGGCCCCTACTCGCTCGTTACCCAGCAGCCGCTGGGCGGCAAGGCGCAGTTTGGCGGACAGCGTTTCGGCGAGATGGAAGTGTGGGCGCTCGAAGCCTACGGCGCCTCGTACATGCTGCAGGAAATGCTCACCGTGAAATCCGACGACGTGAATGGGCGTACCAAGGTCTACGAGAACCTGGTCAAGGGCGAGCACGCGATCGACGCCGGCATGCCGGAATCGTTCAACGTGCTGGTAAAAGAAATCCGATCGCTCGGCATCGACATCGATCTCGAGCGCAACTGAGCCACGGAGGAAAGCTGCAATGAAAGCGTTGCTCGATCTGTTCAAGCAGGTTCAGGAAGAAGAGCACTTTGACGCGATCAAGATCGGTCTGGCCTCGCCAGACAAGATCCGCTCCTGGTCGTTCGGCGAAGTGAAAAAACCCGAAACCATCAACTACCGCACCTTCAAGCCCGAGCGCGATGGCCTGTTCTGCGCCAAGATTTTCGGGCCGATCAAGGATTACGAGTGCCTGTGCGGCAAATACAAGCGACTGAAGCATCGCGGCGTCATCTGCGAGAAGTGCGGCGTGGAGGTCACGCTGGCCAAGGTGCGTCGCGAGCGCATGGGGCACATCGAGCTTGCCTCGCCCACCGCGCACATCTGGTTCCTGAAGTCGCTGCCGTCGCGTCTGGGCATGGTGCTCGACATGACGCTGCGCGATATCGAGCGCGTGCTTTATTTCGAAGCCTTTGTCGTGATCGAGCCGGGACTCACCCCGCTCAAGCGCTGCCAGATCATGACCGAGGACGACTACATCGCGAAGTGCACCGAATACGGTGATGACTTCCGCGCGCTGATGGGTGCCGAGGGTGTGCGCGAGCTGCTGCGCACCATCGACATCGATCGCGAGATCGAAACCCTGCGTCGCGACCTCGAAGCCACCGGTTCGGAAGCCAAGATCAAGAAGATCGCCAAGCGCCTGAAGGTGCTCGAGGGCTTCCAGCGTTCCGGCATCAAGCCCGAGTGGATGGTGATGGATGTGCTGCCGGTGCTGCCGCCGGAGCTGCGTCCGCTGGTACCGCTCGATGGCGGCCGGTTTGCCACCTCCGACCTCAACGATCTGTATCGTCGGGTCATCAACCGCAACAACCGTCTGAAGCGTCTGCTCGAACTCAAAGCGCCCGAGATCATCGTGCGCAACGAAAAGCGGATGCTCCAGGAAGCGGTCGATTCGTTGCTCGACAACGGTCGGCGCGGCAAGGCCATGACGGGTGCGAACAAGCGCGCGCTCAAGTCACTTGCCGACATGATCAAGGGCAAGGGCGGCCGCTTCCGTCAAAACCTGCTCGGCAAGCGTGTCGATTACTCGGGCCGTTCGGTGATCGTGGTGGGTCCGCAGCTCAAACTCCATCAGTGCGGCTTGCCCAAGCTGATGGCGCTCGAACTCTTCAAGCCCTTCATCTTCCACAAGCTTGAGCTGATGGGTGTGGCCACCACCATCAAGCAGGCGAAGAAATTCGTCGAGAATCAGGAGCCCATCGTCTGGGACATTCTCGAAGAGGTCATCCGCGAGCATCCGGTGCTGCTCAACCGCGCGCCCACGCTCCACCGCCTCGGCATCCAGGCGTTCGAGCCGGTGCTGATCGAGGGCAAGGCGATTCAGCTGCATCCGCTGGTCTGCGCGGCCTTCAACGCCGACTTCGACGGCGACCAGATGGCCGTTCACGTGCCGCTTTCGATCGAGGCGCAGCTCGAGGCGCGCGCGCTCATGCTTGCCTCCAACAACGTGCTCTTCCCCTCCAACGGCGAACCCTCGATCGTGCCGTCGCAGGACATCGTGCTGGGGCTTTACTACACCACGCGCGAGAAGGTCAATGCGCGTGGCGAAGGCATGGTGCTGTCAGATGTGGGCGAGGTGCATCGCGCCTATGACAGCGGTCGGGTTGAGCTCGGCACGCGCATCACTGTGCGCCTGTTCGAGCACCAGAAAGACGCCGAAGGAAACCTCACGCCGGTTCTGCGCCGCGTCGAGACCACGGTGGGCCGGGCACTGCTGTCGGAAATTCTGCCCAAAGGCCTGTCTTTCGATCTGATGAACAAGGCGCTGAAGAAAAAAGAAATCTCGCGCCTCATCAATGCCTCGTTCCGCCGTTGTGGTCTTCGCGATACCGTCATCTTCGCTGACCAGCTGATGCAGAACGGGTTCCGGCTCGCCACCCGCGCCGGCATCTCGATTGCGATCGACGACATGCTGGTGCCGCCGCAGAAGCAGGGCATTCTGGAAGCGGCCGAAGCCGAGGTGAAAGAGATCGAACAGCAGTACACCTCGGGTCTGGTCACCCAGGGCGAGCGCTACAACAAGGTGGTTGACATCTGGGGCCGTGCCGGCGATCTCGTGGGCAAGGCCATGATGGAGCAGCTCGCGACCGAGCCGGTGGTGAACCGTCAGGGCAAGACCGTGCCCCAGGAATCGTTCAATGCCATCTACATGATGGCCGACTCCGGCGCGCGTGGATCGGCTGCGCAAATCCGTCAGCTCGCCGGTATGCGCGGCCTGATGGCCAAGCCTGATGGCTCGATCATTGAAACTCCCATCACGGCAAACTTCCGCGAGGGCCTCAACGTTCTGCAGTACTTCATTTCCACGCACGGTGCGCGGAAGGGTCTGGCCGATACCGCGCTGAAGACCGCCAACTCGGGCTACCTCACCCGCCGTCTGGTCGATGTCACGCAAGACCTGGTGGTCACCGAAGACGACTGCGGCACCGCCAACGGCGTATCGATGAAAGCCCTGATCGAGGGTGGTGAAGTGATCGAGGCGCTCCGTGACCGGATTCTCGGGCGCGTGGCCGCAAGCGACGTGGTCAATCCCGAGACCCAGGAAACCCTCTACGAGAACGGCACGCTGCTCGACGAAACCTCGGTCGAGGAAATCGATCGGCTGGGCATCGACGAGGTTCGCGTGCGCACCCCGCTCACCTGCGAAACCCGCTACGGTCTCTGCGCCAAGTGCTATGGACGCGATCTGGGCCGCGGCGTGCTGGTGAACTCGGGCGAAGCGGTTGGCGTGATCGCTGCGCAGTCGATCGGCGAGCCGGGCACCCAGCTCACGATGCGCACCTTCCACATCGGTGGTGCGGCCTCTCGCGCGGCCGTGGTGAGCAACGTGGAGGCGCGCTCCAACGGCACCGTCCGCTTTGCGATGACCATGCGCTATGTGACCAACGCCAAGGGCGAGCAGATCGTGATCTCACGCTCTGGCGAGGTCACGATCACCGACGACAATGGTCGCGAGCGCGAGCGTCACAAGGTGCCTTACGGCGCCACGCTCATGGTGCTCGATGGCCGGGCCGTCAAGGCCGGCACGCAGATCGCCACCTGGGATCCTCTCACCCGCCCCATCATCAGCGAATACGCGGGCACGGTGAAGTTCGAAAACGTCGAGGAAGGCGTCACCGTTGCCAAGCAGATCGACGAGGTCACGGGCCTGTCCACTCTGGTGGTGATCGATGCGAAGCGGCGTGGCAGCACGGTGAAGACCGTGCGCCCGCAGGTGAAGCTCATCAACGAAGCGGGCGAAGAGGTGCGTATCGCCGGTACCGACCACGCGGTGACCATCGGCTTCCCGGTGGGCGCGCTGATCTCGGTGCGTGACGGTCAGCAGGTGGGCGTGGGCGAGTTCCTCGCCCGTATCCCGCTCGAGTCGCAGAAGACTCGCGACATCACCGGCGGTCTGCCGCGCGTGGCGGAGCTCTTCGAGGCGCGTGCGCCCAAAGACGCTGGCATGCTGGCAGAAGTCACCGGCACGGTATCGTTCGGAAAAGACACCAAGGGCAAGCAACGTCTGGTGATCACCGACCTCGACGGCAACGCGCACGAGTTCCTGATCCCCAAGGACAAGAACGTGCTGGTGCACGACGGCCAGGTGGTGAACAAGGGCGAGATGATCGTCGACGGCCCGGCCGATCCGCACGACATCCTCCGTCTGCTTGGTATCGAGGCGCTTGCGCGCTACATCGTCGACGAAGTCCAGGACGTCTATCGTCTGCAGGGCGTGAAGATCAACGACAAGCACATCGAGGTGATCGTGCGGCAGATGCTGCGTCGGGTTCAGATCACCGATCCGGGCGACGCGCCGTTCATCACGGGCGAGCAGGTTGAGCGCTCCGAGATGCTCGACGAGAACGACAAGGCAGTTGAAGCCGGCAAGCGCCCCGCGTCGCACCTCAATCTGTTGCTGGGCATCACCAAGGCATCGCTCTCCACCGATTCGTTCATCTCGGCGGCCTCGTTCCAGGAAACCACCCGGGTACTCACCGAGGCGGCCATCATGGGCAAGCGCGACGACCTGCGCGGATTGAAGGAAAACGTGATCGTCGGCCGTCTGATTCCTGCCGGCACGGGTCTCGCCTTCCATCGGGCCCGCAAGGCCAAGGAGGCGGCCGAGGCGCAGGAGCAGGCTGCACTTGCAGCCGCCGAGGCGCTGTTCGAACCGGTGCCGTCGGATGCCGGTTCGGAGGCAGAGGCGGCAGGCGACGCGACTGCCTGAGATATGCGGTGTGGCAGACGGGCGCGCTGCGAAGCGGTCCGTTTGCCGCGCGCTTGTCTCGGGCATCCGGCGGTGGTCTTCGCGCCGCCACATCGGGAGACGGAGTAAATCCGTCAACCGAATCGGCCCTTAGCTTGTCAGAGAGCTCGTTTCGTCCTACACTTGAAGGCTTTTCGCCTGAGAAAAGGTTTTCGATGCAGCGCAGGGCCAGGCCCCGGAAGGCGTCGTTAATCTGAAGATTGAGTTAAAAGGTTTAGTCAAGGATCTTTCATGCCAACCATCAACCAGCTGGTGCGCCAGGGTCGCGAATCCGCGGCGGTCAAAAGCAAGAGCCCGGCGCTTGCCAACTGCCCGCAGCGCCGTGGCGTTTGCACGCGCGTCTACACCACGACCCCGAAGAAGCCCAACTCGGCACTGCGTAAGGTTGCCAAAGTTCGCCTCACCAACGGGTTTGAAATCATCTCCTACATCGGCGGTGAGGGCCACAACCTGCAGGAGCACTCGGTCGTGCTGATCCGCGGCGGCCGCGTGAAGGACCTGCCCGGCGTGCGCTACCACATTGTCCGCGGCTCGCTCGACCTGCAGGGCGTAAAAGACCGCAAGCAATCGCGTTCGAAATACGGTGCCAAGCGCCCCAAGAAGGGCTGAGCACGCCGTCTCGCGCCGCTTTGGTGGCGCGCTCCCCGGTCCGCCCTGCGGCTGCCGGCAGGTTTCAAGTTTCAGGAGAATCGGTTGCTGTTTGCATCCGGTTCATTTCGTGGGGTCGGGTCCTCATTGGGTCTGGCTCCAGTAAGCGGCAGTGCCCGCCGGCAGCGCGCCGGTTCGGTCGCATCGCCAGGCAGGCGGGGCTCTTGTCCCGTCCGCCAGCTGAATAGAGAGGTGTGATATGCCCCGTCGTCGCGAAGTTCCCCGCCGCGAGATTCTTCCCGATCCGCTCTACTCGAGCGTGGAAGTCTCCAAATTCGTCAACGTTCTCATGCTGGACGGCAAGAAAGCGGTCGCCGAGCGCATGCTCTACGGCGCGCTCGACTTGATCAAGAGCCGTTCGGGTAAAGACCCGCTCGAGGTCTTCGGTCAGGCCCTCCACAACGTGCGCCCCATGGTCGAGGTGAAAAGCCGTCGGGTTGGTGGCGCAAACTATCAGGTGCCGGTTGAGGTTCGCCCGGTGCGCCGTACGGCGCTCGCCATGCGGTGGCTGCGCGAGGCGGCCAAGAAACGGGGCGAAAAATCGATGGGCCAACGCCTTGCCAACGAGCTGATGGAAGCATCCGAGAACCGCGGCGGCGCCGTCAAGCGCCGCGACGAGGTGCATCGGATGGCCGAGGCCAACAAGGCCTTCGCGCACTTCCGCTTCTGAGCTCGGAGGCGGTGCGGTTGTCACACGATCGTCATCGCGCGACGCAATCCTGAACCGTTTGTTCCGCGCCTGCGCTCACCGCACAGCCCTGCGCCCGCATCAACCCCTCGACAAGAGTCACCATCATGGCCCGCAAGACCCCGATTGATCGGTATCGCAACATCGGTATTTCCGCCCACATCGACGCCGGAAAAACCACCACCACTGAACGCATCCTCTACTACACCGGCGTCAACCACAAGATCGGTGAAGTTCACGACGGTGCGGCCACGATGGACTGGATGGAGCAGGAGCAAGAGCGCGGCATCACGATCACGTCGGCCGCCACCACCTGCTTCTGGAAGGGCATGGACATGTCCTATCCCGAGCATCGCATCAACATCATCGACACGCCAGGGCACGTTGATTTCACCATCGAGGTTGAGCGCTCAATGCGGGTGCTCGACGGTGCCTGCATGGTGTACTGCGCGGTGGGCGGTGTGCAGCCCCAGTCCGAAACCGTCTGGCGTCAGGCCAACAAATACGGCGTGCCCCGCCTCGCGTTCGTCAACAAGATGGACCGAGTAGGCGCCAATTTCTTCAAGGTCCACGACCAGATGCGGGCGCGTCTGCGTGCCAATCCCATTCCCATCCAGGTTCCCATTGGTGCCGAGGAAAACTTCAAGGGCGTGGTCGACCTGGTCCGCATGAAGGCCATCTATTGGGATGACGCCTCGCAGGGCATGAAGTTCCAGCTCGAAGACGTGCCGGCCGAGCTTGCCGACGTCTGCGAAGAGTGGCGCGAAAAAATGATCGAGGCCGCAGCCGAGGCCAACGAAGATCTGATGAACCGCTATCTCGAAGGCGGTGATCTGTCGGTCGAAGACATCAAGCACGGCATCCGTCAGCGCACCATTGCCGGCGAAATCGTTCCCATGCTGTGCGGCACCGCCTTCAAGAACAAGGGCGTGCAGGCCATGCTCGATGCGGTGATCGACTTCCTGCCGTCGCCGGTGGACATCCCCCCGGTCAAGGGCACCGACGAAGACGAGAAAGAGCTGCTTCGCAAGGCCGACGACGGCGAAAAATTTGCGGCGCTTGCATTCAAGCTCATGACCGACCCCTTCGTGGGCCAGCTCACATTCATCCGCGTGTACTCCGGGGTGCTCAATTCGGGCGACACCATTCTGAACGCGGTAAAGGGCAAGAAGGAGCGCATTGGCCGCCTGCTCCAGATGCATGCCAATCAGCGCGAAGAAATCAAGGAAGTTCGGGCGGGCGATATCGCTGCCTGCGTCGGCCTGAAAGACGTCACCACGGGTGAAACGCTGTGCGACCCCGATGCGCACATCATGCTCGAGCGCATGGAGTTTCCCGAGCCCGTCATTTCCCAGGCGGTCGAACCCAAGACCAAAGCCGACCAGGAAAAGATGGGCATTGCGTTGGGGCGCCTCGCCCAGGAAGACCCCTCGTTCCGTGTCCGGACCGACGAAGAATCGGGTCAGACCATCATCTCCGGCATGGGTGAACTCCACCTCGAGATTCTGGTCGACCGCATGAAGCGCGAGTTTGGCGTGGAGGCGTCAGTCGGCAAACCCCAGGTCGCCTATCGCGAGACCATCCGCAAGAGCGTCGACGAAGTTGAGGGCAAGTTCATCAAGCAGTCGGGTGGCCGCGGTCAGTACGGGCACGTGGTGCTCAAGGTCGAGCCGCTCGAGCCGGGTGGCCCCAACTTCGAGTTTGTCGATGCGATCAAGGGCGGGGTGGTGCCGCGCGAATTCATTCCAGCGGTCCAGAAGGGAATCGAAGAAACGCTGCCGGCGGGTGTGTTGGCGGGCTATCCGGTTGTCAACGTGAAGGCTACGCTCCATTTCGGCTCCTACCACGACGTTGACTCCAATGAAAACGCCTTCAAGCAGGCCGCTTCCATGGCGTTCAAGGAAGGCATGCGTCGCGCAAGCCCGGTGCTGCTCGAGCCCATGATGTCGGTGGAGGTCGAAACGCCCGAAGACTACGCGGGCACGGTCATGGGTGACCTCTCTTCGCGGCGCGGCATGGTGCAGGGCATGGAAGACATGGTGGGCGGCGGCAAGGCGATTCGCGCCGAGGTACCGCTTGCTGAAATGTTCGGCTACTCCACGACGTTGCGCTCGCTCACCCAGGGGCGCGCCACGTACACCATGGAATTCAAGCATTACTCGGAAGCACCCAAGAACGTTGCCGAGGCGGTGATCTCGGCGCGCGGCAAGTAAGCAGCAGCAGGCGGGCAAGGCCAGACCTCGCGCCCGCCGGCAATACACACACACGATATTCGGAGCGTAGAGATGGCAAAAGGCAAGTTTGAGCGTACGAAGCCACACGTGAACGTGGGAACGATCGGGCACGTGGATCATGGCAAGACGACGTTGACGG
>RFXC01000084.1 GCA_009921765.1 Betaproteobacteria bacterium | reverse complement strand
TTGTCGTCGACCGGTACCATTCTGATGTCGCGCGCACTCGCCAGATCCATGACGCTCGATGCAGGGGCAGTGGTGCCCAACGTGAAGACATGCGCGTGACCGTCCTTCAGCATGGATACCGCATCGGTATAGCTTGCCTGGAAACTTGCGCGGCCCAGCTTCTTGTAATCGAGGCCGTTCAGTTCGAGCACTGTGGCGGTGAGTACCTCGGCGGTGTTGCCGCGCGGCTGCGTCACCAGCGACTTGCCGGCCAGATCGCGGAATGAGTTGATCTTGGCGTCGGCGAGCGCCACCACCTGAAAATATTGCGGATAGAGATTGGCGAGCTGGCAGACCTTGGTGACCTTCTTCGGATAGGGCTTGTTGCCAGCGATACCGTCATAGGTAGTCGATGAGTTGGCCATGCCGATATGAGCCTTACTCTCGTCAATGCCGCGTACATTGCTGATGCCTGCGCCGGGCGTGGTCTGAATCTGCATGCCTGGGATCGCTTTCTCCCAGAGGCCTTTCAGGGCGCCGCCGAGCGGAATCCAGGCACCGCCCTGTGGCCCGGTCATGAAGGTGAGCTGTTGGGCGCTGACTGCGCCCGAGCCGAGCCCAGCCACCATTGCAGCGAGGGCGCTCCATTTGCGAAAGCGGGTCATCTGGGTCTCCTTGGGTGGCGGATCAATCGTCGGTTGACGGGTCGCTCTGCCATCATGATAGTCCTCAGGTGGCCAGTTGATAACCCCTGCCGTAATCGGACTGCCGGTTCGACAGCCAAGGCCAATACCGCCTACGATCTGGCCTCATTGAGATCAATGGGGGAGACCCATGATGCGAATGCTATCTGTCGTCCGGGGTATCGCCGCCCTGGGGTTGGCTGTGTCGGCGTGTCACGCATTGGCCCAGGAATGGCCAACGAAGCCTGTGCGCTTCATCAACCCGTTCGGCGCAGGCGGTTTGATCGACACCATCGTCGCGGCAACCCGACCCGGTATCGAGGCGCGCCTGAAGCAACCCATGGTGGTTGAGAACCGCACAGGCGGGGGCGGGCAGATTGGCATGCAGGCGATTGCGCTGTCAGCGCCCGATGGCTACACCTTCGGTATCGTGCCTTCCAACACGATGGTGATCAGCCAGTTCCTGTTCAAGTCTTCGCTCGACCCGCTTCGGGATTTTGTGCCGGTTACCGTGCTGGTCGATGTGCCGCTTCTGCTCGCGGTCACCGCCAAACATCCGGCGCGAACGGTGGGCGAGTTTCTCGCCGATCTCAAGGCGAACCCCGGGAAGCTGAACTTCGGATCACCCGGACGCGGTACACCCCCTCATCTGGCGGGCGAGATGCTGATCCGCAGCCTCGGATTGTCTGCGGTTCACATTCCCTACAAGGGTGGCCATGATTCAGCGCTTGCGCTTGCGACCAATGAGGTCCAGTTCATGGTGATTGCCCAGGCCTCGCTCGCCGGGCAAATTACCGCGGGAATGGTGAGACCGCTTGCCGTGGCCTCGAAAGAGCGCCTGCAGAGCCTTCCCGACCTGCCCACCTTCGAACAGGCTGGGCACGCCGATCTACAGAAAATCATTCCGAGGAACTGGTGGGGGGTGATCGCGCCCAAGGGAACGCCCCCAGCCATTGTCAATCGCGTTGCCGACGAATTCCGGCAGACCATCGCCGAACCCGATGCACAGCGCCGCATCAAGGCGGTCGGGCTTGAAACGGTGGGGTCTACGCCCGCGCAGTTCGCAGCGCAGTTGCCGGATGAGGCACGCCGCTGGGGCGAGTTGATCCGCAGCATGGATCTGACGGCTCAGTAGGCCGGGTTCACCTGCCCCCGCGCGTTGGCCGCCCGGTTGGCGTGCGGCCTCAGTTGGCGGCGTTGGCCTGGGCCTGCTTCCATTCGGCGAGCAGATCCACTTTGCGAACCTTGCCCACACCGCTAAGCGGCAGGGCGGCGCGAAACGTCACCGTGCGCGGACATTTGTAGCGGGCGATGCGGGCGCGGCAGTGCTCGATGAGCGCTGCCTCCGATGGGGTGTGGCCGGGTTTCAGCACCACCACAGCATGCACCGATTCGCCCCAGGTGCTGTCGGGAACGCCGATGACCGCAGCAGCCTGCACCGCCTCGTGGTACATGAGGGCGCTCTCCACCTCGCCCGCAAACACGTTCTCGGCGCCGGTGATGATCATGTCCTTCAGCCGGCCCACCACGCTGATGAAACCGTTGGCATCGAACGTGCCGAGATCGCCCGTGTGCAGCCAGCCCTGGCGAAGCGTGCTGGCAGTGAGATCGGGCGCGCGCCAGTAGGAGGTCATGATCCCTGGACCCGACACCACGATCTCGCCCACCTTGCCCGGCGGCAGGTCGCGTCCGGCGTCATCAACAACGCGCATGGAAAAGGCCGGCAGCACCCGCCCGGCCGAGCCCAGCCTGCCGGCATCCGGTCCATCGAAGACGTGATACCGCTCCTTCAGCATGGAGCAGGCCCCGCCCACCTCGGTCTGCCCGTAGACCTGAATCAGCCCCACACCGGGCGCTTCCTGCATGAGCCGGCGCAGCACCGGCTCCTGAATCGGTGCAGCGCCATACAGGATGGTGCGCAGTCGCTGCACGACCGCGCGACGTTCTCCCGCGCCGTCGAGTGTTGCCACGATCATCGTGGGAACCAGGATGGCCACGTCGACCCCTTCGCGCTCGATGGCATCCAGCAGCGCCGCCGGCGAGAACTCGGGCAGAAAACAGTGACGAGCGGCTGCAGCGGTGACCCCCAGGCCGGCGGTGAAGTCGGCCACATGAAACATCGGTGCGGTGTGGATGAAAACGGTGTCGTGGTCGAGATGAAAATTGTCTTTCGCAGCGAGTGCCTGCAGAAGAAGCGCTTCGTGCGAGAGCTCGACACCCTTGGGAACGCCCGTGGTGCCGCCGGTGTATACGATGGATGCCGGCGCACGCGGTGTCGCCGGCGCAAAGGCGAGCCCATCATGCCCGGCAAGCGGATCACTGTCGGTATCCCATTGATCGATGGGCGTGAGCGAGGTGGCGGGCAGACTGGGCGATGCGCCGGTGAGCTCGAGCGCGCGGGCGGCATTGCGCTCGTCATGGAGCAAAAGCGAGCACTGGGCGTGGCTGATGATGAAGCCCTGCTCGGCGGCGGCGAGACGCGTATTGAGGGGCACCAGCACGGCACCCGCCCAGACCACGGCGAACAGGGCTTCGAGATGCTCGGGAACATTGGCGGAAAGCACCGCTACGCGCTCGCCCGGCCGAATGCCCGCCTCGCGCAGCGACGCGGCGCGTCGTGCCACGCGGTCTGCAAAGGCGCCCCATCTGACTGCTCGGCCAAGATGCCGGATGGCGATGTGGTCGGAAAATGCCTGGGCGGCGTTGGCGAGCAGATGATGGACAGACATCGGTGCCTCGCGCTTATTTCTTGAAGACCGGGGAGATGTTGGTCCAGGCGCGGGGCGGCAGGCTCTGGTCCCATTGCTCGAAGAGCGTCTTCAGCTCTGCAAAGATGGCGGGCTCGGTGGCGGCCAGATCGGTTTTTTCGGCGGGATCGGACTCCAGGTCGAAGAGGCGGGCGATTCCATTCTTCGGCTCCAGATACAGTTTCCAGCGGCCCTTTCGAACAGCGCAGTAACCGGCAAGCTTCCAGTAAAGCACCTCATGCGGCGAGCCGTTTGTCTGGTTGGTGAGATAGGGGAGCAGATCGACGCCGTCAAGCGCCTGCGCGGTGGCGGTGGAGACTCCGCATGCGGCCGCCGCCGTGGGCAGGATATCCAGCGTGCTGACCGGCTGGTCGTAGACCAGTCCGGCGGGAATGTGGCCTGGCCACTTCATCATGAACGGCATGCGGATGCCGCCTTCATAAGTGGTGTACTTGCCACCCGAATAGGGACCGTTGTTGCCCGGGCGGCTCGCGGCGCTGCCGTTGTCGCTCACGAACACGACCAGTGTGTCACGGTCCAGACCGTGCAGTTTCAGCCGCTCGAGCAGCGCGCCGATCACTTCGTCCTGGACCAGCAGCATGGCGTTGTAGCCGCGCAGATTGATGTTGGCGATCCGGTCGCGCAGGCGCTCGAAATAAACCCGTGGCACCTGCAGCGGCGGCACCGGCGAGTTCATCGGATAGTAGAGCATGAACGGTTGATGCCGGTGCTGGTCGATGAAGTCGAGTGCGCGGTCGCGGAAGTAGAACATCAGGTATTGATCCACATCAACGATCTCACCGTTGACGCGGATCTGGTTCAGCCCTTCGCGGGTCCATGCAATGTCTTTTCCCTCGTCATGAAAATCCACCTTCAGGCTCACCATCTCCGGATCATCGATACGGGTGAACTGCAGGCTGGTGTTGCCGTGGAACACCACGGAGTGATCAAAGCCCCGGTTCTGCGGCAGGAAATCCGGGCCGTGTCCCAGGTGCCACTTGCCCACCACCCCGGTGGTGTAGCCGGCTGCCTTGAACAGTTCGCCGATATTTTTCTCGGTGAGGGGCACGCCGCGGCGCAGGAACTCGGCCTCGCCCTGCAGCGGCGCGAGGCTGCCGTCTTCAAGTCGTGCCTCGCGGCGCTCCGGGAAGGCGCCTGAGGAAACCTGCTGCTCGAAACCGAACCGCTGCTGGTAGCGACCAGTGATGAGCCCTGCACGAGAGGGGCTGCAAAGCGGCGCCGAACTGTAGCCCGCGGTGAAGGTGACACCGTCCCGCCCGATGCTGTCGATATTGGCTGTCTGAACCAGGTCGTTGCCGTAAGCGGACAGGTCGCCATAGCCCATGTCGTCGGCGAGAATCACGATCACATTGGGCCGGCGCGTGGTGGCGGGGGCGGTGACGGCGGGCGAGCGTTCGGACATGCACGGACTCCTGTTCGCAAGGGGATACGCGGCCGATGCACTGGATGCATCGCTTCGAATGCCTACTCTACCGGTGCGAAGGAACGGTGTCTAAGGCGCGTGTTTCAGCGCGCACCGCCTAGACCTGCCGAAAGCGTGCCATCCAGGCGTGGGCCGTCAGCTGGAAACCGGCGAGGTCGGCGTCGCGCCCGGTGCGCGCCTCGAGCGCACGAGCAACCGCTGGCGCGGCGGCGAGTGCGGACGCCACATCGAGAAACAGAAGCCGCGAACGTCGGGCGAGAACGTCTTCCACCGTGCTCGCCCAGGTGTGATCGGCGAGCCAGGTGACTTCATCCTCGGTCGGCGCGCGCGAGGCGAGGGCCGACATGCCCGACGGAAGGATTGTGCCCGGCGGGGTAGTCGCCTCGAAGGGGTACCGCGGCAGCGC
Source organism: Betaproteobacteria bacterium (assembly GCA_009921765.1). The sequence goes on along the minus strand of RFXC01000084.1, from coordinate 10,852 downwards.
GCGGAGCACATCGCGCGCCATCGCGAGGCAGGTGGTCCATTTGCCACCGGTGATGGTGACGAGTCCGTCAGGCGCGACTTCAATTGCATGCTCCCGGCTGATCCGATGGGTGGCCGGGCCACTGGTTGCGGCGGGTTTGACCAATGGGCGCAGCCCCGCCCAGGCGCTCAGGATGTCGGCCCGCGTGGGGGCGGGCGAGAGAAGCCGCGCGGCTTCGGCGAGGATCAGGTCGATCTCGGACGAGAAGGGCAGTGGCTCGCGGCCCAATTCGACGTCCGAAGGATCCCGCGGTGTATCGGTGGTGCCGATTACGCAATGGCCAAGCCACGGTACAACGAACAGCACCCGACCGTCAGCGGTTCGTGGCAGGAGCAGGGCTTCATTGGCTGGAAAAAACCGGCGGTCGACCACCAGATGCGCGCCCTGACTTGGCTGCACCATGGGCGCTGCGCTTCGAAGTCCGTCGACCCATACTCCTGCGGCGTTGACCACGTCGTGCGCTTTCAGGACGTTGGTGGTTCCGCCATGCCGGTCAGTGAATTCAACGGCGAGGCCGCCACCAGGCGCCGGTGTGATCGAGTTTGCCCGCACGCGATTGAGCAGCACCGCGCCGGCTGCTGCGGCGCCGCGTGCCATGGCGATGGCGAGCCCGGCGTCGTCAAATTGCGCGTCGCAGTAACTGACTGCGCCCCACAGATGATGGCGCGCCACGGTGGGGTAGCGGCTGAGCATGGTGGCCACTGACAACTGTTCGGTCTTGCCCAGACTGGACGCGCCCGCGAGCCAGTCGTAGGTGACCAGGCCCGCGCCGTAGAGCATGCGCTCCCACCAGCGGTAGGCGGGCATCACGAAGCGAAGCGGGTGTGCGAGATCGGGTGCCAGATCGATGAGGGCCTTCCGCTCATGGAGCGCCTCGCGCACCAGGCCGATTTCTCCCTGCGCGAGGTAGCGAACGCCGCCGTGCAGCAGCTTGGTTGATCGCGAGGATGTACCGCTTGCAAAGTCATCCGCCTCGATGAGCGCCACCGACCGGCCCGCCCAGGCCGCCTGCAGTGCTATTGCCAGACCGGTTGCACCGCCACCGACCACCGCGAGGTCGAAGCCCTCGGGCCGCGTGAGCGCGGCGAGCGTGTGGGTTCGGGTGGTCAATCGCGTGCCCATCCGCGTGACCGGTCGACCGCTTCGCGCCATCGCGCGCGGTGTGTGGCGCGATCGCTGTCGGACCACTGCGGCTCGAAGCGCCGATCCAGTTTCCAGCAGGCTGCGAGCGCATCAAGCCCCGGCCAGAAGCCTGTCGCCAGTCCCGCGAGCGCAGCAGCGCCGAAAGCGGTGGTTTCAGTCATGGTGGGGCGGAGAACGGGAATGCCGGCAATATCTGCCTGCATTTGCATCAGCAGGTTGTTTTGGGTGGCGCCGCCGTCCACCCGGAGTTCGGTGATGGCCTTGCCTGCATCGCGTCCCATGGCCGTGATCAGATCGGCTGATTGCAGCGCGATCGATTCCAGCGCAGCCCGGGCGACATGCGCGCGCGTGGTACCGCGCGTGATGCCGATCATCACGCCGCGGGCGTGGCCGTCCCAGTCTGGCGCCCCGAGTCCGGTGAAAGCGGGCACCAGCCAAAGGTCACCGGTATCGGGAACGCTTGCGGCAAGCGGTTCGATATCGGCGGCACGCTCGATGAGACCCAGGCCGTCGCGCAGCCACTGCACGGTTGCGCCTGCCATGAAAACGCTGCCTTCCAGACACCAGGTGGTGCTCGCTGGAATTTGCCAGCCGAGCGTGCCGATCAGACGGTTGGAACTGAGGCTGGGCGCGTTGCCGGTGTTCATCAGCATGAAGCAGCCGGTGCCGTAGGTGTTCTTGGCCTGGCCCGGCGCGAAGCAGGCCTGACCGAAGGTGGCGGCCTGCTGGTCGCCCGCCATGCCTGCGATCGGAATCGGCTGACCGAACCATTTTGCATCGGTCTCGCCGATCACGCCTGCCGAGGGCACGATGCGTGGCAGCAACGCTGCCGGAATTCGAAGGCTTGCGAGTAGGGTTGGGTCCCATGCCACGCTCGACAGATTCATGAGCAGCGTGCGCGAGGCATTGCTCGCATCGGTGACATGGAGCCTTCCGCCTGTGAGCTTCCAGACCAGCCAGCTGTCAACCGTGCCGAAGGCGAGTTCGCCGGCTTCGGCGCGGGCCCGTGCGCCCGGAATATTGTCGAGCAGCCAGGCGAGTTTGGTGCCTGAAAAATAGGCATCGAGTACCAGTCCGGTGGCCTCTTCAATCGCCCGGTGCTCGCCGCTTTCCCGAAGGGCGTCGCAGGCGGCAACCGTGCGCCGGTCCTGCCAGACAATGGCCGGGGCGAGCGGCTCGCCACTTGCACGGTCCCACAGCACCGTGGTTTCGCGCTGATTGGTGATGCCGATTGCTCCAGGGAGTGATCCCATGCGCGCAACCGCTTCTCGTGCGACCGCGAGTTGAGTCGTCCAGATTTCGTTTGCGTCGTGCTCCACCCAGCCAGGCTGGGGGAAATGCTGCGTGAACTCCTGCTGCGCCGTGACCATGGCCTTGCCTTCGCGATTGAATGCGATGGCGCGTGAACTCGTTGTGCCCTGATCGATCGCCAGAATGTAGGTCATGGGGAATGGCTCCGTTCAAAGGGCAGGCGCTCGCGCTCAGCCCGGCTTGCTGACCACGCGGAAACCGGTGTGGCTGGTGGCGCCGTCGGGGCTGTTCGCCCCGCGCGCCGCGTTCCGGTAGCGGTTGCAATATGAGACATGGCAAAGAAACGATCCGCCGCGCTGCGAACGCCGGCCGCTGGGCCGATCATCGAGCGGGTCATGATCGGGGGTTTTCCGATGATAGTCGGCGTTGAACCAATCAGCGCACCACTCCCAGACGTTGCCCGAGGTGTTGTAGAGACCGAGCCCATTCGGGGAAAAATCATGGGCCGGCACCGTACCCGGTTGCCAGCCGGCAAGCGGCGCGTTCGGAAATTTGCCCTGCCAGATATTGCAGCGGCGTTCGCCCTGCGGCTCGAGCTCGTCTCCCCAGGGATAGCGAAGCGCCGGTACGCCGCCCCGTGCGGCGTGCTCCCACTGCGCCTCCGAGGGCAGCATTGCGCCTTGCCAGCGGCAATATTCCACTGCATCGTTCCAGGACACCTGAACGACGGGGTGATCCGCCAGCTCCCGCCAGCTGGAGCCCGGTCCGTGTGGGCATTGCCACGAGGCGCCTGGAACGATCATCCACCAGGGAAGCTCGGACACCACGCGTCGGAGGGCCGCCCGACGCTCAGGCTCGATCTGTAGGTAAAACACGAACGACTCGCCAGCCCGCTCGGCGTCGGTGATATAGCCTGTGGCGGTGATGAATGCCGCAAACTGGGCATTGGTGATGGTGGTGGCACTGATCCGGTAGGGGCTCAGGACAATGTTTCGAGCCGGGCCCTCGCCATCGCTCGCGAATCCTTCAGGGTCGTTGGAGCCGATCCGTGTGTTGCCACCTGCGATGTGGATCCATCCGATGGGGGCATCGGGAACGGATATCGGGGCGGACCGAGTGTGCCCCGGCTCTTGGCCGGCGCCAATCACCGCCGCTCCTCGCGAGGTTGCAGCGGGTGCGTCCGGCGATCCAGCCGATGGCGCGCAACAGCGACTCATCCGGGGCGCCTCAGGCGTCTTCTTTCTCTTCCCAAAACGCGGGCTCGGGATTGCGCGCCATGATTTCGAGAATTTTCTCGCGAGGAATCACGCCGCAACGCGCCGCCCACGCCTGATAGAGCGCGAGCATCTCCTGGACGCGTGCCGGATGCTGCACCGATACATCATTGAGTTCGGTGCGGTCGGTGTCCAGATCATAGAGTTCCCAGGGATCGGGGAACTTGCGTACCAGCTTCCAGCGGCCAACCCGCACCGCGGCGTTGCCTTCATGCTCCCAGAACATGGGCCGCTCGGGCAGTCCATCGGCCTCGAAGGCGGGCCGCAGGCTTGCACCCTCGAGCGCAGGCACAGGCTTGCCATTGCGTTCTCCCGCATAGCGGGTTCCGGTGACATCAAGCAGGGTGGCCATGATGTCGGGCAGATAGCCTGGGGTGTGCCGGATGCCGCCCTGATCGTGAATGCCGGCTGGCCAGTGCGCGATCAGTGGCGTGGCAATGCCGCCCTCGTGGATCCAGTGCTTGTAGAGCCGGAACGGCGCGTTGGAAAGGTTGGCCCAGGCCGGGCCGTAGCTCTGATAGGTGTTCTCGGCGCCTGGCATCAGTTTGGGGTTGTTGCCGAACTGCACCGTTTCACCGCTCCGGGTATGCGAGCGTGCGATCATCAGCTGGTTGACCAGCACATCGACCGTGAGCCCCTCGGGGATGTCTTCAGCGCATGCCCCATTGTCTGCGAGGAAAATGATCAGCGTGTCGTCGTACACGCCCGCCTGTTTGAGCGATTCAACGATGCGGCCGATCCCCTGGTCCATCCGGTCGACCTGCGCGGCGTACACCTCCATGCAGCGCAGCAGCCACGCTTTTTCTTCGGCCTCGGTCCAGGGCGGTTGGGAGGGATCACGATCCGACAATCCCCATTCGGGTTTCAGGATGCCCGAGCTCACGAGTTTCCGGAGACGCTCCACCCGCAACTGATCCCAACCGGCATCGAAACGACCGCGGTATTTTGCAATGTCCTCCTCGTGCGCGTGAAGCGGCCAGTGCGGCGCGGTGTAGGCGACATACATGAAGAAGGGCTTGTCGGTGTGGTCGCGGGCATGCGCCCGAACATAATCGACCGCCTGATCACTGATGGCATCGGTGTAGAAGAACTCCGGGTTGTCGCGCGCTTCGTGCTCGGCATTGCTGTTGCCGCGGGTGAGCGTATTGGGGTCGTAGAAACTTCCCGCTCCAATGATGGTCCCGTAGAACTCATCGAAGCCGCGCTGCATCGGCCAGGCGCTGGTGGGGCTGACCAGGTTGCTTGCCACATGCCATTTGCCACTCATGTAGGTGCGATAGCCGTTGCCGCGCAGCGCCTCCGGAATCGTGATGCACTGCTCGGACAGATTGCCCGCATAGCCTTCCGGACCCAGATCGTAGGTGAGCACCCCAATGCCGGTCTGGTGCGGATGAAGCCCGGTGAGGAGCGACGCGCGCGAAGGACTGCAGCGTGCTGTGTTGTAGAACTGCGAGAACCGCAGACCGCGCCTGGCAAGCATGTCTAGCGTTGGGGTCTCGATCTCGCCGCCATAGCAACCAATGTCGCTAAAGCCCATGTCGTCGTTCAGGATCAGCACGATATTGGGTCGTCGGCTCAAGTGAGTTCTCCGGTGGTGGGTCTTCGAGGGCGGGTGGTCAGGTGTGGAGCCTGGCGCCATTGCTCTGGCTGAAAAGGTGAATGCTCCCCGCGCGCGGGGCCACGCGCAGACGCGTGCCTTCGGCGGGTAACTCGCGGCGCTCGGTGCGCATTTTGGCGCGCTGCCCGGCGATGGAAAGATTGACGATCGCACTGTCGCCGAAGTCTTCGACGAATTCGACTTCGGCAGCAAGCCCGCCTTGCGTGCACACTTCGAGATCGCCGGGACGGATACCGGCCTGCACCGACTGGTCGGAATCCTTCAGTGAGGGAAAAGCGTCTTCGAATACGTCAGTGCCGATACGCAGGCTTCCCCGCTCCAGGTGCGCTGGAAACAGATTCATGGGCGGTGACCCGATGAAGGCTGCCACCTGCGCAGAAGCGGGCCGATGAAAAATCTCATGCGGCGTGCCCACCTGCACCAGGCGTCCGTCCATGAAGATTGCAATCCGATCGGCGATCGTCATCGCTTCTTCCTGGTCGTGCGTCACGTAGATGGCGGTCACGTTGAGCGACCGCTGGAGCCGGCGCAATTCTGCGCGGGTTTCCAACCGAAGCTTGGCGTCGAGATTGGAGAGCGGTTCATCAAGCAGGAAGAGCCTGGGCTTGCGGACGATGGCCCGCGCGAGCGCACACCGCTGCTGCTGGCCGCCCGAGAGTTGTCCGGGGCGTCGGTCGAGCAGATGGGCAATACCCACCCGGGTGGCGGCTTCGGTGACGGCGCTCTCGATGGCAGCAGCCGACTCGCGGATCATCCTGAGCGGGAAGGCGATGTTCTCGCGAACTGTCATGTGCGGGTAGAGCGCGTAGCTCTGAAACACCATGGCTACGTCACGCTCGCCCGGCTCGGCATGGCTCACGTCGACATCATCGAGAAACACCCGCCCGCCATCCAGCGTTTCAAGCCCGGCGAGCAGGCGCAGTGTTGTGGTTTTGCCCGATCCCGATGGCCCAAGGAAGGCAAAAAACTCTCCAGGCTTCACCGCCAGATCGATACCGTGCAACACCGTGGTCTTTCCGTGTCGCTTCACCGCGCCTTCGATCCGCACACTTGCCGAGCGGCTCATCGCCTGCCTCCTCCCTTGACTGCGCCTACGGTGAGGCCCTTGACGATATGACGTTGCGCGGCCAGGCCGATCACGATGACCGGCGCCATCGCGACCATGGCCGCGGCCGACAGCAGCGCCCACTGGGTCTGCTCGACCGAGATGAAGTTGTACATCGCCACCGTGACCGGCCGAACGGTATTGCCACCCAGTACAACCGCAAACAGGAACTCGTTCCAGGCATTCAGAAAAACGAAGATGGTGGTGACCGCCATACCGCCCCGCACCTGCGGCAGGATCACATACCAGAGGGTGCGAAGGCGCCCGGCGCGATCGAGGAGCGCAGCCTCCTCCATCTCGAAGGGAATGTCTTCGAAGTAGGTGATCATGAGCCAGATGGCAAAGGGGAGCGAAAAGGTGAGATAGATGGTGGTGATGCCGGCGTAGGTGTCGAGCCCACCGATCTTCTGCAGCACGATGTAGTAGGGAATGATGAGACCCACCGGCGGCAGCATCTGGGTGGCAAGCACATAGAAGCCGGTGGTGCGCTTGAAGCGCATTTTGAGCCGCGCCATGGCGTAGGCGGCGGGCACCGCGAACAGCATGGTGATCGCCGTGGCGCTGGTGGTTACCACCAGACTCGACCACAGATTGGGAAGGATGGAGCGACTGCCCTCGAGCACCGCCCGATAGTTGTCGAGGGTGGGTGTGAAGAACAGCACGGGCGGCCAGGCCAGCACATCGCGCTCGGTCTTGAGCGAGGTGAGAAATCCCCAGAACACCGGAAACGCCCAGATGAGCACCAGGCACGCCGCGGCAATGAGCATGAGCAGTCGGCGTGCCGCGGCGCCTGGTTTCCGATTGATCATGCTGCTCATGATCGCGATCGCCGCAGCCGAAACAGGAGCCACGAGACACCCAGCGTGATCGACAGCAGCACCATGGCGAGCGCGCTGCCGTAGCCCAGGTTGAGCTCGACAAACGAGGTGCGGTAGGCGTAGAGGTTCAGGATTTCGGTGGCCGAACCCGGCCCGCCACCCGTGGCTGCGTAGATGGCGGCAAAGGCCGAGAGCGCAGTCATCATCCGCAGAATGACCACCATGATGATGGCGGGCCGCACCAGCGGCAGCGTGATGTGGCGAAAACGCTGCCAGGCGCTGGCCCGGTCGAGGCGCGCAGCCTCATACACATCGGGCGGCAAGGTGGCGAGCGAGGCAAGCAGCACCAGAAAGGCAAACGGTGTCCATTGCCAGGTGTGAATGGCGATCACCGAGATGAGTGCGAGATCAGGATCGCCCAGCCAGTTGTGCGACCCCAGCCCGAGTGCGCGCGTGACCATATCGACCAGCCCGAAATCAGGCGAGAGCACGAGTGTGCGCCAGAAGAGCCCCACCACGACCGGCGCCAGCACGATGGGAAGAATGAGCGCCACACGGATCACGCCCTGGCCGCGCGGCATCCGTAGCACCAGAAGCGCAAATGACAGCCCGATCACTACCTGGAGCGTGACCGTACTGCCGGTGTAGATGAGCGTGAGCCAGAGCGAATTCCAGAAGCGCGGATCGCTGCCCATCGCCAGATAGTTGCCCAGGCCTGCGAAGCCCCGCAGCCACGGCATGCTGAAGTTCAGCTGCTGAAGCGAGTTCCAGCCAAGATAGATGAGCGGCGTGGTGGTGGTGAGGAGCAGTACAAGGAGCGCCGGCGCGAGCAACCAGGCGGCAAACCTGCGGTCCTGCGCTTCGAGGGTGAGCGGGAGTTTCGTCATCAGATCATGACACCGGGACCGCGCGGCGGGCGGCCCCGGTGGTGTTGCAGTGACCGTGCTTCAGCCGCGCAGAATCTGCTGAATGCGCGTCTGTGCTTCGTCAAGCGCAGCCTTGGCGGTTTTCTGTCCGACGAGTGCCGCCTGAATGCCCGTGGCCATGGTTTCGCCAATGGCGGGCCACTGCGGCACGCGCGGCCGCCATTCCACATCAGTGTCCTGCGCAAGGGTGTCCATGGCGGTCTTGATGAAGTTGTCGCCCATGCCGGCCATGGAGGAGGCAAAGTCGGCTGACTGCCACGAGGAGGTGCGGTTGACGCCCGAGCGCTTGGCGGCACCCGCAAACTTCCAGGAGGTGAGCGCCTGGGTTTCCGCAGCCGTGGCCCACTGGATGAAGAGCCAGGTGGCGGTTTTAGCGCGCGCGGAAAGCGCGGAATTGATCGGGAAGCTCCAGTTCCAGATCGAGGTGACGCCTTTGCCCGCCGGACCCTTGGGCCAGCGCGCAAAGCCGATCTTGCCGATCACCTTGGATTTTTCCGGGTTGTTGAGCACGGCCGCCGATGAATGCGCATCGAGATAGCAGCCCAGCGTGCCTTGCGAGAAGGCATCGGCGATATCGGGCCAGTTCCAGTTGCGAACCGCGGGTGGCGCATAACGATTGAGTGCTTCCACATACCACTCGAGGGCGCGTACCGCGACGGGCGAATTCACCACCAGATTATTGCCTTCGAACCAGCCGCCGCCAAAGCCACGCAGGATTGACGGATAGATGTACATGTTCTGGCCGGCGCCGGCAAAGCCGCGCATGGCAAGCCCGTACATGCGGTTGGCCGGATCGGTGAGGGCCTTGGCGTTGGCGAGCAGTTCGTCGTAGGTGGTGGCGGGCTTGAGGCCCTTGGCCTCATAGAGATCCTTGCGGTAGACCTGTACGGTGACTTCGCCGTCAAAGGGCACGCCGTAGGGTTTGCCATCCATGGAAACCGCATCACGCCAGGCTTTCAGGATATCGTTGTAGTTGTACCAGGCTGCGTCGGTGAGTTTGGCGTCAGACAGGTAGCGATCGAGCGGTTCAACCCATTTGTTGGCCACATAAAGCGGGTAATACATGGGGTCGGCGGCATGGGTGGCGTAGGTGGCGGTCTTGGAGGACAGGTCGAGCATCGCCTTCTGGCGGATCTGCCCCGGGGGCACCTTTTCGAAGCGCAGCTTGATGCCGGTGAGCGCCTCGAACTGGGGTTGAAGGCCGATGAGATTGTCGAAGTAACTTGCAGGAATGACCGCCACGGTGATGGATTCGCCCGAGGCCTGCTTCCAGTCGATTTTGGCGGACTGATAGGCGGCGAGATCGCCGGCCTGGGCGTTCGCGGCAAGCGGCAGCATCTGTGCTGCTGCAGCGGCACCGGCCAGTGCTCCTCCGCGGGCGAGTGTCTGGCGGCGGCTGGGGTTGAAGCGGTCGTCTGAACGGGAATGGCTCATCCGGGTCTCCTCTTGTTGGAATCCTGGTCCCTGCGTGACCGTATTGCTCGGCCGTGGCGGGTTGGTGTAATCGTTTACATCCGGCAACATAACAAACCTTCGATGAATCGTCCAGGATCCTTGTTTCAATGAAGAAAGCACGACAAGCGCGCGCCCAGGCGGCCCGCGGCGACAGCCCGATCGCGCGGGCCTCTGCGCTCGACGTGGCACGCGCGGCGGGGGTGTCAAGCGCCACGGTGTCGCGCGTGCTCAACTCACCCGAGCGGGTCGATCCTCAGACCCGTGAACGGGTGCAGGAGGCCGTGCGATTGCTGCGCTACGTGCCGCATGGTGGGGCGCGCTCGCTTCGGAGCCGGCGCAGCCGGATGATTGGCGCAGTGGTGCCGTCGTTCGAGTATGCGCTCTACGCGCGCACCACGAGCGCGCTGCAGCGGCGTCTCAACGCGCAGGCCTATTCGGTGGTGGTGGCTGAACATCATTACGATCTGCCGAAGGAAATGAGCGTGGCGGCGCAGCTGATCGAGCATGGCGTGGATGCCTTCATGTTTGTTGGGCTTGACCACGCGCCCGAGCTCTTCGCGTTGCTCGAGGAGCACCAGCGTCCGTATGTGCTCACCTGGGGCGCCGACCCGCGTTCGCCGCATCCAAACATCGGCTTCGACAACGCAGCCGCCACGTATGCGCTTGCACGCCATCTGATCACGCTGGGCCATCGGCGATTCGGGCTGTTGAGCGCCGAGCCCCAGCACAACGACCGGGCGCGCGCGCGGGGCGCGGGCTTGCGGCGGGCGCTCCGCGAGGCGGGCCTCGCGCTAGACCCCCGCCATGTACGCTATGCGCCCATCTCGCTCCGTGCAGCTGAAACCGCGATGAGCGACTTGCTCATGCTTCCCGACCGGCCCACGGCGGTGCTGGGCACCAACGACGTGTTCGGCGTGGGGGCGCTGCTTGCTTGTCGTCGCCTGGGCGTGCGCGTACCCGAGGACATTTCGATCACGGGCGTTGACAATACCGAGCTCGGCGAAACCCAGCAGCCGGGGCTGACCAGTGTGGCCACGCCAATCGTCGAAATCGGGACGGCCGCCGCCGAGCATCTGATTGCCCGGCTGGAGGGCAGGGTCTGGGAGCGATGCCTGAGCCTGCCAGTGCAACTGGTGTTTCGCGCCAGCACCGGCCCAGCGCCCCGGGCAAGGCGGGGGCCGGGCAGGCATTCCGCCTGAGGGGCTCGGCGTCGGCAGACATGA